>UQZS01000050.1 GCA_900545625.1 uncultured Oscillospiraceae bacterium | reverse complement strand
ATAACTTTTCCACTTCCATCTAATATTTGATTTTTCTTAAAATCCTGTCTTAATCCGCGGCAAACAAAATACCCGCGATGACGAGCAGAAGCAGGGGCAGAAACGAGATCGTTTCCGCATCGCCTGCGAAAAACGGCAAAAACTGCACCGCCCACATCAGCAGGATGACAACAGGTGCAGTGAATGAAGCGGTCAGCAGAATATGCACAAACACCTGCCCCGGCGTATAGCGGATCTCCCGACGCTGCGCAGTATCTGCCGCGGGGTTTTCCGCGGTTTCGGCAGACGGCACAGCCGAAACAGCCGCAGAACCCGCCGCTTCCGCCTTTTTCGCTTCAATGGTGCGCGCGAAGACTTCCGCTTGTGCGGCGGTCATGATGAGGGAGAAATCCGCCTTTTCGCTGGTCACGGCGGAGTTTACGTCCAAACGCACCGTCGCAAGTCCGAACAGGCGCTTGAAAAGCGTGCGACGGATGTTCACTGTGGAAATGCCGCGCAGCGGCACGCGGATCTCCTTGCGCACAAATCCGCGGCGATCATATCGGAAATTGTTGTCCTTGTCGATATAAAACGTCGTCCGGCGCCAAATGAGAAAGCTCACTGCGATGACAAAAAGGCAAAGCACGGGGATTCCCACAGCCGCCAGCAGCAGCGCGGAGAGGTTTTCCTCTAAAATGAAAGCGAGCGCCGCTTTGTAGTCGGCCGAAAACAGCCGTTTCCAAACGTCTGCCTGCTGTTCTCCGACAATGTTCGACCCCAAATAGAACAGCAGGACGAGCGCCAGCGCCCCGCCGCGCTCGAAGATGAAATACGGGTGGTTGCGTGTGGGCTTGTCAAACATCCGACACCTCCTGCGCCGAACCGATACGCGCCTGCAAACGGCTGTGCAAAAGCGCGGCAACGGCGTCTGCCTTTTGCGCATCCAAAAATTTGAGCTTCGCCGTGCCGCCCGCCGTAGTGACTTCTACGCACGCCACCCCGCAAAATCTGTCAAGCGGCCCGCGGCTGACCTCGATCTGGTGGATGCGGTCTACGGGTACGACGGTGCGGTGCACGAACAGGACGCCTTCGGTGATCTCCAAGCGGTCTTGTGTGAGCAGATACCGATAGCGACGAAAGCGAAACCGCGGCATGAGCAGCCAGTAGATCAGGCAGACCGCCGCACCAACAGTGAACAGCACAATGCCGGCAACCGTGTACCCCGTACCGAGCGTGACGCCGCCCGCGACAGCGAACAGCGCAAACAAAATCAGCGCTTTGATGCCCGTCGTCAACCGCATGAGCCGCAGCGCGTTCGGGGTCAGTCCCTCTCCCTTTTGTGCTTGCAGTTCCATGTATTTCTCTCCCTATATGGTGAAGTCTTTTTTGTATAATACCATGCCGCTGTCGGGTATACAATAGCGAACGGAAATTTCCTGCCCGAAATTTGCCTGTGCGCCTTGACCGCTTGCGGGTTTTGCTTTACAATATATAAGCGCATGGAAATGAAAGGGGCGATCGTTTTGAAACGATTTATGGATAAGGATTTTCTGCTGACCACCAAAACGGCGAAGGAGCTTTACCGCCGCGGTGCGGAAAAAACCCCGATCTTCGATTGGCACTGCCATCTGTCCCCGAAGGAGATTTATGAAAATAAGCGGCCCGCCGATATCGCCGAGCTGTGGCTTTCTGGCGACCATTACAAGTGGCGGCTGATGCGCTCCTGCGGCATTTCGGAAGACTATATCACCGGCACAAAGCCGAATCACGAAAAATTCAAGGCGTTCGCGTCTTGTCTGCCTTATGCTGTCGGCAACCCGATGTATCACTGGACGCACTTGGAGTTGCAGCGCTACTTCGGCGTGGAGGAAACGCTGTCTGAAAAAACGGCGCAGGACATCTACCGCCGCTGCAACGAAAAGATCCGCGCGGGCGGCTTTACCCCGCGCGAGCTGATCGAAAAGTCCAACGTGCGCTGCGTCTGTACGACGGATGACCCCGCCGACGGGCTTGAATACCATAAGCTGCTGCAAAACGAAACGAATTTCAAATGCCGTGTGTTGCCTGCATTCCGTCCCGACAAGGCGCTCGGCATCGAACTGCCCGCGTTCATCCCGTGGATCGCCGCCATGGAAAAGGCGGTGCGCCGCGAGATCCATACCTTTGCCGAGCTGAAGGCCGCGCTCGCGGAGCGCATGGATCTGTTTGATTCGCTGGGCTGCCGTGCGAGCGACCACGCATTCGCGTATGTGCCCTATCGCCCCGCAACGGATTCCGAGGTGGAGAAGATCTTTAAGATCGGGCTCATCGGCGGGACGCTCACCACGGAAGAGACGGACAAATATCGCACAGCGCTGCTTCGGTTCCTCGGCGCGGAGTATGCCCGCCGCGGCTGGGTCATGGAGCTGCACATCGGCGCCATGCGCAACAACAACAGCCGCATGTTCGACCGCCTCGGCCCCGACACGGGCTTTGATTCCATTGACGACCGCGAGATCGCCGAGGGGCTCTCCGGGCTCTTGGACGCGCTTGAACGCAAGGGAAATCTGCCGAAGACCGTGCTGTTCACGCTTAATCCGAAAGACAACTATGTCCTCGGCGCGATGCTCGGCAATTTCCAGAACGACGAGATCGCATCCAAGATCCAGTTCGGTTCGGCGTGGTGGTTCAACGACAATTACGACGGTATGCGCGAGCAGATGAAAACGCTTGCGAACCTCGGCGTGCTCGGCAAATTCGTCGGCATGGTCACGGATTCGCGCAGCTTCCTTTCCTATCCGCGCCACGAGTATTTCCGCCGCATCCTTTGCGAACTGATCGGCGATTGGGTAGAGGAGGGCAAATATCCCTGCGAGCTCGATTTCCTCTCCCAAATGGTTGCGGACATCGCGTTTTATAATGCGGAACGTTATTTTAACTTAAATATATAAAATGCAAAGGAGCAATAGCAATGAAAAAGGTCATAAGTATTCTGCTGATCTTTACGCTGGCTTGCCTGTGTGCGGCGCCTGCACTCGCGGTGACGGACACCACAGCGGCACTCACGCTGTCTGCGGACAAGACCACGGTCAGTGTCAACGAGATTGTCACGATCACGGTGGCAGTCTCTGAAAATTCCAAGCTTGGTGCGTTGGAGTTTTCCGTGGACTTTGACCGTTCTGCATTTCAGTATGTAGACGGTTCTTATACGCAGGACTCCCTGTGGGCGTCTACGGTCAACCCGAACCACGCGAACGGTCTGTATTACAGTGCGGCTACGGCGGGCTTTATCACGCAGGGCGGCGCGCTGGTCACATTTCAGCTTCGGGCGCTCAAGCCCGGCAGCGTGCTGACTCTTTCCGTGATTCAGGCAACTGACGGTACTACGCTTGACGGTGAGGATGTGACGCAGCAGGTCGTTGCCAATTCCACAGATTCTTTAAAAATTGCATGCAGCCATGCGGGTACAATGACGGAAACGGAGTATACCGCCCCGACTTGCACACAGGGCGGAGAGCGAATCTATACCTGCAGTGTGTGCGGCGAAACCTCGATTGAGCAGATCCCGGCGTCCGGGCATAGCTTTGGGGAATGGGAACAGACCTCTGCGCCGACCTGCACGCAGGACGGCATGGAGACGCGCGTCTGCGCCGCCTGCAAAGCGACGGAAACCCGCGTGCTGGCTGCAACGGGACACGACTATACGGCGGTTGTTACCGCGCCGACCTGCACCAAGCAGGGGTATACAACGCACACCTGTTCGATTTGCGGAGATTCCTACACGGATGAATATAAGGCAGCGCTCGGGCACAGCTACACGGCGGTTGTTACTGCGCCGACTTGCACAAAGGACGGTTTCACCACGCACACCTGTACGACCTGCGGCGACAGCTATATCGACAGCATCGTTCCCGCAATGGGGCATACAGCGGGCGAGTGGGCTGTAACAAAAGAGCCTACCCACACAGAAACAGGGCTGCGCACCCAATCTTGTGAGGTCTGCAGCGAAGTGCTTGCAACCGAAGAAATCGATGTTCTCACAGGACTTGTCGGGGATGTAAACGAAGACGGCATGCTTAACGCGATCGATGCGCGTTGGGCTTTGCAGACCGCAGCGGATCTGCGGGTGCTTCGGTATTCCACCCTTGCCGATGTCAATGGTGACGGCACGGTCAGTGTTGTTGACGCCCGTTGGATCCTGCAGGCGGCGGCAGGGCTGCGGACGCTGTAAGAGCGGCGTACCGGGCGCCGGAAATCAGAAGTGGTGCGGAAGGTTCGCACAAAGTTAAGAATGCTATGCCCCGCAGGGCGGGTGAGTCTCTGTGCCCGTTCGAGCAGCGTACGGCAAGAAACCAATGCACGGCGACCGACAATCTGAACAAACCCGCAGAGCGCAGACGCTGCTCGCGCCCTGCGGGTTTTGGGTATACGCTTCCGGCTCACAACCGACTTGTGGGCTGTCGGCTCCTGTTTTTCTACAGGCTTCCTTTGTGCCTTTTTCCTGCCGCTCACACAAAAAGTCAAAAAAGCAAAAATTTCTCTTGCAATTCCCGTATTTATCCGATATAATATAAAAGCTGTCACGGGCGATTCGGAAGAAACGCACATATAAACAGCCTCAAAACCCAATATGCTGCTGTGGCTCAGTTGGTAGAGCAGCTGATTCGTAATCAGCAGGTCGGCGGTTCGAGTCCGCCCAGCAGCTCCAGCTAAAAACCTCGCAACGCAATCGGCGCTGCGGGTTTTTTGCTTTCGTACAGACTTTTTGCAAGGGGGCAACCATGGACATTCGGAATATGCATTTGGACGATTATACTGCGGTTTATAAACTGTGGTGTTCCTGTAAGGGTATGGGACTGAACAATTTGGATGACTCCCAAGACGGCATTGCGTGCTTTTTGCGGCGCAATCCCGATACCTGCTTCGTTGCAGAAGAACACGGGCAGATCGTGGGCGCGATCCTGACGGGCAATGACGGGCGCCGGGGACACATCTATTACACGGCGGTGCACCCGCAATATCGTCGGCAGGGCATTGCGACACAGCTGGTGGAAGCGGCGCTGCAGGCCCTGCAGAGGGCAGGGATAAACAAGGCGTCTCTGGTCGTGTTTGCCGACAACGAAGCGGGCAACCGCTTTTGGCAGAAAATGGGCTTTTTGCCCCGCCAGGATATTATCTACCGCGACCGCCCGCTTGCGGAAATGGAGCGGCAAAAAACACAAATCTGCCTGTGCTGCCGTTGGCGGCAAAATGGAAAAGAAGCAGACGGCGCAGGGATTTAACGAGAAAATCAATGTTGCCGGACATCACGGTTCAGGAGAAAAACAAGAATAAAATCGTAGGATTCCATAAAAATCTGTGTATACTGCTCAATATATTTTAATAAATTTTCAAAAATTTCGTTGACAAAATGCAGAGCTTCTTCTATAATATAGTAAATATAATGTATAGTTGTCTGCAATTGCACCCTTTTTTGGCTTGCGTTGTGGCTCTTGCAGGAAATCGTATTATGATCCGTTTTGTGCGCACAAGTGTGGTTGTTCCGTTCAGAGGGGATTAGCTGCGGGCCTTATATCGGAAGTGCTGTGCTTTCGATATAAGCTATGTGTGCAGAGAGGTGTTACAATAAAAACAAAAATCTAAAAAAGGAAGGACAAACTATGAAAAAGATTGTCAGCATTCTGACGGTTTTTGCTCTGGTATGCCTGTGCGCCGTTCCGGCGTTTGCGGTAAATACCACGGCGGCGCTCACACTTTCTGCGGACAAGACCACGGCAAACGCCAGTGATATTATCACAGTGACGGTATCCGTGTCTGAGAATTCTAATCTTGGTGCGTTGGAGTTCAATGTGGAGTTCGACAGGACCGCATATACACCTGTTGCGAATTCTGCAACCACGCCGGTTGTGGTATTGAACCCGACAGTGAATCTGGACTATGCAACCGGTGTGCGCTATACAGGCGCGACAGCGGGCGCGATTACAGAAGGCGGCGCTTTGGTTACATTCCAGCTCCGAGTTGTAAAACCCGGCTCGCCCTTGACGTTGGTGATTGACAACGCCTATGACGGCACCACGCTGGACGGCGAAGACGTTACGGATCAGGTCGTTGCAAACTCCACAAAATCCGTGACGATTGCCTGCGGCCATGCGACGCAGTTGTCTGAAATTACAAAATATCCCACCTGCACGGAAGCGGGTAACGAGAATATTATCTGCACAGTTTGCGGGAAAGTCGTTGGAAGCCATACCATCGCCGCTACCGGCCACACGGCGGGCGATTGGGAAGTGAAGACACCTGCCACCTGCACCGAGGCTGGCGAGGAGATCCAAAAGTGCACGGTCTGCGGCACGGAAGTGAATTCCCGCGAGATCCCTGCAACCGGCCACACGGTGACCGATTGGACTGTGACGAATGAGCCGACCTGCACCGAAGAAGGCGAACAGACCGGTGTCTGCGATGTCTGCGGCAATACTGTGACCGAAGCTGTTGCGGCGCTCGGCCATGACGTTGCCGAATGGGAAGTCACCAAGGAAGCCACCTGCACCGAGGCAGGCTCCAGAACCGGTGTCTGCGCACGCTGCGAGGAGACCGTTACCGAAGAGATCCCGGCACTCGGGCATGACTTCGGCGAATGGGTTGTTGTGAAGGAGGCCACCGAGACCGAGGAAGGCTCGCGCGAAAGAGTCTGCTCTGTTTGCGGCGAAAAAGAGACCGAAGTGATCCCCGTTTTGACGACGGAAGCGGAAGAGGGTACGACCGGCACGGCGAACCCCGAGATTCCGCAGACCAGCGGTACGGTTGTCGGCGGCATCGCTGCGGCGGCTATGCTTGCCATGGCAGCAGGCGTTGCGGCAGTCACATTGAAGAAAAAGCGTGAGGGCTGATTCGCTCCGCAATCGTTTCTGAAATAACATTTGGCGGTTGCCGCGCTTGCGGCAGCCGCTTTTGTTTGCCGCCCGCTCAAAACACATTTGAAAATACAGCATAAAACAAAACACGCTCGGCAGTATTTGCCGAGCGTGTTTTGCAAGCAAAAGGCTTATTTCTTTGCCAGCTTAATGAGCGTCAGAACGGCGCCGGGGTCGCCGGAAACGGAAACCTTGCCGGTGGTGTAGGCGATGACCGGGTCCATCTTGCCTTCGAGGATCTTCATCAGATTCGTCGGCGCAACGGTCACGACCGCTTTGTTGTCGTGATAATCATACGGCTCCACATTGACGCGGCCGTCCTTGGCTTCGATATAGAAAACACCCTCGACGTTTTTGCCGAGCAGATTCACCTGAATGGCAAGCGTTCCGTTGACGGAAGAAGCATCTGTGTTTTCATACTTTGCCTTGACCTTGGCAACGACCTGTTCGTAAGTCATGGATAACTGCCTCCTTTCGTCTGCGTGATTCGGGAAACGCCCCGCGCTGTCGGGGCTTAAACCTATTTTAGCACAGCGCTTTTTTTCGTGCAATGCTTTTTCATCGTGAAAAAGACGGTTTTTTCGACGTCCTGCGTGCAGAAGTTGTTAAAAAAATACACTTTCCCGTCCTTGTACGGCGGCCATGCAAAAGGATATGCCTTCCTGTGAGAAAGAACGTGACAAAGCTTGGCTTTTGTGGTACAATACAATGTAATCCAAAATCCATAGTATTTTACGGAGGTGCGGCATGGCGATCGTAAAAACAGAAGCGTATTTCCATTCCTCGACCGGACAGCATAATATTCGCACGCTCATCTGGCGTGAAGAGGAGCTGACGCCCATCGGCGTGTTCCAAATGGCACACGGCATGGCGGAGCACATCGACCGCTATGACGCGTTCGCCCGTTTCCTTGCGTCCAATGGTTTCGTAGTCTGCGGCAATGACCACCTCGGACACGGCAAATCCGTCAATTCACCTGCGGATTACGGCTTCTTTGCCGATATGAACGGCGATAAGCGGCTTGTGGACGATATGCACATCCTCACAAAGATCATGAAAAAGAAGTATCCCGACCTGCCGTATTTCCTGTTCGGGCACAGCATGGGTTCTTTGTGCGCGCGGGTCTATACCGCGCACTTCGGCGAAGAACTGAACGGTGTGATCTTCTGCGGCACAGTCGAGCTGCCCGCTGCGGCGGAGGTCTTGCAGCCTGCAATCAACGCAGCGTGCGAGCGCTTCGGCCCGCGCGCGGATGTGGATAAGCTCGGCACGCTTTTCAATGCGGCGTGTAACCTTATGGCACGGGAAAAGAGTGCGTCGCCCGTCGCTTGGCTTAGCTGCAATGTCGAGAATCAGACGGCGTACCTCGAAGACCCGCTTTGCGGTTTCCCATTTAAGCTCGGCGGCTATCGTGATCTGTTTGCGCTCGCGGTCGAGTGCTCCAGCCGCGAGTGGGCATCGCTTGTGCCGCAGGATTTGCCGATCATGGTGATCTCCGGCGCAAAAGATCCGGTTGGTTTCAACGGCAAGGGGGCATTGAGCGTCGCGGACAATCTGGTGCTTGCGGGGCACGACCCGACCGTCATCCTGTACCCCGGTGACCGCCACGAGATCCTGATGGAAGCCGATCACGAGCTTGTGTTCCGCGATGTCCTCGCATGGCTGCATTCGATCTATTTGAAAAACACTTGAATACGGTGAAACACTTTGGCAAAGCTGCATAATATCCCCCCGGAGGAGCTCGAACGCCAGCGGCAGTATGCATTAAAGGTGCGCGAGATCCTTTCGGCAAAATATCCCACCGCAAAGCCCTTAGCCTACGTGCACACCTATGGCTGTCAAGGCAACGTGGCGGACGGCGAGCGCATCGAGGGGCTTCTCTCCGAAATGGGCTATGACTTCTGCGACAGCCCTGAAAAAGCGGATCTGGTGCTTTACAACACCTGTGCCGTGCGTGAACATGCCGAGGACCGCGTGTTCGGCAATGTCGGCAAGCTTAAAAATTATAAACAGGACAACCCCGATCTGATCGTGGCGCTGTGCGGCTGCATGATGCAGCAGGCGCATGTGCGTGAGCGGATTTACAAAAGCTATCCGTTCGTAAATCTGGTGTTTGGCACGCATGTGCTCCACCGCCTGCCCGAGCTTCTGTATCAAACGCTCACCGGCGGCAAGCGCGTGGTCTGCGCGCCGGATGGCTTCGGCGAGATCGCCGAGCACCTGCCCGTGCGCCGCAGCGGCGGCGTGAAGGCGTGGCTGCCGATCATGTACGGCTGCGACAACTTCTGCACCTATTGCATCGTGCCGTATGTCCGCGCACGCGAACGTTCGCGCGAGCCTGAGGATGTGCTTCGCGAGGCGCGCGAGATCATCGGCGCGGGCTGCCGCGAGATCACGCTTTTGGGCCAGAATGTCAATTCTTACGGAAAGGGCAACAAAAGCGATCTGAACTTTGCAGGGCTGCTGCGCGAGATCAACGCGCTCCCCGGCGATTTCAAGATCCGCTTTATGACGTCGCACCCGAAGGACTGCACGCACGAGCTTTTGGAAACCATCGCCCGGTGCGACAAGGTCTCGAAGCACCTGCATTTGCCCGTGCAGTCGGGCAACGACCGCGTGCTGCGCGCCATGAACCGCCGCTATACGCGGCAGCAGTATCTTGATCTTGTGGCGGATGCAAAGGCGACCGTGCCCGGGCTTTCCTTGACCTCCGACATCATTGTTGGCTTCCCCGGCGAGACATACGAGGAATTTCAGGATACCGTCTCGCTCGTGCGCGAGGTGGAATACACGTCGCTGTTCACCTTCATCTATTCCCCGCGCAAGGGCACGGCGGCGGCGGAACTGCCCGACCCCGTTTCTCATAAAGAGAAAACACAGTGGTTCGCAGAGCTCACCGCCGCGCAGGAGGAGATCGCCGCAAAGCGCATTGCCGAAAGCGTCGGCAAGACCTATACCGTGCTTGTCGAGGGGCGTTCCAAAACGGACGCGAGCCGCTTGGCAGGGCGCACGGACGGCAACGTGATGATCGAATTCGCAGGCTCTCCCGAACAAATCGGCACATACTGTGATGTGCGCGTTACCGAGACCGGCAAGTGGACGATCTTCGGCGAGGCCGTACCGGAAAACGAATCCAAATAAAAAATATACAGACAGGAGAAACAAAAATGGACATCGAAACTCTGACCAGACAGCTTGGCGCCGCCATCCAGCAGGATGAGACCTACCTTGCCTACGCCGCTGCCAAAGAGGCAAACGACGCGGACGAGGCGCTGAATGCCCTGATGGGCAAGATCCGCTTGGTGCAGCTCAATTACCAGCAGGAAGCGGCAAAAGAGTCGCCCGACGAGCAGAAGATGAACGAATACAACCGCGAATTTCAGGCGGTCTACAATCAGATCATGGCAAACGAGCATATGCAGGCGTTTGAGACTGCGCGTCAGGCCGTGGATGACATGATGAACCGCATCACGGGCATCCTTGCCATGTGCGTCAACGGCGAAGATCCCCAGACCTGTGACCCTTCGGCGCACAACTGCAGCGGCGACTGCGGTTCCTGCGGCGGCTGCCACTGAGAGCTTGCCGCTTGGGTCTTGCGCGGCAAAACAGCAACGGATGTGAGAGAGGCGGATTATGGCGGAACTATCCCCGATGATGCAGCAGTACTTTGAAATCAAAAAAGAATATCCGGATGCGATCCTGTTTTTCCGGCTCGGGGACTTTTACGAAATGTTCTTTGAGGACGCCAAAACCGCGTCGCGCGAGCTGGAACTCGTATTGACGGGGCGCGACTGCGGGCAGGAGGAGCGCGCGCCGATGTGCGGCGTGCCGTTCCACAGCGCCGACAGCTACATCGCAAAGCTCGTCTCGCGCGGGTATAAGGTCGCCGTCTGCGAGCAGATGGAGGATCCGAAAGCTGCCAAGGGGATCGTCAAGCGCGATGTCATCCGTGTGATCACAGCGGGGACCGTGATCGAGAGCAGTATGCTCGACGAGACCAAAAACAATTACCTTGCGTGCTTGTACCTGTGCTTCGACCAAATGGGGCTCTGCTTTGCGGACGTCTCCACGGGCGAGGTGCAGGTGACTGCTTTTTCAGAGAATATCGATGAGCGCACCGTGGACGAGCTTGCCCGTTTTGCCCCGCGCGAGCTTCTGATGAATCCGCAGGCGGCGTCACTCCAGCGTGTGCGTACTTTCGTGACGAAAAAGCTCGAGGCCTCGGTCGAAATGCTGCCTGCCGAAACGGCGGATTACGATGCGGCACTTTTGCGTGCACGCGAACAGTTCGGCGCGGCGGGAACAGAGGACTTGCAGGGGGAAGCATACAAAAGCGCAGTGCTGGCGCTTTCGGCTACGCTCCAATATCTGCATGAAGCGCAAAAAAGCGATTTACAGAACCTGCGCAGCGTGCAGGTGTACGCCGACGCGCGGCTCATGAAATTAAGCCTAACCACGCGGCGCAATCTGGAGCTGACCGAAACCATGCGCGACCGCGAAAAGCGCGGCTCGCTGTTGTGGGTGCTTGATAAAACAAAGACTGCCATGGGCAAGCGCATGCTGCGCGCGTGGGTGGAATGCCCGCTTTGCGACTGCGCCGCCGTTTCCCGCCGGCAGAACGCCGTGGAGGAATTGCTGCGCGACTCCGTAAGGCTAAAAGACTTTACAGATCGCCTTTCGGGGATTTATGACCTTGAGCGGCTGATGACGCGCGTCGTCTACAATACGGCGAATGCCAAGGAGCTGCTTTCCTTAAAAACCACGCTCGAACCTCTCCCGGAAATCAAAAAACGGTTGGAAAGCTGTAAATCTCAGCTTTTGTGCGACGTCTGCCGCGACCTTGATCTGCTCGAGGACGTGTACAAGCTCGTGTGCGACGCCATCCGCGAGGATGCGCCGTTTTCCGTGCGTGAGGGCGGTATGATCCAAAGCGGGTTTAACGCGGAGCTTGACGAACTGCGCGAGATCGTCGAGGGCGGCAAAGGGTATTTAAGCGAGCTCGAACGCAAGGAGCAGGAGAAGACCGGCATCAAAAAATTAAAGGTCGGCTACAACCGCGTATTCGGCTATTACTACGAGGTGTCCAATTCCTTTAAGGAGCTTGTTCCCGATACATACATCCGCAAGCAGACACTGACGAACTGCGAACGGTACATCACCGAGGAGCTGAAAGCGCTGGAATCCAAGGTGCTCGGCGCGCAGGAGCGCATCGTGAGCTTGGAGTATGAGGTGTTCTGCGCGGTGCGTAAAAAAATCGCCGCGCAGTATGACCGCACCCGCCGCACGGCGCGCGCCCTTGCCGCGCTCGACACGCTTTGTTCGCTTGCAGCGGTGGCGGCGGCGAACCGCTATACGCGCCCCGAAGTCAACGACTCCGACCGCATCCGCATCACCGAGGGTCGGCACCCCGTAATTGAAAAAATGCTTGACGGCGCGCCGTTCGTCCCGAACGATACGCTTTTGGACTGCGGCGACAACCGCACGATGATCTTAACAGGCCCCAACATGGCGGGCAAATCCACCTACATGCGTCAGGTGGCGCTCATCGTGCTGCTTGCGCAGATGGGCAGCTTTGTCCCCGCCGCACATGCCGAGATCGGGCTTTGCGACAGCATTTTCACCCGTGTCGGCGCGTCGGACGATCTGGCAAGCGGCCAGTCCACCTTCATGGTCGAAATGCGTGAGGTGGCGGAGATCTTAGAGAATGCTACATCCAAAAGCCTGATTATTCTCGATGAGATCGGGCGCGGGACCTCTACCTACGACGGCATGAGCATCGCGCGCGCGGTGCTCGAATACACCGCCGACCGCAAGCGGTTGGGTGCAAAAACCCTGTTTGCCACGCACTACCATGAATTGACCGAACTTGAAGACACCGTGCAGGGCGTGAAGAACTATAACATCGCCGTCAAAAAGCACGGCGATGATATCACTTTCCTACGCCGTATCGTGCGCGGCGGGGCGGACGGCAGCTACGGCATCGACGTGGCGAAGCTCGCCGGCGTGCCGGATACGGTCGTGCGCCGTGCAAAGGTGATCTTAAAAGCACTCGAAGAAAACGACACGGTGCGCGCGCCGAAATCTACTGCGCCCGCGCCCGCTGAAGAAGAACCTTCCCTGCAAACGAGCCTTGCCGGCAACGCCGCGCAGGAGATCGCGGACGAATTGAAGGCGCTCGACGTCAATACCTTAACGCCGATCGAGGCGCTGACCAAGCTTTACGAGCTTGCCGCTCGCGCCAAGCAGGAAAGCTAAATCCCTTTACATAGAAAAAATCGGAGAAAACGGCGCGCCGCCCTCCGGGAAAGGAAAACAGGCATATCCATGGCAAAGATCCGTAAGCTGCCCAAAAGCATCGCCCAGCGCATCGCTGCGGGGGAGGTCGTGGAACGGCCCGCCTCCGTGGTCAAGGAGCTTTTGGAAAACGCGATCGACGCGGGCGCGAAAAACATCACGCTGGAGATCCAGCACGGCGGCATCCGCTATATCCGCATTACCGACGACGGCTGCGGCATTGCGCGCGAGGACGTGCCGACGGCGTTTTTAAGCCATGCTACGAGC
>UQZS01000049.1 GCA_900545625.1 uncultured Oscillospiraceae bacterium | reverse complement strand
GATATCAAGCCATGCGCGTCACGGGAGCGGCAAACCCCTTAAAGCCTGTCAAAGACACGATGACCGGCAAGCTGCCGCAGCGCAAGCTTGTGACGACGGCTGCCGCCGGGTACAGCTCCTACGGCAACCAGATCGGTCTTGCCACAGGGCAGGTCGATGAGATCTACCACGAGGGCTATGTTGCCAAACGTATGGAGATCGGCGCGGTGGTCGGCGCAGTCCCTGCCAAAAATGTACGCCGCGAAGTCCCGCAGCCCGGCGATGTGGTCGTCCTTTTAGGCGGCCGAACCGGGCGCGACGGCTGCGGCGGCGCAACGGGTTCTTCCAAATCGCACAACCTCTCCTCCTTGGAACACTGCGGCGCGGAGGTGCAAAAGGGTAATGCGCCCGAGGAACGCAAGCTGCAAAGGCTGTTCCGCAACCCGGAGGCGGCAAAGCTCATCAAGCGCTGCAACGACTTCGGTGCGGGCGGCGTTTCGGTCGCCATCGGGGAATTGGCCGACGGGCTGCACATTGATCTCAATAAAGTCCCGAAAAAATATGAGGGTCTTGACGGCACGGAGCTTGCCATTTCCGAATCGCAGGAACGCATGGCGGTGGTGCTTGACGCCGCAGACGCCGACCGCTTCCTGACACTTGCCGCAGAGGAGAACCTCGAAGCGACCGTGGTTGCCGAGGTAGTCGCCGAGCCGCGGTTGACGATGGAGTGGAACGGCAAAAAAATCGTGGACATTTCCCGCGAATTCTTAAATTCCAACGGTGCGGAAAAACACACGCGCGTACACGTTTGCGCCGCGCAGCCGATCACCCGTGAAGTGCCGGGCAAAACGAACGAAGAAAAGCTGTTTAATCTTGCAGCCGACCTGAATGTCTGCTCAAAGCGCGGCCTTGCGGAGCGATTTGACTCGACCATCGGTGCGAACACGGTACTGATGCCCTTCGGCGGCAAATACCAGCTCACGCCCGCACAAAGCATGGCGGCAAAGCTCCCCGTGCTTAAAGGCGATACCAAAACCTGTTCTTTGATGGCGTGGGGCTTCAACCCCTTTATCACGGAAAAGAACCCCTATCTCGGCGCGTATTATGCGGTCGTGGAATCGGTGGCGAAGCTTGTGGCAACGGGTGCAGATCTTGCGACCTGCTATCTGACGTTCCAAGAGTATTTTGAGCGTATGACCGAGGACGCCACCCGCTGGGGCAAGCCTGCGGCGGCGCTTTTGGGCGCACTTACCGCGCAGCTTGAATTGGGGCTCGGCTCCATCGGCGGCAAGGACTCGATGAGCGGTACGTTTGAGGACATCGACGTCCCCCCCACCCTTGTTTCATTCGCGGTCTCTATCTGCAATTCCGACAACGTCATTTCCCCCGAATTTAAGCTGCCCGGCTCGAAGGTCTATTACATCGAGCCCGAACGAAATGCCGACGGCACGCTGAATACGGAAAGCCTGTTGCAGGTATTTGAGACCGTTTCTAAGCTGATCGAAGAGAAAAAGGTGCTCTCCGCCTATACGCCCACCTACGGCGGCATTGCCGAAGGCCTGATGAAGTCGGCGTTCGGCAACCACATCGGCTTCAAAGTAGACCGTATGTTCCCGCAGGACAAGCTGTATGCATACAACTACGGCGCATTCGTTCTGGAAGCTGCCGAGGAATTGGAGGGGTTGCAGCTCTTAGGCGAGACAACCTATGATTATGCATTGAAGGTCGGCATTGAGACGATCGATTTGCAGGCGCTTTGCGATACCTACGAAAACAAACTGGAATCCGTGTTCGCCTGCAACATCCAAACGGACGATAAGCCTGTAAAAGAGATCTCCTTTACAGCGGAAAGCCGCGTTGCGCCGAAGATCGGTGCAGCAAAACCGAAAGTCCTCATCCCCGTATTCCCCGGTACGAACTGCGAATACGACACGGCGCGCGCGCTCGAACGTGCCGGCGCCGAGCCGCAGGTCATGGTGATCCGCAACCTTTCCGCAAAAGACATTGCGGAAAGCGCCGCCGCTTTTGCAAAAGCCATGGAAACGGCGCAGATCGTCTTTATCCCCGGCGGATTTTCCGGCGGCGACGAGCCGGACGGCAGCGGCAAATTCATCACGGCGTTCTTCCGCAACCCCGCAGTCAAGGAAGAAGTACACCGTCTTTTGCAGCAGCGCGACGGACTGATGGCGGGCATCTGCAACGGCTTTCAGGCGCTGATCAAGCTGGGACTTGTGCCTTACGGCGAGATCATCGAGCCGCGCGCGGATACCCCGACGCTGACCTTCAACACGATCGGGAGGCACCAATCACGCCTTGTGACCACACGCGTGGCATCGAACAAATCCCCGTGGCTGTCCGCCTGTAAAGTTGGAGACCTGCACACCGTTCCGATCTCGCACGGCGAGGGGCGCTTCGTCTGCCCGCCTGAGCTCATGGAACAGCTCATCCAAAACGGGCAAATCGCCACACAGTATGTGGATGCGCACGGACAGCCGACCATGAATATCCGCTATAACCCCAACGGGTCGTTCCTCGCAGTGGAAGGCATCACCTCCCCCGACGGCAGGGTATTCGGCAAAATGGGACACTCCGAGCGGTATTCCGACAACGTTTATAAAAACGTGGACGGCATCAAGGATAACGGCATGTTCCGCCATGCGGTGGATTACTTCAAGATCTGATTTACACAGTTCCATATAAAATGACCCCGCCGAGGCACGCGCCTCGGCGGGGTTTACTTTTGCTTGTTCATCAAATCCGCTTTTCCCTCTGATGTGTATCTCCGACGTTGAAATCTGTGACGTACACACCGAAACGGGCGCGATGCCAAGTAAATTTGTCCGTAGCCTGAGCGAAACAAACCTAACATCGCCAAAAGGTAAAGATGTGTTCCTCCCTCTGACGAGGGAGGTGGCTTTTGCCGCAGGCAAAAGCCGGAGGGAGAGAAAAGGAGGAAAGGAAAACAAAGTAATGAATAATGTGCAAAGTGCCGAGGGAAGGTTTTTCCGCTAATGCTTTTCCTGCCACAAGCCGTGAATTTTTCTCTCCCTCAGTCTCGCTAACGCTCGCCAGCCCCCTCGTCAGAGGGGGCAACGCTCAACTGGGTTTCATTTTTCACGCTGACCAAGAAGGAATGTTTTACAAAGTAAATCTTTTACATTGGTTCTGCGCGGCATTTCAGTCCACGCTGACTTTTACACACAGCGGCAAACGTCTGTCCACTGTGCCGTCAAACGAAAAGCGGAATGCTTTTTCATCCTGCGTCCAGCGCACGGGCACATCCTGCCCGAGCAGCTCCACATTTCGGATCTTGTAGCGGATGCCGCCCTCGCTTGCCTGACGCAGCGTTTTCACGACATGCTCGCGCATGGGTTTTTCGCTCATGACGAACACGTAGATCGCACCGGTCTTGTAAGTAAAGCGGTAGTCCTTTTTGCTGTATCGGAGATTTTCCTTAAACGACCCCGCCTTTTGCACCTTGCCCTCGCCGTATACTTCATAAGGCAGCGCGCCGTAGATCGCCTCGCCGTTTTTCTGCATCCATTCGCCGATGGAAAGCAAGACCTGTTTTTCCTCATCACAGATCGTACCGTCCGCCTTCGGGCCGACGTTGAGCATATAACAGCCGTTTTTGGAAATCACGTCGATCATATTCAAAAGGATCTCACGCGGCGTCTTAAAGCGGTTGCCCTCCGTATAGCCCCAGCTGTTTTTCGCAATGGCGGTGTCATTCTGCCAAAGCTCAGGGGAAATAGAGTCGATCTGCCCGCGTTCCACGTCGAAGATCGCGCAGCCCTTCATCACCGCGCCGACCTTATAAAACACCGCCACCTCCTTGCCCCACTGCGCACCGCGGTTATAGTAATAGGCAAGGAACTTCTTTAAGTACGGCTTGAATTCCGGCTTGTTGATCCACCAGTCAAAGTAGACGGCAAGCGGCTGAAGACGGTCGATCATTTCGCAGGCGCTTGCGAGCCAGTCCTTGCACCATGCATCGGTCGGCGGGCACTTTTCGTTGTCCCATGGATTGCCCGTTGTATGCAACGCCGCAGGGCCGTACAAGTCGGGATACAGCCCCTTTGTGACCTCCGAATTCGGGCAGTTGGCACGCGCGCCGTTTAGAAACCAAAAGTGCTCGGCACGGTGGTTCGAGCACAAAAAGCCCATACCGTGGCGGTCACACGCCTCATGCAGCTCCGTCATAAAGTCGCGCCGGGTATTCGGCATATCCGCCGTATTCCAGCGGTTAAGCTCAGACTTATAGAGCTTCACGCCGTCGTGATGCTCGGCGACGGGCATAATGTACTTTGCGCCGCTGCGCTTGAACACATCCAGCCACGCGTCCGCATCAAAGCGAGTGGGCTTAAACTGCTCGACCACCTGACGGTAATCCCCGTCTTTTCCGTATGTCTTGACGCGGTGCGCCCAGCTTTTTGTGCCTTTCAAATACATCTGCCGCGGATACCATTCGCTTTCCGTCGCAGGCACGCTGTACGCGCCCCAGTGGATAAACAGCCCGAACCGCCCCTCGCGATACCACTGCGGGATTCGGAAGGCGGAAAGGCTCTCCCATGTGTCTTGAAACGGTCCTTGGGCGATCACCTCATCTACGGTTTTTAAGTATTCTGCAATCGTCATCATCGTGTGCCTCCCGACGCATATTTTCCGCTTTTTTCCTTACGCGCTGCGCGCGATGTGATAAAACAAAGTCTGTGTCTTTCATTATACCGAAAATCCGGCGGTTTGCAATTCAAAAACCATAATTTATTGAATATTTCTTATCCCTCCCGACGGACGGCTGTACGAACGATGCGTTTCTGCGTGCGGCTTGCACAGACATTGACAAACCGCATGCGCTTTGGTAAAATACAAAATAGCCGCTGATGCACGGTTGCCGCGTTTTGCCGCGCGCAGACCGCTCGACCGATCAAAATATGTCTCTGTAGCTCAGTTGGATAGAGCGACCGCCTCCTAAGCGGTAGGCCGGAGGTTCAAATCCTCTCAGGGACGCCAACAAACCCCGACACGTCCTGTGCCGGGGCTTTGCTGTTTGTCTGCCTGCGATTCTTCCGAATGCCGGCTCGCAGCACGCCAAAGCCCTGCCTTGCGGCAGGGCTTTTCAATGTGATTTAGATATAGGCACACCGCGAGCTTCCATGCACACGGCTGTGCTTTTTACGCCAAAGCTGCCAGCTTATCCTTGGCTTCCTGCACGGTAGTCTCGTCAGGAATCATAACGTACAACTGCTGGGGCATGGAGTATGTCATGGCTCTGGTCCCGGTGCCGTTGACGCTGTAGGTCTCCACATGCCATGCTGTATTCTCTGCGAGCTGCTGACGCACGGCCTCGGCAATGAGGTCATATGGGACGTTCGTGTCCATGCAGCCCTCTACGCTTGCCATAATATCCATATAACTGGACAGGATGCTCGGGCTCATGGCCTTATTCAGCACGGCCTCAATCACTCTCATCTGGTGCTCACCGCGCTGGCGATCCCCCTGTGCAAAGGCATGCCGCTCGCGTGCAAAGGCAAGCGCCTGCTCGCCGTTAAGAGAATTGACTCCCTGATGGAAATCATAGCCGCCTGCGGAGAAATCATAGTCAGAATAGACCTCTATTCCCCCGAGGGCGTCGATCACCTCAATAAAGCCCGTAAAGTTGATGCGCACATAATAATCGATCTGGGTAGCGTACAGGTTTTCGAGCGTCCCCTGTAAAACATCCATGCCATAGATCCCCGCATGGGTGAGTTTATCATAGGGGCTGCCGTCAAGCGCCAAGGGCACATAGTAGTCCCGCGGGGTAGAGACCAGCAGGATCTCGTGGGTCTCGCGGTTAACACGGGCAATAATATTCACATCGCTGCGCCCGCGCCGGTCTATGCGCTCCCGCCGCGTATCGCTCCCGCTGATGAGCACCGTAATCACCGAGCTGTCGGTTTGCTCTACATCAGGCGTCTCATGCGTTACCTCCTGCACAAGCAGTTCCCGTATTTCGGAAGGGAAGCCCTCATACTCCGGGAGTTCCTCATACAAGGTGAGGAACGCCTGGTTCAGCACGATCCCAGCCACCTGCCCGTCTCTGAGCGCGTCAGCCAAATCCAAAAGCGTTGTGTACTCCACGGTTGTAAAGCTGATCCCGTATTCCGACTCCGTCTGTTGAAGCGTCTCGTCGGTATTGGAACGGTCAAGCTGAGATAAGATACCCAGCGTTTCCCCTTCCAAATCGTTTAAGGTCTCATATTCTGAATCGACCAGCACATAAAATGCCACCGCCGACCGTTCCCCGGTCGTGTCGGTCACGCCCCGCAGCGTGCGGGCGGCGCGCCACAGCGCAACATCCCCGAACACGCCCAGCAGCGCCAGGAGAGCCGCCAGAATAAAGCCGATGATGCGGCGCACGCGATGTGCCGGGTCACGGGTGAGCCACAGCACCACGCCGCAAAGCAGCAGGGACACGACCGCCCCCAAGATCAAATAAAGCGCCGGCACCCATCCGGTGCTCCATAAAATTCCTATAAATATCAAAAGCAGAACAAGTAGCACCAAAGAGACGACCAGCCCGCTTACAGAGAAACGCTTACGTTTGCCGTCTGTCGGATGATTTACATGTTTTTTCATTTTTAAAAATCCTTTCCGTTCACTTCACGTCCGAAACCCAACAAGAGCTTCTCCCCTGCGTCGAAAAACGCGGTGGAAGTACAAACCGAACAACATCTCTTCCCATGGTGCAACTACCCGCTTAGCATGCATTTCGGAGGCTTGACGCAACGATACTGCATCCGCGTACAAATCGGCAGCAGAAGCCTGCGTGCAGACCGCACCCTTCAGTTGTTTATTATTGTATGCAAAAACAGCGGATTTGTCAACTCAAACGCACTTTTCCCAAAAACAAGCGGGTTGCGAACTTTTTACGGCGGGGCGGGAAAAACAGAAAACCCGGGCTGCAGTACATTGCCCGGGCTTTTTCGTTACGCTTCAGCCGTTGTGGTGCTCGTAGTGTTCGGTATCCTCTTTGAACTGCGCAGGGTCATAGGCGATGCCGTTTTTATCATAATAATCCTTGATCGCCGCCTTGATCGCTTCCTCCGCGAGCACGGAACAGTGGATCTTCACGGCGGGCAGCCCGTCGAGCGCTTCGACGACCGCTTTGTTCGTGAGCTTCAGCGCTTCGGAAAGGGGCTTGCCCTTGATCATGTCCGTTGCCATTGAGCTTGTCGCAATGGCGGACGCACAGCCGTAGGTGTTGAACTTCACGTCGGTGATGATGCCGTCTTGCACCTTGATATACATCTTCATGATATCGCCGCATTTGGCGTTGCCCACTTCTCCGATGCCGTCGGCGTCATCGAGCTTGCCGACGTTATGCGGGTGGGTGAAATGTTCCATGACTTTTTCGCTGTATTCCATTAGTTTTGCCCTCTTCCCTTCTGGATTCTTTCCCACAGCGGGGACATGTCGCGCAGCCTCTTGATGATGCCCGGCACACACCCGATGATGTAATCGACTTCTTCTTCGGTATTGCTTTCGCACAGCGTCAGCCGCAGTGAACCGTGCGCGACCTCGTGCGGCAGGCCGATCGCCAGAAGTACATGGCTCGGATCGAGCGAACCCGAGGTGCACGCCGAACCCGATGAGGCGGAAACGCCCTCTGCATCGAGATACAAAAGCAGGGATTCGCCTTCCACACCCTCAAAGCTTACGTTGACATTGCCGGGCAGGCGCTGCTCACGGTCACCGTTCAAGCGGCTCGACTCGATCTGTAAGAGCCCGTCGATGAGACGATTGCGAAGTCTCGTCAGCTTTTCGGCATTTTCCGCAAGGTGGTCGTTCGCTTCTTTAAGCGCCGCCGCCATGCCGACCATGGCATAGACCGCCTCCGTACCCGCACGGCGACCGCTCTCCTGCGCGCCGCCCTCGATCAGATTCGGGAAGCGAAGCCCTTTGCGGCAGTAGAGCGCGCCGATGCCTTTTGGCCCATGGAATTTATGCGCGGACATGGACAAAAGATCGATATTCTGCGCTTTGACATCAATGGGCACATGTCCCACCGCCTGTACGGCGTCCGTGTGAAACAGCACGCCTTTTTCGTGACATAAAGCACCGATCTCGGAAATCGGCTGGATCGTACCGATCTCGTTGTTGGCATACATGATCGTCACAAGCGCGGTATCGGGACGAATGGCGTTGCGCACATCCTCGACATGCACGATGCCGTTTTCGTAAACGGGCAAATAGGTCACCTCAAAGCCTTGCTTTTCGAGCTTCTCGACCGTGTGCAGCACAGCGTGGTGCTCAAATGCCGAGGTGATGATATGCTTTTTGCCTTTTTTTGCCATGCGCTCGGCGACGCCTTTGATCGCCCAATTATCCGCTTCGCTGCCGCCGGAGGTAAAGAAGATCTCCTCAGGCAGTGCGCCCAAAACTTCGGCGACTGTTGCGCGCGCTTTTTTGACGCCTTGATGCGCCTCCTGCCCGATACGGTACAGGCTCGAGGCGTTGCCGTAGGTTTCGGTCAAATACGGCATCATGGCATTGAGCGCGGTCTCGGACAGCTTGGTCGTCGCCGCATTATCTGCATAAACCTGCATATATACTCCTTCTTTATGGTGATATTGCTTGGTTTTCTTATTCATAGTAATTTCCTATGAATTCGCCTATATGATATAACAAGTGACAAACCTTGTCAAGATGTGCACCTGCCCAAATATGGCGATTTAGGAAAAAAGTTTTTCGGCATATCTGACGGAACCCATGGCGTCCTTGGAATAGAAGTCCGCACCGATACGGTCGGCGTAATCCTGCGTGAGCACCGCGCCGCCGACCATGATCTTACACGACGGATATTCGCGGTGCAGAAGCGCAATGGTGCGCGCCATGCTTTCCACGGTCGTGGTCATCAGGGCGCTCAAGCCTACCAGCCGCACCTGCTCGCGCTTTGCAACCTCCAAAATGCGTTCCGGCGGAACATCCTTGCCGAGATCCAAAACCTCGAAGCCGTAGTTTTCCAAAAGCACCTTGACGATGTTTTTGCCGATGTCATGGATATCGCCCTGCACCGTGGCGATAACGATCTTATGCTTTTCGCCGGCGGTCTCCTGCCCGCCGGCAAAGCCGGCTTTCAGCACCTCAAACACCGCTTTGGCTGCATCCGCACTCATCAAAAGCTGCGGCAGGAAGATCGTGCCCGCTTCAAAGCCTTTCCCCACCTCGTCAAGCGCAGGGACGAGCTGCGTTTGGATGATCTCTAACGGCGGCATCGTTTCCAAAAGCTTTTGCGCACCCTGCTTTGCTGCTTCCTTTAAGCCCTTGCAAACTGCCGTGTGCAGATCGGTCTCGGCAGAAATTGCTGTCGGCGCAGCCGCCGCGTCGGTCGCATTGGCGATATAGGCTTCAAAATTATTGTCCAGTCCTTTGAGCGCACAGAACGCATAATAGGCGTTCATCATCTCGTCGCTTTTGGGGTTGATGATGCCCGCGGAAAGCCCGTTCTCCATGGCGAGCGTAAAAAATGCCGCGTTGATGTGCGCGCGCTTCGGAAGCCCGAACGACACATTGGACACACCAAGCACCGTCTGTACGCCGAGTACCTCTCGCAAATGGCGAAGCGTCTGCAAGGTGACCTTCGCATTATCCGCGCCCGTGCTCACGGTCATGGCAAGCGGGTCAAAGACCAGATTCTTTTTGGCGATCCCGTAGCTTTGTGCGGTTTGCAGAATCTTTTCAGCGATGCGGATGCGCCCCTCGACCGTATCGGGGATACCGTCCTCGTCGAGCGTCAGGCAGACGACCGCGCCGCCGTATTTTTTGGCGAGCGGAAAGACCGTTTCCATGGATTCGCGTTTGCCGTTGACGGAGTTGATGAGCGGTTTTCCGTTATAAATACGCAAAGCGCGCGCCATGGCTTCCCCGGACGACGTGTCGATCTGTAACGGCAGGTCGGTGATGCCCTGCAGTGCAGAAACCGTCTCGGAAAGCACGGCGGGCTCGTCCAATTCGGGAAGGCCGACATTCACATCGAGCACCTGTGCGCCGCTTTGCGCCTGTGAGACCGCTTCGGAAAAAATAT
The DNA here is from genome assembly GCA_900545625.1 of uncultured Oscillospiraceae bacterium. GTDB lineage: Bacteria > Bacillota > Clostridia > Oscillospirales > Acutalibacteraceae > Fimenecus. The sequence continues at coordinate 3,847 of UQZS01000049.1, read as the reverse complement.
AGCCTGTGTCGCCCGTCAGCAACGCTTCTTTGAGCCGTTTTTTGCCGGTCGGGTTGATGCGTTCGCCGATGATGATAGGCTTTTCGCCTAAAATCACCGTCTTTGCGTAAGAGGCTATCGCTGTAAAGTCCTTTTCCTTTATAGGCGAAATTGAAACAGCTTTACAAATTTCGACAGCCTTTTTTAAGTGCGCGGGCGTCGTTCCACAGCAGCCACCCACTGCCCAAACGCCGTCGATCTCAGCAATATGCCGCAGAGCGGCGGCGAAATCCGTGGGACTGACGCGGTACGAGGTCACGCCGTTCACACATTCGGGCAGCCCCGCGTTCGGGTTGCAGAACAGCGGTGTACTCGAATACCGTGCCATCTCCTGTGCGAGCGGACGCATTCCGTCAGGGCCTAACCCGCAGTTCAAGCCGATCAGGTCCACGCCCAAGCCTTCGAGCGTGACGACCGCCGTTTGCACATCCGATCCTGTGAGCAGCTTGCCCTTTTCGTCGAAAATCATGCTGACCGCCACAGGCAGGTCGCTGTTTTCTTTCGCCGCGAGCACCGCCGCCTTGATCTCGTAAAGATCGCCCATCGTCTCAATGAGGATCAGATCCGCGCCGTCGCGCCCGGCGACCACCTGCTCGCGGTACAGGTCGTACGCTTTCTCGAACGGCAAATCACCGTAGGGCGCAAGGAGCTTGCCCGTCGGCCCCATATCGAGCGCGACAAACATTTCGTGATCCGCTTCATCGGCGGCACGGCGCGCAAGACGCACACCGCTTTGCACAAGCTCCGCCACGTCGCCGCCCAGTTTCAGCGCGTTCGCACCGAAAGTATTGGTCTTTAAGATGTCACAGCCCGCCTGTGCGTAAGCCCTATGAATTTCATATACGGTTTCGGGCGCTTTGCGGTTCCATGTTTCCGGCAATTCCCCTGCCGCAAGACCCTTCGCTTGCAGCTGGGTACCCATGGCGCCGTCAAACAGCAGCATCGTTTTGCCGAGCACAGCTTTGAAGTCCATTTATGTTTCCCCTTTTCTGTACGCACATGCGGTGTCCGGGCACGTTTCGCACCTAGGCGTCGCACAGGACGGCGTTTTGGAAAGCCCGATAAACGCCGTTACGGATTTGGTGGGCAGCATCATGCATTGGGCCGTGAGCGTCACGCCGATGCGCTTAGTGATGTCAAACAGCCTGAAAAAATCGCGCTGCGCCTCCAGCGGCAGATCGCCGTAGCCCGGCGAAAAGCGCGGGCGAAGATAATACCCGCTTTTTGCTTCTTTTTCGGCGATTTCAGCACAAATCTCGTCGCAATACCCTTCGATCGCCGCAGCGCCCAAAGCCTGTGCAGCGGCGGCCTTTGCAGTCTCGTCGGCGGCTGCGAACCGCCGCACAAGGCGGTCCGCGCCCGTCCCGAGGGTCGCGGCAAACAACAAAATACGGTCGGCATCGCGCAGATGCGTTTGCAGCTTGCGGCTTTGGAACACGATGCCGCCGACCTCGGTCTCAGACTCGGAAATACGGTGCAGCGTCACCTCTTTATAAATGCTTTTGGGCGCGAGCACCGCCTCAAGCTGCGCTTGTGTCTCTTGCAGGAGCGCAAGCGTCTGCGCATCGGGCTGACGGTTCGCGCGATACCCCAAATACCGCAGCGCCTCCGATTGGCATATTTCCATAGCTTACCCCTTATTGCAGTGACAGGTCTTTTTACTCTTTTGCTTTTCGACGAGGTACGAAAGCGTGATAGAATCCACCACCTCGTTGATCGCATCGAGCACGTTTTGCCAAATCTCATAGGTCACGCAGTCGTCACAGTTTTCACAGTGATGCTCTTCCTCAAGGCATGATACAGGCGCAAGGCTTCCTTCGGTCACGCGCAGGATCTCGCCGACGGTATAGTTTTCGGGCGTGCGTGTCAGCCGATAGCCGCCGGATTTGCCGCGAGTGCTCTCCACAAGTCCGCTTTTCGAGAGCATTTTGATGATCTGCTCTAGATATTTTTCCGAGATCCCCTGCCTTGTCGCAACGGATTTGATCGACACATACTCCGTCGGCGGCTGCTGCGCAAGATCCAGCATCAGCCGCAGCGCGTATCTGCCTTTGGTGGAAATTTTCATTGCCTTGCCGCCTTTCCGAACCGGGCACAATACCAGCGTACCCTTTCTGATTATAATAATACAAATTCAGTAGGAATTCAAGAAAAATCAAAATTTTCTTGACTCGTTCGCGCAAAATGACTACGATAAAGAAAAGGAGCGTGACAGTATGCAAATGGCGGATCTGTTGAACCATAAAAAAGCAGGGCTCGCGTTGACCGCCGCTGAGATCGAATTCTTTGTTTCGGGCTTTACGGCAGGCGAAATCCCCGACTATCAGGCTTCGGCACTCCTGATGGCGATCTGCCTGCGCGGCATGACGGACGAAGAAGCGGCCGTGCTTACAGACTGCATGGCACGCTCGGGCGATCAGCTTGACCTCTCCGCCGTGGACGGCGTTACCGCAGACAAGCACTCCACGGGCGGCGTGGGCGACAAGACGACGCTCATCGTCGCGCCGCTTTGCGCGGCGGCGGGCTTGAAAATCGCCAAGATGAGCGGGCGCGGCCTTGGGCACACGGGCGGCACGGTGGATAAATTAGAGAGCATCCCCGGCTTTCACGTGACGCTTTCCAACAAAGACTTTTTCGAGCAGGTCAACCGCGTGGGCGTGTCGGTGATCGGGCAGACGGGCAACCTCGCCCCCGCAGACAAGAAAATCTATGCCCTGCGCGACGCGACACAGACGGTAGACAGCATTGCGCTCATTGCCGCAAGCATTATGAGCAAAAAGCTGGCGGCGGGGGCGCAAAACCTGGTGCTTGACGTAAAATGCGGCAGCGGCGCGTTTATGGAAACCGCGGCGGACGCACAGCATCTTGCGCGGCTGATGACGGAAATCGGCAAGCGCTGCGGCAGGCGCGTCACGGCGGTCATCACCGATATGGACACGCCGCTTGGCACACACATCGGCAACGCCTTAGAGGTCACGGAGGCGCTTGAGACCTTACAGAACCGCGGAGACGAAAATCTGCGCCTACTGTGCTTAGTCCTCGCTTCACAGCTTTTGCAAAGCGGGCTGGGGCTGGCAGAAGACAAAGCCATGCAAAAAGCAGAGCAAACGCTAAAAAGCGGCGCGGCATACGCGAAGTTTTTAGAGATGGTCGAAGCGCAGGGCGGCGACGCACAGTTGCTTTCACGCAATCCGAATTTTCTACACGCCAAATGCAGCCGCCGGGTAATGGCGCCGCAGGACGGGTATCTTGTCAAGATGCAGACACGCATGATCGGCGAAAGCGCCCAGCTTTTGGGCGCGGGACGCGCGAAAAAGGACGACGCGATCGACTACGCGGCGGGGCTGATTTTGCACAGGAAAACGGGCGATTTTTGCCGCGCGGGCGAGCCGCTCGCCACGCTGTATGCGGCAAACGAGCAGCGGCTTGACGAAGGGGAAGCGCGTTTCCTTTCGGCGCTTTCTTTCGGCGAAACGCCGCCTGAGACAAAGCCTTTGATTTTGGGTAAGGTGGAATAAAGCGATTTTGCAGAAAAAAGCGGTGGGAGCAAGAATCCTCCGGATTCCGGCACCCTTTTGTCCGCTGCGCGGACATTTCCCCTAACAGGGGAAGCACCCGCCCTACAACCTTGTACGGTCTTTCGGTTTTGAGCAAACTTCCTGCTTCCGCTTCTGGCTTCTGATTTCTAATTTCTGATATCTAAAAAAAAGCAGCCCCCGGAGGGTCTGCTTTTTTCAGACTGTCAATAGAGTCTTTTTCCTCCCTCTGACGAGGGAGGTGGCACGCGCGAAGCGCGTGACTTAAGGGA
>UQZS01000048.1 GCA_900545625.1 uncultured Oscillospiraceae bacterium | reverse complement strand
CCCATCAGCCCCCCGCGCACAAGCCCGAAACGCTCGATCGCCGTTAGCATATACGCCGAGCAGGTCGGGGTATACCGGCAGCGCGGCGGGAAATGCGGCGAGATCTTCCGCTGGTAAAAGCGGATGGCGCGCACGGCGGCGTTTTTCAGGCGCATAGCAACCCCGCCTTTTTAAGAAGCCCGCGCATGGCGGCCTGCACCTGCGTGCTTTTGAGGTGCTTTGTCCGGCTACGCGCCACAAACACAAAGTCGTAGCCGCCGGGAAGCTCGTCCTCCAGCGCGCGGTACGCGGCACGGATGACGCGCTTGCAGCGGTTGCGCTCCACGGCGTTGCCCAGCTTTGTGCTGACGGTTATGCCGATACGACAAAGTCCCGCACGGTTTTTACAGAAATAAACAACCAGTGCAGGATCTGCGTAGGATTTTCCGCGATGGTAAAGCCTGCGGAAATCCGTGTTTTTTTTCAGCGTAACCGTGGTATTCACCGTTTTGCGTCCTTAGTAGGTCAGCTGTTTTCTGCCCTTAGCTCTTCTGCGGGCAAGAACTTTTCTGCCGCCTCTGGTCGCCATTCTCTTGCGGAAGCCGTGTTCCATTTTACGATGCCGCTTTTTGGGCTGATACGTTCTTTTCATCGTTCGATCCTCCATTTCACGAAACCGGACCCATTCGCCGCGCGCCGTGTTCCGGCGCAACCGAGCATAACGGAAGCAGAACCGCGCACATGTGCGCTCCGCAAAGTAGAGCGGCGCAGTCCGGCTCAAAATAAATCTGCGAGTAGTAATTATATACTACAATTTGTTGATTTGTCAACGCCTTTGTCCGTTTTCGGCGGAAAAATTCCGGCCTGTGCCATACCTTGTGGCGTGCGGTTTTTTGGAAACAAGATATAGTTTTCAGATGGTAGATGCCGGACGCCGGATTCCCAAACCGGCGTTCAGAATTGTGACGGTAGATGTCAAAGACGGCGCGGGCGGGGTTATAGAAAACCGAAAGGAAACACGTACCCGTAGGGACAGCCCTTGCGGCTGGCCGCTTTTAGATTTTAGACGTTAGATATTAGACATTAGATACGGTACAGCTAGGGTTACGTATTGCTGCGGCTACGTAGGAAAAATAGCCTTTGCAGTTGTAGGGGCGGGTCTCTGCGCCCGCCCGAGCAGGGTGCGGAATGAAAACAGCTTGTGTCTGTTATGAAACCGTAATTCTATTTTTCGCCGTAACCGATTGCAAAACCCGACTTCCTTGCGGGCGGGCGCAGAGACCCGCCCCTACAAGTTTAAGCAGACTTTTTATGCTTTTCGAAGTCGAAAAGTTGTACGAACGCTCGGTTTTCATAAAATCTTCCTGCGCCGCTTCTGACTTCTAATCTCTGTATTCTGATCTCTGTCCGCGGGCGGGCGCTTAAGCCCCGCCCCTACGACTACAGATTTTTCGTTTTCAGCACAGCCGCGGTAATGCGTGAAACCCGCCTGCACCACATCTGAAGTCTAATTTCTAACATCTAACATCTGATTGGAAACCCGCCCCTACAGGATTGTACAGATTTTTCGTTGCTTTCGCAGCCGAAAAGCGGGGGTAATTCCTCTGGCAGGGGAAATGTCGCGCAGCGACAAAAGGGGACGGCTCCGTTGGCGGTGGCTTTTGCCTGCGAAAAAAGCCGGAGGGAGAGACCGTAGGGCGGGGGCAAGCCCTCGCCGATACAGAAGTCGCATACACGGCGCGAGCAAGCCCGCGCCCTACCGTTTTTATCTTCTGCTTTTATGCTGCGGTACAGAAATCGTCTTTACGGCATGACATATTCACGTTTTCGAAATTCCACGCCTTTCTGTTTTTTATACTATACTATATTATATAATATAAAAACCTTTAACTAAAACAGTTGCAATCTTTTTGAAAACATGATACTATATAAAGTGTAAATGTGAAAATTTCGCCTTAAAAGCCCGATTTTGCTAATTTTACCCTTTTCCGCACAGGGGACACGGGAACGGTATAAAACGGCAGAAACTGCTTTGTACGGCGCATTTTGAAAGATATGTAAAACTATCTTGTTGAAGGGGAAGAATGTATGGACTCTCTTTCCGAATTGTGGGATGCCGTGTGCACCTATGTGCGCACCACGGGCGGGATCACGGATTCCGTCTTTACCTTATGGATCGAACCGCTGTTTATCGACAGCTTTGACGGGGAGACCGTCATTCTCGGCATTGAAAGCGAATTCAAGTTCGGGATCGTCGAAAAAAAATTCAATCCGCTTTTGGAGGATGCGTTTTTCTCTGTCTTGGGCTTCCCCGTTACGGTGGAGATCCGCCTGATCCAAAAAGAAGCGCCGGAAGAAGCGCCGCGCGCGGCAGCGGCAGCGGCAGAGGCGGGCGATGACCTGGTTATCAACAACCCGCACAACAGCTTTGAAAATTTCGTCGTCGGCAAATCCAACAACTACGCTTACGCTGCGGCAAAAAAGGTCGCCGAAAATCCCGGCACCGCTTACAACCCGCTGTTCATCTACGGCAAAAGCGGTCTTGGGAAAACGCACCTGTTAAAAGCGATCGAAAATTACATGCGCAGCAAAAACCCCGATGCTTCCATCATCTATGTCACCAGCGAGCATTTTACGAACGACATCATCGAGCATATCCGCAATTCCAATACCGTCGCCCTGCGGGAAAAATACCGCCGTGCGGACGCGCTTTTGGTGGACGACATCCAATTCATTGCCGGCAAAAATTCGATTGAAGAGGAATTTTTCCACACGTTCAATTCCTTAACGGAGGACGGCAAGCAGATCGTGCTTTCGTCCGATAACCCGCCCAACGAGATCCCGAAGCTCACCGAGCGGCTCAAGAACCGCTTTGAGTGGGGCCTCATGGCGGACATCCAGCCCCCGGATTTTGAAATGCGCGTCGCGATCATCAAAAATAAGGCCGAAGCGCTCCGCTTTGTTATCCCGGACAACGTCTTGGAATTCATTGCCGAGCAGGTCAGCCACAACGTGCGGCAGCTGGAAGGCGCCGTCAAAAAGCTGCAGGCGATCTGCGCGCTGCTGGGTACCGCCCCGACCATTGAGATCACAAAGGACGCCATCAAGGAATTGATGAATACCACGCAGCCCGTCTCCGTCGTGCGCGAGCGCATCCTTGAAAACGTCGCCGCCGCCACGGGCGTGAGCGTGGAAAACATCGTCTCGGACAAGCGCGACAAAAATATCAAGGACGCGCGGCAGATCGCAATGTATATCATCCGCGAGATGACCGGCATGTCTTTAGAAGAGATCGGCAAGTGCTTTAACGGGAAGACCCATTCCACGGTCAAGCACTCCATCAGCAATGTTGCCGAGCGTATGGACCGCGAAAAAGACTTTAAGGCGCTCATTGAAAACCTCATCAAAAACGTGCAGGAGTTTTGAACAGGTTTTTGTTTTAAACATTCGGTTTTGAACATCGCATTTACAGTCAGTTTTTAACTGTTCAAAAGCAAACTCTTTTGCACACGTTTTCTTCCCCTCAAAAACCCATGCTTTTCGCCCGGGGCGGGCGTCTCTGCGGTTTTCTACAATTTGCGCACCCCCTAATACGAATACTATATATATTTATGTACTTTATGTTTTTTAAGAAAGGAACCGGCGTATGAAGCTCATTTGCGAAACCCAAAAACTCTCGGAAATCTGTTCAAATGTGCAAAGAGCGGTTTCCACGAAATCCTCTATCCCCGCAATCGAAGGCATCCTTTTAGAAGCCGGAGAAAATGTGCTGACTTTAACGGGCTATGATCTGGAGGTCGGCATGATCACTTCTATGGAAGCGCGCGTCGAGGAAGCGGGCAGCATCATCTTAAACGCAAAGATCCTTTGTGATATTTTAAGAAGCCTGCCGAGCGATACGGTATCCATCGAGGCGGACGAGCGGCTTACCTGCCGCATCAAAAGCGGCGACGCGGAATTCACGCTCATCGGCATCCCTGCCGCCGACTATCCGGAGCTGCCCTCTGTGGAAAGCGGCTTCCCCATCGTGCTCGACAGCGAAACGCTGCGCGATATGATCCGCAAGACGATTTTTGCCACGGCGGAAAACGACGTTAAGGTCGTGCATACGGGCGTTCGCTTTGAGATCGGTGCGAATCAGATCCGCCTGGTCGCCGTAGACGGCTTCCGTCTTGCCATGCGCAACGAAGAAATCGATTATGACGGGGAAGAAAAGATTTTCGTCGCACCGAAAAAGGCGCTGAATGAAGTCGTGAAACTCACAGGCGGCGAAGAAACCATCGCTTTAAACGTCGGCAAGCGGTTCATCGTGTTTGAGATCGGCAGCTACCGCATTGTTTCACGCCTTTTGGAAGGTGAATTTTTGAATTACCGCGCGGCGATCTCCGGTAAGGTCACGGGGACGGTGCGCGTCAACACAAGGCTTCTCATCCGGAGCATCGAGCGCACGTCGCTGATCATCACCGACCGTACAAAAAGCCCGATCCGCTGCGTATTTGATGAAAATATGATCCGCATTTCAAGCACCACGGCGCTCGGTACCGCGCACGACCGCGTGCCCTGCAAAAGCGAGGGCGAGCACATGGAGATCGGCTTTAATAACCGCTATCTTTTAGATGCGCTGCGCGTATGCGATGCGGACGAAGTGCTCGTGAAGATCGGAAGTCCCATCCTGCCGATCCTTATCGTGCCAACGGAAGGCGACGACTTTTTGTTCTTAGTGCTGCCTGTGCGGCTGAAAACCGAATGACGCCGCGCAAAATTACGGCGCATATCGCCAAAAAAGAAACGCGCACTCTCCCGATCACAACAGAATTTATCCGCCTGGATGCGGCGCTGAAATTGGCAAACGCCGTTTCTACGGGCGGGCAGGCAAAGCTCATCATCACCGAAGGCGATGTGCGCGTCAACGGCGAGGTGTGTTTGTCCCGCGGGAAAAAGCTGCATGAAGGCGACCGGTTTTTATTTAACGGGATAGAATATGAAGTGCGCAAAGCAGAGGACAGAAAGTAGAATGCAGAAGTCAGAAGCGGCGAGGGCTTACAGAATTCTGATTTCAGAGGTCAGAAGTCAGATACGGTGTAGGCAGGGTTCACACATAGCAGCGGCTGCAATAATAATCCCGCGTAGTGGCAGGCTTCCACGCCTGCCATAGCAAAGTGCAAAAAGACTGAGACTTGCAACTCCGATATATCTGCAATTCTGTTTTCGCCATGACCGATTGCAAAAGTCAACTTTCTTATAGGCAGGCGTGGAAATCCTCCGGATTCCGGAAACCCTTTGTCCGCTGCGCGGACATCTCCCTTAACAAGGGAGTCACCTGCCACTACGCGTTTGATCGGTCTTTCGGTTTCGCATAAACTTCCTCATCCCACGTCTAACATCTAGTATCTAGCATCTAGTATCTAGTAAAAATCCAGCGTCTAAAACGGCGGTGAAATCATGCTTGTCAAACGGCTTGCTTTGGAAAATTTCAGAAATATCGAAGCCATGGAGCTGTTCCCCGCCGAGGGCGTCAATGTGATTTTCGGCGAGAACGCGCAGGGCAAGACGAATTTGCTGGAGTGCATCTGGCTGTTTACCGGCTGCAAGAGCTTTCGCAGCCGCCGCGACCGCGAAATGGTCGGATTCGACGCGCCTTTTGCGAAAAACACCATGGATTTTTTTGCGGGGGGCCGCGAGCAGGAAGTGCTTTTGTATATCGACCAAAAGCGCACCGCCATGAAAAACGGCGTGACGCTGCAATCCCCCGCAGAGCTCATCGGTGCGTTTTCGGCGGTGATCTTTGCGCCCGCGCACCTGTCGCTCGTGCAGGAAGGGCCGCTGATGCGCCGCCGGTTTTTAGATACGGCGCTTTGCCAGCTCAAGCCCGCCTATGCAAAGGGGCTTGCCAAATACAACCGCACGCTTTCGCAGCGAAACGCGCTGCTCAAAGATATCCAGTTCCACCCGGAGCTTTTGGACACGCTTGCCGTGTGGGATGAAAAGCTCTCCGCCTACGGCGCGGCGGTCGTTTCCGAGCGCGTCGCGTATACAAACCTGCTTTCCGAGCATGCGGCGGAAATTTACGACGGTCTTTCCGGCGGGCGGGAGACCTTGCGCGTCACCTATACGAGCAACGTCGATACGACGGACGGCGACGCGTACAGAATCCGCGAACGGCTGTTCACGGCGCTCGGCGAAGCACAGCACACGGATATTTTGAACGGCATCACTTCCATAGGCCCGCACCGCGACGATCTTCGCATCCAGATCGATTCCCTTTCGGCACGGTCGTTCGGCTCCCAAGGGCAGCAGCGTTCGGCGGCGCTCTCGTTAAAGCTCGCCGAAGCGCATATTTTAAAGACGGTCACGGGGGAAGAACCGATCATCCTTTTAGACGACGTGATGAGCGAGCTCGACGAAGGGCGGCAGGATTACATCCTCAACCATATCCGCGGGCGGCAGGTGTTCATCACCTGCTGTGACCCGACCGCCGTGCTGCGGCTGTGCGAAGGGCGGACATTCCATGTGGAAGGGGGAAAGCTCTTATGATGCTTGACCTCGGCGGCGCCCTTGTGCGCGCCCGCGACATTTTAGGCGTGTTCGACCTTGACAACACCACCGTTATGCGCGATTCACGCGAATACCTTTCGGCTGCGGAAAAGGGCGGCGACGCCGTGACCGTGTCTTACGAGCTGCCGCGTACCTTCGTCGTGGCGGTAGAAAACGGCAAACGGCGCGTATATATTTCGCCCGTGCTCTCCGGCACGCTGCTCAAGCGGATAAAGACAGGATTTGGGGAGTAGAAAGCGGAAACAGCAAGGGAACACCTCATGAAAGTCGAGTGTTTGTGTAATCTTACGGTTACGAAAACAATTAAAATTCTGCTTAAACTTGTAGGGGCGGGTCTCTGTGCCCGCCCGCAAGAAAGCTGGTTTTTCCAATCGGTCACGGCGGATATCAGAATTACAATTTTTATAACAGACACAAGTTGTTTTCTTCCCGAACTTTGCTCGGGCGGGCGCAGAGACCCGCCCCTACGGGATAAGATATTCGGTTTACTGCGAAGCCGTTGCAACGCGTGAAACCAGCTTGTACCGCCTCTGACCTCTGGCTTCTAATTTCTGACATCTGATCGGAGACCCGCCCCTACAACTGCAAAGGCTATTTTTCCTACGTAGCCGCAGCAATACGTAACCCTAGCTGTACCGTATCTAATGTCTAATATCTAACATCTAAAATCTAAAAGCGGCCAGCCGCAAGGGCTGTCCCTATGGGTCCGCGATTCTTTTGGCTTCGAACAAATCCACCTCCACCGCATCTGACATCTAACGTCTGTATTCTGAATTCCGGTCCGAACATCTAAAATCCGGCATCTGCAATCCAGTATCTAAAAAAGGAGTAGAAATACATGGAACACGAAGAAAAGCGTCTGAATGACCTTGACGACGAGCAAATGGACACCGCCGTCAGCGAGGAATACGGCGCAGACCAAATTCAGGTCTTAAAGGGGCTTGAGGCGGTGCGCAAACGCCCCGGCATGTATATCGGCTCCACAGGGCCGCGGGGGCTGCACCATCTGGTTTACGAAATCGTCGACAACTCCGTGGACGAGGCGCTCGCAGGCTACTGCACGCATATTGAAGTTGAAATTTTGCCCGGCGACGTCATCACCGTGCGCGACAACGGCCGCGGCTTCCCCGTGGACATCATCGAAGAAGAGGGTCTGCCCGCCGTGACCGTCGTGCTTACCGTTCTGCACGCAGGCGGCAAGTTCGGCGGCAGCGGCTATAAGGTCTCGGGGGGTCTGCACGGCGTGGGCTCCTCCGTCGTGAATGCGCTTTCCGAATGGTTCGAGATCGAGGTCAGCCGTCAGGGGCACGTCTTCCGCCAGCGCTTTGCACGCGGCGACATTGAAACCGATCTGGAAGTGGTCGGCGATACCGACGGCACAGGTACATTCATAAAGTTCAAGGCCGACCCCGAAATCTTCACCGAAACAACCGAATACGAATACGACGTGCTCGCCCGCCGGCTTCGCGAACAGGCGTTCTTAAACGCGGGGCTTTCCATCACGCTCACCGACAAGCGCGACGAAAACGACGTACAGTCCGAAGTGTTCTGCTACGAGGGCGGTATCCGCAGCTTTGTCGATTATATCAATACAAGCCGCGGCCTTTCGCCCGTGCATGAGGACATCATGCACTTCACCACCGTGCAGGGCGACAAGAGCGCCGAGGTGGCGATCTCTTACAACGACGGCTACAACGAGATTATTTTGAGCTTTGCCAACGACGTGCGCACCGTGGACGGCGGCACGCACGAACAGGGCTTTAAGACCGCGCTCACGCGCGTGTTCAACGATTACGGCAAAAAATTCAACCTGTTAAAAGACAGCGACAAAAAGCTGTCGGGTGAAGATGTGCGCGAGGGGCTCACGGCGGTCATCAGCGTGAAGCTCACCGAAGCGCAGTTCGAGGGGCAGACGAAAGGGAAACTCGGCAACACCGAGATCACGGGCCTTGTTTCCAAAATGCTCTATGATAAAATGATGACCTATTTCGAGGAAAACCCGTCCGTCGCCAAGGCGATCTTCAACAAGGCGCTGGACGCCTCCCGCGCGAGAGAGGCGGCGCGCAAGGCGCGCGACAACGCGCGGCGCAAATCCGCGCTCGAAAGCAACGCCCTGCCCGGAAAATTGGCGGACTGCACCGATAAGAATCCCGAAAACACCGAGATCTATATCGTCGAGGGCGATTCCGCCGGCGGCTCCGCCAAAGAGGGGCGCGACCGCAACATCCAGGCGATCTTGCCGCTGTGGGGCAAGATGCTCAATGTCGAAAAGGCGCGCGTCGACAAGGTCATCGGCAATGATAAATTGACCCCCGTCATTATGGCGCTGGGCACGGGGATCGGTGACGATTTCGATATTACGAAGCTGCGGTACCACAAAGTCGTCATCATGGCGGATGCCGACGTCGACGGCGCACACATCCGCACGCTGTTGTTGACCTTTTTCTTCCGCTACATGCGCCCGCTCATTGAAGAGGGCTATGTATATATCGCCCAGCCCCCGCTTTATAAGATCTCCAAGGGGAAAAAGCATGTCTATGCCTTTTCCGACGAAGAACGCGACCGCGAGATCGAAGAAATGGGCGGCAGCTGCGACGTCCAGCGCTACAAGGGCCTTGGTGAAATGGACCCGCAGCAGCTTTGGGAGACGACCATGGACCCGAATTACCGCACCATGCTGCGCGTGAATATGGAGGACGCCATGGAGGCCGACGAGACCTTCTCCATCCTGATGGGCGACAAGGTAGAACCCCGCCGCCTGTTCATCGAAAAGAACGCCAAGTATGTGCAGAATCTGGATATTTAAGCGGTAGATAAAATTTAACTAAAAAAGTTCGATAAGCTCGTTCCTCCCTCTGATGAGGGTGATTCCCCGCGGTGCGGGGAAATGTCTGCGCAGCAGACAAAGGGGACGGCGCCGTTGGCGGTGGCAAAACGGCAAATATGCCGTTTTGCCGGAGGGAGAGAAACTTCGTACAAACTTTGTCTCTCCCCCAGTCTTGGCGACGTGACCGCCGCCAAGACAGCCCCCTCGTCAGAGGGGGCAAAGAGAAAGGCCGAAAGTCTGTACAAACCATATCCTCCCTCTGACAAGGGAGGTGGCAAAACGGTGTGTACACCGTTTTGCCGGAGGGAGAGATCGTAGGGCGCGGGCTTGCTCGCGCCGAGGGCGGTAGCGCGGCAAAACCGGTTTTGTTTGTTCTGAAAACGCCCTATCAGAACCCCCGAAAGCAAAATCAAACTCTGTACTTTATGCGGCGCGAGCAAGCCCGCGCCCTACAAGAGACATTCGATTTCCGCGCAGCCGCGGTTGCGCTTAGACCCGCCCCACCCCACGTCTAATATCTAATATCTAACATCTAACATCTAAAATAACATCTACTATCTGACATCTAAAACGAGGGAACACCATGAAAAAACAACAAAACGCGCCGCATGAGGAATACATCCCGTTCGAGCAGCAAAAGATCATCAACGTGGAGATCAACAAGGAAATGAAAAAATCCTTTTTGGATTACTCCATGGCGGTCATCGTCTCCCGCGCGCTGCCCGATGTGCGCGATGGCCTAAAGCCCGTGCACCGGCGCATCCTCTATACGATGTATGAGAACAACCTTTATCCCGAAAAGGCGTACCGCAAATGCGCGGATACCGTCGGTTCGGTGCTGGGACGGTACCACCCGCACGGCGATGCGTCCGTATACGACGCCATGGTGCGCCTGGCGCAGAGCTTTTCCATGCGGTATATGCTTGTAGACGGCCACGGCAACTTCGGTTCGGTGGACGGCGACCCGCCCGCTGCATACCGCTATACCGAGTCGCGCATGAGCAAGATCTCCATGGAGATGCTCACGAATATCGACAAGGACACCGTCGATTTCATGCCCAACTACGACGACCGCTTAAAAGAGCCGGTCGTGCTGCCCAGCCGTTTCCCGAACCTGCTTGTGAACGGCTCAACGGGCATCGCCGTCGGCATGGCGACGAATATCCCGCCGCACAACCTCGGCGAGGTCATCGACGGCGTCTGCCTGCTCATCGACAACCCAGACGCCTCTTTGGAACAGCTCATGGAGTGCATCAAGGGCCCCGACTTCCCGACGGCGGGCATCATCATGGGGCGCGCGGGCATCCGCGCGGCTTACGGCACGGGCCGCGGCAAGATCACCGTCCGCGCCAGAGCCGAGATCGTGGAAAATGAAAAAACCGGGCGTTTTTCCATCGTCGTCACGGAGCTTCCCTACCAGGTCAACAAGGCGCGGCTGATCGAATCCATCGCCGACCTTGTGAAGGAAAAGCGCGTCGAGGGCATTGCCGACATCAACGACTATTCCAGCCGCGAGGGCATGCGCATGGTCATTGATCTGAAACGCGACGCTAACCCACAGGTGGTGCTCAACTATCTGTACCAGTATACGCAGCTGCAGATCTCCTACGGCATCATCCAGCTCGCGCTCGTGAACGGCGAGCCGAAAACGCTGACCTTAAAGCAGATCTTGGAGCAATATATCGCGTTCCAGTGCGAGGTCATCACCCGCCGCACGCAGTACGACCTGAAAAAGGCGAAAGACCGCGAGCACATTTTGGAAGGTCTTGCGCGCGCCGTGGATATCGTGGATGAGATTATCGCCACCATCCGCGCGTGCAAGGGCGGTATCCCCGAAGCGAAAGCCGCGATCATGGAAAAATTCGATTTCGACGACGTGCAGGCTGCCGCCATCGTCGCCTACCGTCTCGGCCAGCTCGCGGGCTTAGAGATCCGCAAAATTTTAGACGAGCGCGAGGAGATGCAGCGCAAGATCGCGGAATTTGAGGACATCCTATCTTCAGACGCGCGCGTGCATGAGATCGTCAAGACCGAGCTTTGCGCCATCCGCGACAAGTTCGCCGACGAGCGCCGCACCGAGATCGTCGGTGTCTCGGGCGAGGTGGATATTGAAGACCTCATCCCCGAGGAGACCTGCGTTTACACGCTTACAAACATGGGCTACATCAAGCGCCAGAGCGTAGACACCTATCAGACGCAGCACCGCGGCGGCAAGGGCATCAAGGGCATGACCCGCCGCGAGGAGGACATCGCCGAGACCATGTTCACCTGCTCGTCGCACGATTATATCATGTTCTTTACGTCCTTAGGGCGCGTCTACCGTTTAAAGGGCTACGAGATCCCCGAGGGCAGCCGCCAAAGCCGCGGGATGAACATCGTCAATATCCTGCCGCTCTCACCGGACGAGCATGTCACCGCCATGCTGCGCGTGCCCGACTTCGGCGCAGAAGAGACAAGCTACCTTTGCATGGTCACAAAACACGGCATCATCAAGCGCACCGAGCTTGACGCGTATAAAAATATACGCAAAAACGGCATTGCCGCCATCAATCTTGACGAGGGCGACGAGCTTTGCTGGGTGAAGCTGACCGACGGCAACCAGAAACTGATGATCGCGACGAAAAAGGGCATGAGCATCGCCTTCCATGAGGCGGATGCGCGCTGCATCGGCAGGACTGCGCGCGGCGTGAAAGCCATCACCCTGGGGGCGGATGACTGCGTTGCGGGCATGTGCGTGCTCGACCCCGAAAAGAAGGTGCTGACCGTCACCGAAACCGGCTTCGGCAGACGAAGCGACGTTTCCAACTACCGCATCCAGTCGCGCGGCGGCAAGGGGCTCATCAACTACCATACCGCGCGCTTCGGGGATGTGGCAGCCATTACAATGGTCGCGCCCGATGAGGACGTCATCCTGATCTCCTCCGACGGCATTCTCATCCGCATCCCCGTCTCCGACATCAGCGAGTTTGCACGGCCCTCCAAGGGCGTGCGCGTCATGCGCGTCTCAGAGGGCGAAAAGATCGTGACGCTTTCGGTCACCGAGCATGAATCGGAAAAGGACGACGCGGCGCAAACGCCCGAAACCGCCGAAAACCCTGCCGAGAATGCGGAACCCGAAGCCGCGGACGGGCAGAACGCATAAAAGTTTCAAAAATCGTAACAATTCCGTCGCAAACACATGGTATATCTGAGTAGAAGCGTCGGCGCAGCCGGCGAAGCCCTACGGGCGATTTCGGATGGAAGAGAGTGTGCGTATGGAGAATATGCAAAATAACACGCCAAACCCGCAGGCGGCGCAGAACGGGCAGGGCACCGCTCCGCCCGCGCAGGGCACGCAGCCTGCACAGCCTGTGCAAAACCCGCAGACGGCAAAGACGCCCGAACAGGCAGCGCCGTCCGCCGGGCAGCGCCAAAACACGGGCAGCCCCTATGCGCGCGCGCCGTACACGGGGCAGAACCCGTATTCTGCACAGAACCCGAACGCCGCGCAGCAGCCGCAAAATACAGGCTACGCGAACCGCCCGCCCTACGGTGCGCAGAATCCGTATACCCAAAACACGGGCTATGCGAACCGCCCGCCGTACAGTGCGCAGAACCCCTACGGGCAGCGTCCGCCCTACGGCGCGCCGAATCCGCAAAATCCCCGCCCGCCTTACGGGCAGGGGCAGCCGCCTTACGGCTATGCGCCGCCGACGCCGAATACCAAGGTCTATATGTCGCCGCAAAAACTGCACGACCAGACGCAGATCCGCCGTATCAGCAACGCCACGGGGCTTGCCGTCATCGCGTTCACGGCGCTGCCGTTCCTGATCAGCTTCGCGCTGACGCTCATCCCGGGCTTTTTTGAGGTGTACGAAACCAATTCCATATTCTATATTTGCTTCAACGCCCTGTATTCCACCGTGGTCATCGGCGTCCCGTTTTACTGTGTCTACCGCTTCCTGCGCAAAAGGCAGGCGCTCGGCGAGCTGAACCTCGGCACGCCCGCGCACGGCGGTGTGACCGCGCTGCTGGTCTTTGCCGCGCTGATGTGCTGCATGGTGGGCAACTATGCCACGAATTTCTTTTCCATGTTCGTCGAATCGATCTTCGGCATCCGCTTTGTCTCCCCGACCGACGATTTCGCGATCACGGGCGGCGCGACGTTTTTGCTGCGCATCCTGCAGACTGCCGTCCTGCCCGCGCTCATTGAGGAATTCGCCGTGCGCGGGGTGGTGATGCAGCCGCTGCGCCGCTACGGCGATAAATTCGCGCTGCTGATGTCGGCGTTCGTGTTCGCGCTCATGCACGGCAACATGGTGCAGATCCCCTTTGCGTTCATCGCGGGGCTCGCCATCGGCTATGCCGTCATCGCCACGGGCTCCATGTGGACGGGCGTGATCATCCACTTCTGCAACAACCTGATCGCGGTCTGCTCGGAGGCGGCGTATGACCTGCTGCCCGAAGAGGCGGCGGCGCTCATCACCCTCGCGATGATGGCGCTGGTGTTCGTCGTGGGGCTTGTGTGCGCGATCGTATACGCCAAGCGCTACGCCCGCGTGCCGCTCACAAAAACGAAGACACAGCTCGACACGCGCGAAAAGAACCGCGCCTTTTTGTGCAGCGCGCCCATGATCATCGCCATTGTCCTGCTGGTCTTGGAGACCATTCAATATGTGGAATTCTGACGCGCCGCGCCCCGCGCTTGCAAATGACGCCGAGGCAGAGGCGTTTATG
>UQZS01000047.1 GCA_900545625.1 uncultured Oscillospiraceae bacterium | reverse complement strand
TACCAAGGTCAAAATTGTGAAAAACAAGGTCGCACCGCCGTTTAAGACGGCGGAATTCGACATCATGTACGGTCAGGGCATTTCCCGTGTGGGCGAGGTGCTCGACGCGGCGGTGGAGCTTGGGATCGTCAAAAAGAGCGGCGCGTGGTTCTCCTACGGCGGCGAACGGCTCGGGCAGGGGCGCGACAATGTAAAGAACCTGCTTTCCCGCGACGAAAAGCTGTGCGGTGAGATCGAAAAGCAGGTGCGCGAGCAGATGGCGAATGCCGCGCAGAAGACCGAACAAGCGGCAAAAGACCCGGCGGACGAACCCGTCGCCTATAAGCCCGTGGCAACCACCAAAGCCGCCGCGCGCGCCAAGATCGACGTGGCGGTCGAGGACGACGAATGAAATTAAGCGCAAAGCCCGGCAAAGGGGATAAGATCCATATTTTTGTGGATGACGAATACCGCCTGACGGTGGACAGCCGCTTTTGGTATTCAGAACGCTGGCACAACCAAACACAAATCGACAGCGGGGAGCTTGCCGCCTTGGAAGAGGCGGTCGGCTCCCGCCGTGCATTCAACAGCGCGGAGGATTATCTTTCGCGCCGCGACCACAGCGAAAAGGAGCTTTACGAAAAGCTCTGCCGCAAATACCCGTCCGCAGCGGCCGAGGCCGCAATCGAGAAAGCAAAGGATTTAGGGCTGCTGGATGACGAACGCTTCGCTGCAAACTATGCAACGGAGTTGTATGAAAAAAAACATTTTGCCTCCCGGCGCATCCTTTTGGAGCTGCGGCGCAAGGGCATAGACCGTGAAATTGCGGAAAATGCGGTGGGAGGGCTTGACAAAGTCGGCGAAACCCGTATTATAGAACTGTTGCGCGGCAAATACCGTGCCGCCTTTTCGGATGAAAAGAGCAGGCGGCGCGCCGTAAACGGGCTTTTACGTATGGGCTATGCGTACACGGAGATTCGTGCCGCGCTGGAAACATTGGAACAGGAATTCGAGGAGCTGGATACAGATGGCTGAAAAAATCGGGATGATCTCGCTTGGCTGCCCGAAAAATCAGGTGGATGCGGAGCTTATGCTCGCGCGCCTGTCACAAGGCGGTTTCGAGATCACCAACGAGGTGGACGGCGCCGACCTTGTCCTTGTCAATACCTGCGGCTTTATTGAAGAGGCAAAACAGGAAGCGATCGAGAATATACTGGATATGGCACAGCTCAAAAAAGAGGGCGTCATCGGCAAGATCGTCGTGACGGGCTGCCTTGCGGAGCGTTACCGCGAGGAGATCCTTCACGAGATTCCCGAAGCGGACGCCGTTGCGGGTTTAGGCTCAAACGCCGACATCTGCGACATCTGCCGACGCGTGCTCGACGGCGAAACCGTCGAACAGTTCGGCGAAAAAACGGATCTGCCGCTTTCGGGCGAGCGCATGCTCACCACCCCGCCGTGGTTTGCCTATCTCAAAATCGCCGAGGGCTGCTCGAACCACTGCTCGTATTGTGCTATCCCTGCCATCCGTGGGGAATTCCGCAGCCGTGCGCCTGAGGACATTCTGAAAGAAGCTAAGGAACTCGCCGATTCGGGCGTCAAAGAGCTGGTCGTCGTTGCACAGGATACCACCCGCTACGGTGAGGATCTGTACGGCAAGCCCGCGCTTGCCGCTCTTTTAAAGGCATTGGACGCCGTGGAGGGTATCGAGTGGATCCGTGTGCTGTACTGTTACCCCGACCGCATCACCGACGAATTGTTAGACGTCATGGCGAAAAGCGATAAGATCCTGCACTATATCGATTTGCCCCTGCAGCACGCGGATGCGCGCATTTTACACGCCATGAACCGTAAGGGCGACAGCGAAAGTCTGCTGAATCTTATCGAAAACATCCGTAAGCACATGCCCGATGTCGTGCTGCGCACCACGCTCATCACGGGCTTTCCCGGTGAGGATGCGGCGGCGTTCGAGACGCTTTGTGCATTTGTAAAAGAAGCGCGTTTTGAACGGCTCGGCTGCTTTGCCTTTTCCGCTGAAGAGGGCACGCCCGCAGCCGAATTCCCCGACCAGGTAGACGAGGATGTCCGCCGCGAACGCGGGGAGACAGTCATGGATATCCAAAGCCGTATTTTTGATGAAAAAAGCCGCGAATGCATCGGCAAGGTCTATAAGACCGTCGTGGAAGGCTATGACCCGTATACGGACAGTTATTTCGGCCGCACCTGGCGCGACGCTCCCGAAATCGACGGTGAGGCACATTTTACCTGCGGGTATGAGCTGCATGAGGGCGATATGGTCGAGATCGAGGTTTTCGACGTGCGCGACTGTGATTTGATCGGAGAAGTTGTATGAAATTAAACACGCCAAACAAGCTCACCATCGCGCGCATGCTCATGACGCCGCTTTTTCTTGCGCTGCTTTTGTGGGAGTCGCTCCCGCATCGGTTCCTGATCGCAACGATCGTTTACGCTATCGCCTCCGCTACGGACGCCATCGACGGCAAGCTGGCGCGCAAAAACGGGCAGATCACCAATTTCGGCAAGCTTTTGGATCCCATCGCCGATAAGGTGCTCACTACCTCTGCGTTGCTTGCGTTTTTGCAGATGGGGCTTTGCAACATTTGGATTGTGATGATCGTTTTAACGCGCGAATTCACCATTGCCTCCATCCGCATGATTGCGGCGGCGGGCGGCGTTGTGATCCCCGCAAACTTTTGGGGCAAGCTGAAAACCGTCAGCCAAATGGTCTTTACCATCATCATTATGCTGCTCGGCGAGATCTACCAATATGTGCCGCAGATCTATCCCGGCGTCACGGTGCCGTATTGGCTCACGCTCGCGAATATCTCTAATTTCCTGTTGTGGATCACTGCGATCTTGACCGTGATCTCCGGCGTGATCTATATCAAGGACAGCAAAAGTGTGATCGATTACACCAAATGACCGTTTAAAATCCGAAACGTGTTTTAGCAATTTGACAGGTGCACATTTTTGTGTTTTGTGCTATACTGTATTTGACAGGATATTTCAACTGCAAGGACGGAGAGAAGTAGCAAAGCCTTTTGCCCGCCCAGAGAGAAAGCGCCACGGGCTGCGAGCGCTTTTGCGGGACTCTTTGCGAAATGCACTCCCGAGCAGGCGGGGGGAAGAGAATGTATCCCCGCCCGTTTTGGCCGCGTTAAGGCAAAAAGAGCCGTTCCCGAAAAGGGAGCGGGAAACGAAGTGGAACCGCGATATTTGTCGCCTTCGTCGCGCCCGGAAGGGGCGGCGGAGGCTTGTTTTTTCGGAGGAAATCTATGTTTGAAAGACTGAAGGAGGATATCGCCGCCGTCAAGGAACGCGACCCTGCGGCGACTTCCACCCTGCAAATTTTACTGCTGTATCCGGGGCTTAGAGCCGTTCGGATGCATCGCCGCGCAAACTGGTTGTGGCGGCATAATCACAAATTTTTGGCGCGGTGGCTCTCCCAGCGCGCCGTGCGTAAAACAGGCATTGAGATCCATCCCGCCGCCAAGATCGGCAGGCGCTTTTTCATCGACCACGGTACGGGCGTCGTCATCGGCGAAACGGCGGAGATCGGCGATGATGTGACGCTGTATCAGGGTGTGACGCTCGGCGGCACGGGCAAGGACACAGGCAAGCGCCATCCGACCATCGGCAACGGCGTGATGATCGGCGCGGGTGCAAAGGTGTTAGGGCCTTTCCGCGTCGGCGACAACTCAAACATCGCTGCGGGCGCGGTGGTTCTTGAGGAGATCCCGCCCGAAAGCACAGCGGTCGGCGTGCCCGCGCGTGTGGTCAAGCGTAACGGCGTGCGCGTGGACTGCCTCGATCAGGTGCATGTGCCCGACCCGGTTTCGCAGGAGCTTTGCCGCATGTCGGTGCGCATCCATACGCTCGAAAAGGAATTGGAAACCTGCCGCGAAAGCGGGCAAGCTAAATAAAAGCGATCCAGAACAAATCGGATCGTAAAGGAGAAGAATTATGCGCGTTTACAATACGCTCACCCGTAAAAAAGAGGAACTCGTGCCCGT
Organism: uncultured Oscillospiraceae bacterium; assembly: GCA_900545625.1. Lineage (GTDB taxonomy): Bacteria > Bacillota > Clostridia > Oscillospirales > Acutalibacteraceae > Fimenecus. Next base: position 10,789 of record UQZS01000047.1, on the reverse strand, counting down.
CACGCCGGGCGAGGTGAAGATCTACGCCTGCGGCCCGACGGTCTACAATTTCATCCACATCGGCAATGCACGTCCGCTGTGTGTGTTCGATACCCTGCGCCGCTATCTGGAATTTCGCGGCTACAAGGTGCGCTTTGTGCAGAATTTCACGGACATCGATGACAAGATCATCCGCCGTGCGAATGAAGAGGGCACGGACTACAAGACCGTTTCCGAGACGTACATCCGCGAATTCTGGACGGACGCCAAGGGGCTTAATTTCCGCGAGGCGACCGTGCACCCCAAGGCGACGGAAAACATTGACGAGATCATCTCGATCATTTCGACCCTTATTGAAAAAGGCTATGCCTATGCCGTCGAAAACGGCGACGTCTACTTCAGTCCCGGGAAATTCACGGAATACGGCAAGCTGTCGCACCAGCCGCTCGAAGACCTCGAAGCGGGCGCGCGCATCAACATCGGCGAGCTGAAAAAGGAACCGATGGACTTCGCGCTTTGGAAGGGCGCCAAGCCCGGTGAGCCCGCGTGGGACGCGCCGTGGGGCAAGGGCAGACCCGGCTGGCACATCGAGTGCTCGGCGATGGCGCGCCGGTATTTGGGCGAGACCATCGACATCCACTGCGGCGGGCAGGATCTCATTTTCCCCCACCACGAAAACGAGATCGCCCAAAGCGAGTGCTGCAACGGCGTGCCGTTCGCGCACTATTGGATGCACAACGGCTATATCAATGTCGATAATGTCAAAATGTCAAAGTCCTTAGGCAATTTCTTCACCGTGCGCGACGTTGCGGAAAAATACGGCTACGAGCCGATCCGCTACCTGATGCTGTCTTCGCACTACCGCAGCCCCATCAATTACAGCGTGGACATCATCGAGCAGTGCCGCGCTTCGCTCGAGCGGCTGTATACCTGCCGCGAAAGCATTGATTTCGCGTTGCAGAGCGCGGGCGATACTCAACCCGAAAACGCCGCCGACATCCGCCGTCAACTCGAGAACCGCAAAACCCAGTTCATTGAGGCGATGGACGACGACTTGAACACCGCTGACGGCCTTGCCGCCGTGTTCGAGCTTGTGCGCGACATCAATGTATCTGTGCTGTCCTCCGGTTCGAAGGCACTTTTGGAAGAAGCGGCAGCGCTGTTCGACACACTCGCCACCGATGTGCTCGGGCTTGTGTACAACCGTAAAAAAGAGACGCTCGAAGCGGACATCGCAGCGCGCATCGAAGCGCGGCAGGCGGCGCGCAAGGCGAAAAACTGGGCGGAAGCCGACCGTATCCGCGACGAACTGAAAGCCGAGGGGATCGTGCTTGAAGACACCCCGCAGGGCGTCAAATGGCACCGCGTGTAATGGGTTTTCCCATAGAAAGGCCGGAAAAGCATGGAAGTTTTAAACCGAGCCGCCATCAAAAAAGAAGCTCGTATATTTATCGGGCAAAATAACCGCTGGGGCAAAATGTTCCTTGCGTATCTCCCGATCCTGCTGGCGACAGGGGTTGTGAGCGCCATCACCACCGGAATTTCCGCCGCGCGGCAGTTTTCCGAACTGTTCGGGGGCGGGTATGCCGCTTATGACCCTGCGCTTGAATTTCAGATCAGCTATAACCTTTTCTCTCTTGTGGATATCCTGCTCATCCCGTTTGTGTGTGCCGCAGCAGGCTATTTCCTAAATCATTTGCGCGGGTTCCAGCCGGACTGGAAAAGCCTTTACAAAGAGGGCGCGCATTTTTACGGCAAATACTTTGTCGTCGGATTTTTGCGGGAGCTGTTTATCGGGCTGTGGGCCCTGCTGTTCATCGTTCCGGGCATCGTCAAAGCCTATGCGTGGTATATGGTGCCGTATATTATCCACGACAATCCGACGCTCGATGCAAAGCATGCGCGTGAGATCAGCGACTGCCTGACACAGGGCTTTAAATCCGACTTGTTCGTTTTAGAACTGAGCTTCATTTTGTGGGATATGCTCGTCGGCGTGACGGGCGGGATCGCTTCGATTTATGTCGTGCCGTATCAAGCTACCACAAAGGCGATGTACTACGAAAACCTCAAGGCATATGCGATCGCCACGGGGCGCGTTGCCCCCGAGGTGTTTTCGCCTGTGCCGCAGGGCGGTGCATGGGCACAGGGGCAAAACCCGTATGCAAGCCCGCAGCAGCCGCCGTATTCCGCGCCGTATTCGGCGAATCCGTATACGCAGGGCTTCCAAACCCCGCAGCAAAAGCCTTATACGCAGCAGCCGTCAGCCCTGCCGGGCGAACAGGCGAATACCTTTACACCACCCGCGCCGGAGGATACCTTCCGCCCGTGGGACGTTCCGCCCGGAACGGGGCAAACGCCGCCTGCGCGATCTGCGCAGCCGCCGCAGCAAGCATCCGTCCCGCCTGCAAAAGAGCAGACGGGCGAGCCCATAAACCGCGAAGAAAAGGAGCAGGACGAATGAAATACGTGATCGTTTTGTGCGACGGCATGGCGGATTATCCCGTGCCCGCGCTCGGCGGCAAAACGCCGATGGAGGTCGCAAATAAACCGCATATCGACACGCTCGCAAAGCACGCCGAGGTCGGACTCGTGCGCACGGTCGCAGAAGGCTTAAAGCCCGGCAGCGACGTCGCGAACATGAGTGTGATGGGCTTTGACCCGAAGCTTTACTACACGGGGCGTTCGCCCTTAGAGGCGGCGAGCATCGGCGTAGAACTGCGCGACACCGACGTGACGCTGCGCACCAATCTCGTAACGCTTTCTGATGAAGAAAACTTCGAGGACAAGACCATGGTGGACTACTGCGCGGGCGACATCTCCACGCCAGAGGCTGCCGAGATCATGAAAGACGTCCAGGCGCGTTTCGGAAACGCGGAATTCACCTTTTATCCGGGCGTCAGCTACCGTCACTGCCTGGTTTGGGCGAACGGCACGACCGATCTCGGTTCCATGACACCGCCGCATGATATTTCCGGGCGCGTGATCGGCGAATACCTTTCGGATTCCCCGAACGCCGCGCCGCTTATTGCCATGATGCGTGACAGCTACGCGTTTTTGATGCAGCATCCCGTCAATCAAAAACGCATCCGCGAGGGCAAACGCCCCGCCAACGCCATCTGGATGTGGGGCGAGGGCAAGAAGCCCATGCTGCCGTCGTTCGAATCGCTCTATGGCAAGAAAGGCGCGGTCATTTCCGCCGTCGATCTGCTCAAAGGCATCGCAAAATGTGCCGGGATGCTCGCACCGGAAGTCGAAGGCGCGACGGGGTATATCGATACAAATTTTGAGGGCAAGGCAAACGCCGCCGTGGACGCGCTCAAAAGCGGCTGTGACCTTGCGTACATCCACTTGGAAGCACCCGACGAATGCGGTCACCGCAACGAACCCGAAAATAAGGTCAAGTCCATTGAAGCCATCGACAGCCGCGTGCTGCCCATCGTGCTCGACGGGCTTTCTGAGATCGGTGAGGATTATAAGATCATGATCCTGCCCGACCACCCCACCCCCATTGTTACGGGCACGCATGCAAGCGACCCCGTGCCGTATCTCATTTATCACCGCAGCGGCGAAAAACAGGGCGTCGAGACGATCAACGAGCAGACCGCCAAAGCGACGGGCGTGTTCGTGGAGCACGGCCCCGACATTATGAAAAAATTTCTGGAGGAAGCATAATGAAACCGGATTACAAAATCGAGACCAAATGCGTACAGAGCGGCTATACGCCCAAAAACGGCGAGCCGCGCGTGCTGCCGATTTACCAGTCTACGACCTATAAGTATGACACGGGTACGGCCATGGCAAAGCTGTTTGATCTGGAGCCCGGTTATATGTATACCCGCCTTGCCAACCCCACCAACGATGCGGTAGCGGCAAAGATCGCGTCGCTTGAAGGCGGCGTGGCGGCGGTCTTGACCGCCTCCGGGCAGTCGGCAAACTTCTTCGCCCTCATCAACATCCTCGGCGCGGGCGACCATATCGTCTCTTCTGCGACGATCTACGGCGGCACGTTCAATCTTTTGAACGTCACCATGCGCAAGATCGGCATTGACGTGACCTTTGTTGACCCGCGTGCGGACGAAGCGACGCTCAACGCTGCATTCCGTCCGAATACCAAGGCCGTGTTCGGTGAAACGATCGCCAACCCTTCGCTCGAGGTGCTGGATATTGAAAAGTTTGCCCGCGTGGCGCACGCACACGGCGTGCCGCTCATCGTGGATAATACCTTCCCCACGCCCGTCAACTGCCGCCCGTTTGAATTCGGCGCGGATATCGTGACCCACTCTACCACAAAATACATGGACGGCCACGCCTGCGCTTTGGGCGGCGCCGTTGTGGACAGCGGCAATTTTGACTGGGAACAGAACGACAAGTTCCCCGGCCTTACTACGCCTGACGAAAGCTATCACGGCGCGGTGTATACGCGCGACTTCGGCAAGGCGGGCTATATTACCAAGATCGTCGCCCAGCTTTTGCGCGATTACGGTTCCACGCCCTCGCCGCAGAACAGCTTTTATTTAAATCTGGGGCTGGAAACGCTTGCACTGCGTGTAGAGCGCCATTGCCAAAATGCGCAGCGCATTGCCGAGTTTTTGGAGCAGGACGAGCGCATCAGCTGGGTAAATTACCCTGGGCTTAAAAGCAGCCCGGATCGCGCGCTGGTGGAAAAATATCTTCCGCACGGCACCTGCGGCGTCATTTCGTTCGGCGTCAAAGGCGGCCGGGAAGCGGCGGAAAAGTTTATGAACTATTTGGAGCTCGCCGCCATTGTCACGCATGTTGCCGACACGCGCACCTGCGTGCTGCACCCCGCCTCGACCACGCACCGCCAGCTTTCCGATAAGGAACTGGAGGAATGCGGCGTCACGCCCGATATGATCCGCTTCTCCGTCGGGATTGAAAACGTCGAGGACATCCTTGCGGACATCGAACAGGCGCTTGCAAAGCTGTAAAGTGTAATACCTTTACTAAAAATCCGATCCGAAATATTCGTGTTTTACGGCAGGGACGCTATGCGTCCCTGAGCTCGTCGAAAAAGTGTCTTTTGCTCCCCTTGTCAGGGGAGCTGTCGAGCGAAGCGAGACTGAGGGGTAGTAAAAAGTCTTGATATTTCAAGGCTTCTCTCCCTCCGTCACGCGCGAAGCGCGTGCCACCTCCCTCGTCAGAGGGAGGAAAAACAACTTTATCAACATTCTGGACAGGGACGCATCGCGTCCCTGTTTTTTTTGTTCCTGCTCCAATAACCAAATCCCGCGCCCTGACGTAAAATACAGAAGGAACCGAAAGCGGGGGATCAGGATGAGGCTAAGAACAGGTACACGCACGCACAAAGCAAAAAAACGGCGCCGCATTGTACGTGCCGTTGCTGCGCTTTTAGCGCTGTGCGTGCTGACCGTCGTTACACTGGTGCAGATGCGGCCCGTTGTACTGCGGTATGCACAGACAGTCGGCAAGCGGATTTTACTCAATGCCGCCAACGAAGCGGTGGTACAGGTGCTTTCTGATCTCGGAACCGATTATACGGACATCGTGGAGCTTGCCACCGACGGCGAAGGGCGCGTCACGAGCCTGCAGATCGATGCCGTGACAGTCAACGTTTTAAAAAGCCGCATCTCCCTTGCCATCGCCGACGCGGTCGCCGCACAGGAATCCTACCAACTGTCCATCCCGCTGGGCACCTTCCTCGGCAGCGAATATACGGCAGGCCTGGGACCGCGCATCTCCTTTTCCATGCAGTTGACAGCGCATTCCGTCGTGAACATAGAAAGCACATTTGAAGAAGCGGGCTTAAACCAGGTCAAGCACCGCATCCTGCTGCAGATCGAGAGTACGGGGCGGCTGGTTTTGCGCGGCGCAGCGGATGGGATAACCGTCAATTCCACGGCCCTCGTGGCAGAGACCGTGATCGTGGGTGTAACGCCCGATGCCTTTACAAACGTCATCGAAACGCCGCTCTCGGATGCGGCGGGCATCATCAACGACTATGGCGCTGTCAGCGAGTCGCCGTAGCGCGAGCTTTCGGATTCCCAAAAAAACAGTACGGAATTTTGCTGTTTCGCTCGGATTATTGATAGATTTTCGCCTCCCGCCATGCTATATTCAAGCCAAGGGAGGCGATCATACGGAAAGCGGGGAGAAAGCCCACGCTTCCAAAGATCCACTGAAAAGCTGAAAGGAGCAAAGGTATGAAACATAAAGATCTGCTTGCCCAAATGACCTTAGAGGAAAAAGCGGGCCTGTGCTCGGGGCTTGATTATTGGCACACAAAGCCCATCGAGCGGTTAGGGGTTCCCTCCGTCATGCTGTCGGACGGTCCGCATGGCTTGCGGCGGCACCCCGGCGACACCCAAACAAAAGATAAGCGCCGCCCGCTGCCCGCGGTCTGTTTCCCGCTGGCTTGCCTTTCGGCGTGCTCGTGGGATCGGGATCTGATCTATGCAATGGGAAAGGCCATCGGCGAAGAGGCGTTAGAGCAAAACGTTGCTGTGGTTTTAGGCCCCGGGGTGAATATCAAGCGCTCGCCTTTATGCGGCAGGAATTTTGAATACTTTTCCGAAGACCCGTATCTGTCGGGCGAGATCGGCACTGCATGGATCAATGGCGTGCAGGCGATGGGCGTGGGGACGAGCGTCAAGCATTTTGCCGCGAACAGCCAGGAAGCCTTCCGCATGACCTCGGATTCCGTTGTGGATGAACGCGCTTTGCGGGAGATCTATTTGACCGCTTTTGAAAAGGCGGTCAAGCAGGCGCGCCCGTGGACGGTCATGAGCGCCTACAATAAGCTCAACGGGACCTATTGTACGGAAAACGCGTGGCTTTTGACCAAAGTCCTGCGCGAGGAATGGGGCTTTGACGGCATCGTCGTTTGCGACTGGGGCGCAGAAAACGACCGCGTCGCAGGCATCCGTGCGGGCAACGATTTGGAAATGCCGTCCTCCAACGGCATCGGCGACCGTGCGGTCGTGGAAGCGGTCAAAAACGGCGTCTTAGACGAAGCGGCGCTGGATGCCTGTACCGACCGCATGCTGGATCTGATTTTCCGTTCCCCCAAAAATGCCGGTACAGATGCAAGGCTTACAAAAGCGGACGAGCACCATCGGCTTGCCCGCCGCATCGCCGCCGCGTCTATGGTGCTGCTCAAAAACGAGGACCACATTCTGCCCCTGCGCCGAAATGCGCATATCGCAGTGATCGGGGAAATGGCAAAAGCGCCGCGCTGTCAGGGCTCGGGCAGCTCGCAGGTCAACCCGACCAAGATCGACAATTTCTGTGACGAAGCCGCAAAAGCGGGGCTTTGCATCACCTATGCGCAGGGGTACCGCAAAACAGAGGATGAACCGAATGCCAAACTGCTGGAAGAGGCGAAGCAAACGGCGAAAAACGCGGACGTCGTTTTGCTGTTTGTCGGCTTGACGGAATCCTATGAGGCGGAGGCGAGCGACCGCACGCATCTATCCCTGCCGCCGAGCCACACCAAGCTGATTCGGGAGGTCTGCAAAGTCAATCCGAATGTAGCGGTCATCCTTTCGGGCGGCGCGCCGGTGGAAATGCCCTGGGCGGACGGCGTCAAAGGTATTTTGAATACCTATCTGGCGGGGCAGGCGGGCGCCGGCGCGATCGTGGATATCGTTACAGGCAGGGCAAATCCCAGCGGCAAGCTTGCGGAAACCTATCCGAAGGCTTTATCGGATGTGCCCTGCGCCGCATATTATCCGAACCGCTATGCACCGTATTATAAAGAAAGCGTCTTTGTCGGCTATCGGTATTACGATACAGCGCAAAAGGAAGTTTTGTTCCCGTTCGGGCACGGGCTTTCTTATACGACGTTTGCATACGGCGATCTCAAAGTCACCCCGGACGCCGAAAAAAAGACAGTCGCCGTTTCTTTCCAAATTACAAACACGGGAGAGACGGACGGCGCTGAGGTCGCGCAGGTTTATGTGCAGGCGCAAAACAGCGCCGTGTTCCGCCCGAGCAAGGAGCTGAAGGGTTTCCAAAAGGTGTTCCTAAAAGCGGGCGAATCCAAAACCGTGACCGTGGAATTGGACGAACGCGCGTTTGCCTTTTACAATGTGCAGGCACACGCCTGGCACGTCGAGCAGTGCCCATACACGATCGCAGTCGGTGCTTCAAGCCGAGATATCCGTTTGCAGGAAAACCTCACACTGCCGTTTTTCGATACATACGCGATCCCGGATTATCGGGAAAGCGCGTCGTCGTATTACAGCGGCGACGTCCAAAATATATCGGATGCGCAGTTCAGGGTCGTATACGGCAAAGCCCTGCCTGCGCAAAGCGGCGACCCGAACAAGCCCTTGGATCTGAATTCCACCTTTTCGGACGGCAAGGACGTGCCCGCGGTGCGGGCGATGCGAAAAATCATCCGCTTCGCCATGCGCTGCTCCGCGCCGAACGACTTGCAGGCACAGGTGGCATACAATTCCGTTATGGCGGTGCCGATTCGGACGATCATATCCATGAGCCAGGGCGTGGTCTCGCCGGAGATCGCACAGGGCATGGTGGATATTTTGGACGGCAAAGGCGTTGCAAAGCCGTTGCTCCACATCCTAAAGGGTTTGACCAAAACCGTGAAAAACCTGCCGAAGCTGCTCAGCACAGTATCCTAAAAAGGATAAAAGGAGGCGCACCGAGCGGTGCGCCTCTTTTTGCACGCCTGTTTGGTTACGCCACAACAACAGTGGACGCGTTGCCGCGCCGCTGCCTATCAGACGGCGCTCCTTTCCGTCCGCTTGTTTGTGATCTATCTACCTTATACCCGCAGCGTTTTTACGTACTGCTTCATCTCTTTGTCTACCCGCAGGCTGTCGCGGATCTTGCCGATGGTCATGTTCTGCACCTCGCGCGAAATCGTTTTCGCTTCCAGAATGGGCAGTACGCGATCTCGATACCGCACGAATGCAACCGACAGCGCCCAGGCAACCGCCATGTTGACATAATAAAAATCGCTTCGCAGGCTTTGCAAATACGCAAGCGCCATGTCGATGTATTCATCCGTAAGATAATAATCCATCAGCACGACCACGGCAAAGCGCAGCTCGTATTCCCGCTCAGAATCCATGTATTTCTGCAGATATTCCAAAAACGGCGCGCGGGCCTTTTCGATAAACCGCATGGAAGATACCGCGCAGTCGCAGACCGCCCAGTTGTCGATCCTTGGCGCAAAGACATCTAAGAGCCGTAGCCGCGTCGGGAAATCGAGCTTTTTGTACCCGATGTAAAAGCCGTGCAGCATGACCTCTTCATAATAGTCCCACGCAAAATCATCATTGTCGAGCTTTTTCCCAAGTTTCCGAAGCTGCGGGATGCGCACGCCGAGGATGCGGCTTTCGTCGAAGCCTGGCACCAGCTTTTTTTGAAAATCCCTGTACTGCGCGTCCGCAAGCGCAAATAATTCGGTTCGCACGTCCATAGAAATCACCTTTTGTATTATAGCAAAGCCCAGCGTACCATGCAAGATGGCACGGGAAAACGCATAACGAAAAAAGTCGGGAAAATGCAATTTTATGCTTGACGAAACGGGTTTTGTATGCTATGATATTCGAGCGTTGAAAATGCTGGTGTAGCTCAGTTGGTAGAGCAGCTGATTTGTAATCAGCAGGTCGGGGGTTCAAGTCCGTCCACCAGCTCCAATATGGGAGAATTCCCGAGTGGCCAAAGGGGGCAGACTGTAAATCTGTTGCGTCATGCTTCGATGGTTCGAATCCATCTTCTCCCACCAATAACAAGTCCTGCATTTTTATGCAGGACATTTTTTATGCATTAAAAAAAACGCTCTTTAGACAAAATGTGCAGTTTAATGTTGATTCATTTAGGGGAAATTATATGGTAAAAGCGATTATGAACGGTTATGATGAAAACGATATATATTCGCTTTTTCAGGCAAGTTAAGCGCACTGCTGAAAAATTATAATTAGACTTTAGGTTATATTAATATAAATTTCATACCCTAAACATTTCTGGAGGAATGAAAAATGATCAGAGAAGATTTAAGAAACATAGCCATTATAGCCCACGTCGATCACGGTAAAACTACCCTTGTCGACGAAATGCTCAAGCAGGGCGGCGCGTTCAGGGAAAATCAGGTGGTTGCCGAAAGAGTTATGGACAACAATGATATAGAACGTGAAAGAGGAATTACCATTCTCGCAAAAAATACGTCCGTTTGCTATAACGGAACTAAAATCAATATAATAGATACGCCCGGACACGCGGATTTCGGCGGAGAGGTCGAGCGCGTGCTCAGTATGGTAGACGGGGTGCTTCTGCTTGTGGACGCAGCCGAGGGAGCAATGCCTCAGACCAGATTTGTACTGTCTAAGGCTTTAGAAATGAACCATAAGATTATTATCGTAGTCAATAAGATTGATCGTCCCGACGCCCGTCTTGACGAAATCGGCGACGAGGTTCTCGAGCTTCTGCTTGATCTTGACGCAAACGAGGAACAGCTTGAAAGTCCTGTTCTTTTCTGCTCCGGAAGAGCCGGTACGGCGTCGCTGAGCCAGTATGAGGCGGGAACTGACCTCGCTCCTCTGTTCGACACTATTTTAAGCTATATTAATCCGCCTGAGGCAGACGAGGAAGGCCCGTTTCAGATGCTCATTTCATCAATAGATTATAATGAGTATGTGGGAAGAATCGGAATAGGCCGCATACAGAGAGGATCGGTCAGAGTCAATCAGAACGTTTCGGTCTGTAATCTTCAGAATTCCGAAAAAAGGATTTCCAACGCAAGGCTTGTTTCTCTGCTTCAGATAGAGGGACTTCAGAGAGTGCCTGCCGAAACGGCAAAAGC
>UQZS01000046.1 GCA_900545625.1 uncultured Oscillospiraceae bacterium | reverse complement strand
AATGCAGCATACAGCCCGCCGCAAAGCCCGCCCGCCGCGCCCATGGCGGGCTTTTTGCGTATATCCCGCCCGAACGCGGTAAGATATACGCCGGCCAGTTGGCGAAGCCCCGCATCGAGCATATGTATTTCGTCGGGTGCCGCGCCCTTTTGCGGGGCAAACACAAATGCTGCGCCGGATTCCCCGTAAAACGGGTTCTGCACATCGCAGGCGTATGTAAAGCGCAAAACGCGGCAGGTTTCGAACAACGGCAGGGTTTGGATCGCGCACACGCGTGCCATATTCGCGCCGATCGGGGCAAGGCGGTTGCCGCCCGCGTCGAGAAACGACACGCCAAGCGCCGAGAGCGCGCCCATGCCGCCGTCGGTGGTCGCGCTGCCGCCAAGCCCGACGACGATCTGCGTGCAGCCGGCGTCTGCCGCCGCCGCGATCAATTCGCCCACACCGTATGTGGTGGCGTTTTTGGTGCGCAGACAATTTTTGTCTATGCCCTGCAAGCCTGCCGCCTGCGCCGTTTCGATGTAAGCGGTCGTACCGTCGGGGGAGACGGCGAAGTGCGCCTGCCTTTTATGAAAATACGCGTCCTGCGCTGTGCAGGCGTGTAAAGTGCCGTGCGTCACCGCCGCTGCCGAGACCGCAAAGCCCTCGCCGCCGTCGGAAAGGGGCGCTTGCAAAACTTCTGCGTCCGGCTGCGCATCGTGCACGCCGGCGGCAAGCGCCGCGCAGACCTGTTCCGAGGAAAGGCAGCCCTTGAATGAATCCGGGCAAAGCAATATGCGCACCGCTTCCACCACCTTTTAAATCGTCAGATAGCTGAAAATTTCGCGCAGGGTGTCGAGCGGTTGCTGGTTCTCCGCCATTTTTACGGCGATGTGCTTTTTGCCGAAGTCCGCCACGGAAACACGCGCACGCATCGCGCCCGAAAGCGTCAGCACCATCGAGGTGTCGAGCTCCTTGACATACAGGATAACGGTCTGCCCTTTTTGCCCGATTTCGTAAATACCCTTAGCCGCCGCTGCATTGCGCAAAAGAGAAATGTCCATCAAGCCCTCGACCGAGCGCGGGATCTCGCCGAAGCGGTCGCGCAGCTCGTCGCGCACGTCTGCGGCGTCTTCTTCGGATCGGATGTCCGCAATGCGGCGATAGATCGCAAGCCGCTGCGGTAGGCTGTCGATATAATGTTCGGGAATGTGCGCATCCACCTGCATGTCGATGAGGCATTCCTTTTGGCGCACGGGGCTTTTTTCGCCCTTTTCCTCGCTGACAGCCTCGCCTAAAAGCTGCAAATACATGTCGTAGCCGACGGCCTCCATATGCCCGTGCTGCTGCGCGCCGAGCACACTGCCTGCGCCGCGGATCTCGAGATCGCGCATGGCGATCTTAAAGCCCGAGCCGAATTCCGTATATTCGCGGATCGCCGAAAGCCGCCGCGCTGCGATGTCGGAAAGCTCCTTGCCGCGCGTGAACGTGAAATAAGCACTCGCGCGCCGCGTGCTTCTGCCGACGCGCCCGCGGATCTGGTGGAGCTGTGCAAGACCGAGACGGTCTGCATCCTCAATGATGAGCGTGTTGCAATTGGGCACATCCACGCCCGTTTCGATGATCGTGGTGCATACAAGGATGTCGATTTCACCCTCCAAAAGCCTGCGCCAGATGTCGCTTAGCTTTTCCTCCGGCATTTTGCCGTGCGCCACGGCGACGCGTGCATCCGGCAGCAGCTCGGAAATTTCGCCCGCGCGCTTTTCGATGGTTTCTACGCGATTGTGCAGAAAATACACCTGCCCGCCGCGGCGAAGCTCCTTTTCCATCGCCTGTACCAAGATCCCCATATCGTATTCCAATACATAGGTCTGCACGGGGAAGCGGTCCTGCGGGGCTTCTTCGATCACGGACATGTCGCGGATGCCGGTCATCGCCATGTTCAGCGTGCGCGGGATGGGCGTTGCGGAAAGCGTCAGCACGTCCACCGCAGGGAACAGCTCCTTGAGCTTTTCTTTCTGCGCCACGCCGAAGCGCTGTTCCTCGTCCACGATCAACAGCCCTAAGTCCTTGAACTGCACGTCTTTGGAGACAAGGCGGTGCGTGCCGACGATGAGATCTATACTGCCGCGCCGCAGGTCTTTTAAGATCTTTTCCTGCTGGCGCGGGGTACGAAAGCGCGAGATCATTTCTACGTTGACGGGAAATCCCTCAAAGCGGTTGAGGATCGTGCGGTAATGCTGGAGCGCGAGGATCGTCGTCGGCACAAGCACGGCGCACTGCTTGCCGTCCGCCACGCATTTGAACGCGGCGCGCAGCGCGACCTCCGTCTTGCCGAAGCCCACGTCGCCGCACAGCAGGCGGTCCATTGGATAGGGCTTTTCCATGTCGCCCTTGATCTCGTCCACCGCGCGCAGCTGATCGACCGTTTCGTCATAGGGAAAGCGGCGTTCAAAATCGTTTTGCATGTCGATATCCGGCGAAAAGGCGTGCCCCTGAATGCTTTGGCGCTTTGCATACAGCGCAATGAGCTGATCCGCCATATCCTTGACTGCACTGCGCACGCGCGAACGGGTCTTTTCCCACTCCGCGCCGCCGATGCGGTTGAGCTTGACGGTGCGCCCTGTCTCCTCGTGCGGGCCGATGTATTTAGAGACCAAATCGAGCTGGGTGACGGGCACATACAGCACGTCGCCCTTCGCATACCGGATTTTGATGTAGTCCTTGGTGATCTTGCCGACCTCTAACTTCTGGATGCCGTCAAAGATCCCGATGCCGTGCGCGGCGTGCACCACATAGTCGCCTTTTTTCAGGTCATCGAGCGAGTGCAGCCCCTGACCCTGCTTAAAGCGCGCGCGGGAACGCTTGCCGGCCTGCAGGCGCGTCTTGCCGTAGGTATACACATAGAATTTTTCGTGCGGGTAGCAAAAGCCGCCCGAAAGCGCGCCCGGCAGCACCGTGACCATCCCGCGCGGGAATTCGTTCGGCACAAGGGGGAAGTATACCGCCGCAAGTCCCTCAGCGGACAAGTCCTCCGACAGCGTTTTAGCAGATTTTTCCGTACCGCCGAACACTACGACTGTGGCGTCCTTTTGCAGCACAGGAGAAAGATCCTCTAACAGGACGTCCAGCTTGCCGTTCCAAACGGGAAGCTGTGTTGCCGTAAAGGTGATGAGCTCTTTTACGGGCGTATCAAAGCTGCCGCGTGCAAAGTTGTCCACATACAGCGCGCCCTTGGCTTCATACAGCTTGAACAGGTTTGCTTCGGATAGATAAAAATCATCTAATCCCTTACACAGCGTGCCTTCCTCAAACAGCGCCTTGACGTCCTCCAACAGCAGCTTGACGGCGTTTGCGGCGCGCTCGCGGCAGTTTGCGCTCTCGCACACGAGCAGCAGGCCGTCTTTTTCCAAATAGTCAAACACGGTCGCCGCCTCGTCGTAGATCAGCGGCAGGTATTTGTCGGCGGAGCCGAAATTCGCCCCGCCGCGCAGACGGTCTGCATCGTTATACAGCGTCTCTTTCTGCTTCGCCGCGTGCTTGCCCTTTAACGAAGCGGCGAGGGCTTCGATTTTCTGCGCCAGTTCTTCCGCAGGCGGCAGCAGCACCTCGGTGCCGGGCATCAAAGAGAATTCATCCAAACGCGCCGTGCGTCGCTGGCTTTGCACGTCAAAGCAGGAAATGCTTTCGATCGTATCGCCGAAAAATTCGATGCGCACGGGGGTGTCGTTGCCCGGCGAAAAGATGTCCGCAATGCCGCCGCGCACAGAAAACTGCCCCACGCCCTCCACCGCGTCACAGCGCTCATAACCGCTTGCCGTCAGGGTTTCAAGCAGGGTCGAAAGCGGGAGATCCGCTCCTTTTTTAAGCGTGAGCGCGTGGCGGCGCAAAATTTCGGGCGGCACGGTGCGCTGCACGGCAGCCTCCGCCGAGCACACCACGACATCCGCCGTGCCGTCCAGCATGGCGGTGAGCGCCCGCAGCCGGCGCTGCTCGTATTCGTGCGAGCGGCTCTCGGTCTCCGTGTGAAACACAAATTCGCGCGCAGGATACAAAAAGGCGCGCAGCCCGAAGGTTTGCAAGTCCTCGGTCAATTTTGTTGCCGTCGCCTCATCGGGCAGCAGAAGCAGCGCCCTGCGGCCGAGTTCTCCGCAGAGCGTGGCTGTCAGGTGTGCTTTTTGCGTTCCCGCAAGCCCCAAAACGCCGAGCGGCAGACGCTTCTTTTGCACGGCAAGCGTGAGCGCCTGATACTCGGGCGAGGCTTTAAGAGGTTCTTGAAATCCCGACATAGTTAAAAATTGTCTCCCGTTCTGTCTATGTACCTGTATAGTTAAATTCTATCTATTCAAATGCTTTTAGGAATTGCAGCGGTTCATCGCCTCGTCGATCTTGCCGTCCAAAATCAGCGGTACAGCCTCGCAGGCGCGCTCCAGCGCGGCTTTCAACGGGGGCTGTTCGTCTTTTTTGAAACTCGAAAGCACCCAGTCGGCAAGGTCGTAATCGGGGTGCGGCTTTTTGCCGACGCCGATCTTGATGCGCGGGAACGCGTCGCTGTTCAAGTGATAAATGATGCTTTTCAGCCCATTGTGCCCACCGTCCGTGCCTTTGCGGCGGATGCGCAGCCGCCCGACGTCCAGCGAAACATCGTCAAAGATCACCAAAATGCGCTCGGGCGGGATCTTATAGAATGCGGCGGCGTCGCGCACCGCCTCACCCGAATTGTTCATAAAGGTCTGCGGTTTGAGCACCAGACAGCGGTGCCCGGCAAGCGTTGTATCCGCCGTCAGCGAACGGAATTTGAGGCGCTTTAGGGAAAACCCGTTTTGTTCTGCGAGCAGATCCACGCACAAAAAGCCCGCATTGTGGCGGGTGAAGCTGTATTTTTCACCGGGGTTTCCAAGCCCTACGATCAAAAATTCCGGCGCGCCGCTCGTTGGCGCGGGTTTTGTTTTTCTTCGAAACAGCATAGCGGTTTGCTACCTCTCAAACGCCTTGGGCGTTACTTTTTTTCTTCCTTAAAGCGGCGGCTCCAGCCTTCCTTGTTGACCTGCCGTGCACGCGCTATGCCCAGCGCGTCGACGGGCACATCCTCCGTGATGGTGGAGCCCGCAGCGGTGTACGCGCCGTCGCCCACGGTGACGGGTGCGACTAAGTTCGTATTGCAGCCGATAAAAGCGTCGTCGCCGATCGTGGTACGGAACTTCGCTTTGCCCGTATAGTTGACCGTGACCGTGCCGCAGCCGAAGTTGACACGTTTGCCGACATCGGAATCGCCGACATAGGTCAGGTGCGAGACCTTAGTGCCTGTGTCAATGTTGGAGTTTTTGATCTCTACAAAGTTGCCCAAGTGCACGTTCTCGCCGACGACGGAATTCGGGCGGATGTGCACGAACGGCCCGATGTTCACGCCGTTTTGTACGCGGGAGCGATAGCACTGCGTGCTGTTCAAAACGGCGTTTTCGCCGATCTCGCTGTCCTCTATGAGCGTGTTTGGTCCCAGGACAGAACCTGCGCCCACCGTCGTGCGCCCGCGTAAGATCGTACCGGGCAGCAGCGTTGCCCCCGCTTGGACGGTCACGTCGGGGCCGACCAGCACGCCGTCCGTAGAGGGGATCTCCACACCCGCGTCCAGAAGGGATTCCAAAATACTGCGCCGCACGTAGGCGGTGATCGTGTTGCGGCTGCGTGCCGTGTCGGTGCACAGTGCGGCTTCCGGGAACGGCGCTTCCAGCGTCTGCACCTTGCCGCCCGCTTTTTGCAAAATTTTCGACAGCCGCACAAGCGGGCAGCCGTCACTTGTAAGCGGGGCATTTGCCGCCGCGCTTACAAGCGCCGACCGGCGCACCCACGCGGCAAGCAGCGCGCCGCCCTCGCGCGGGCAGCAGAACGCAGTCATATCGTTTTCATTTTTTTGATGTGTATCATATGCCGCACAGATAAACAGTTCATGCATAAGCGGCATATCGCCGCGCAGCAACAGGATGTCGTGCGGCTGTGCGAACACGCGCAGTGCAGCCGTACAAATATTATCCGCATCGTTTTCCGGCGCCAGGCAATCTGTTCCCGCGTTCTCCGCTAAGGCACGCACTTCCGTATTTGCCGTCAATACCGTAAGATCCTCGATCTTACAGTCGCGCACCGTCTCAAGCACCCACAAAAGCGCAGGCTTAAACAAAATCGGCTGTGCTGCGCTCGTTCCCCCGAAAATTATTGCTGCACAAAGATCCATCTGAAATGCCTCCTGTCTGTATGCCGCATAGCAGTATCAGTTTTGCCGTTCGACCATTTTGTATTCTTCATAAAAGCGGAAATACGGGCAGTTCTGCGTGCTGTAAGAAAGGAAGCTTTGCATTTCGTCCTCGTCGAGGTCGATTTCGCAAACGTACTGCTCGGTCTCCTCGTCGTAGTCATAATAGGCGCACATGTCGCAGCGCGACTGCGGCGCGGTTTTCTGCTTTTTATTCATGCATCCCCGCCTGCTTTCGTTTCGTGGTACGCTTTCTCTGTGTTGACGCTCCACACCGCTGTTTTGTCCGGATCGCCGCTTATAATGCCGTCAACGGCGGTGAACGCGGTCAGCATGGAGTGATCCATGTTGTTGTAGCGGTGCTGCCCGTTGCGCCCGATGCAGTAAAGATTGCAAAGCCCGTCTAAAAAGCCGCGCACGCGCGGGAGCTCTGCATACGTATCAAAATATGCCGGATAGGCTTTCGGGACTTTTTCGCAGTGGCTGTCCAAAATCGGCTCATTTTCGTCCAGAAGGCCGATCTTCACAAGGTCGTCCCGACCGCGTGCGGCAAGCGTTTTGACATCCGAATTCCAAAAATCGTCCCCCTCGCGGCAAAAGTATTCGAGTCCCACAAAGACCGTATCCTGCGGGTCTTTGACCATATAGGGCGACCAGTTGTTGAAGATCTGCACGCGCCCGAGCTTGACGCCCCGGTCCTGCACGTAGATCCAGCAGTCGGGGATGAGCGAGCCGAGCGTACGCATTGTGGTTTCATTCTTCGGGCGGAGCCGCCGCACCAGCAGCCCGACCGTCACAAAATCGCGGTAAGGAAGCCCCGCCGCCGCAGTCTGCACATCGTCGGGTACAGCGATGCCCTGCAGCGCCGCGACCAGCTCGCAAAGGGGCATGGAGGAGAGCACAAAGTCGGCGGGATACGTTTTTAGCCCGTCGCGCTCTTTAGCGCACACCGCCGAAAGCTGCCCGTTTTCCGTTTGCAGCGCCGTCACGCGGCTTTGCAGCACCATGCGCCCGCCGCGTTCCTGAAATTCCGCTGCCGCGCGCTCCCAAAGCTGCCCGGGACCGTATTTCGGGTATTTGAATTGTTCGATGAGCGACGTTTCGCGCGCCTTGCGGTCAAGCCCCAGGGCGTTTTTGAGCACCGCCGCAACGGAAAGCCCCTTGACGCGCTGTGCGCCCCAGTCGGCGGAAATGACGGACGGGTGCCGCCCCCAAAGTTTTTCGGTGTAGTCCTCGAAAAACATTTCGTAAAGCGGCCGCCCGAAACGGTTGATGTAAAAGTTTTCAAGTGAAGTTTCCGGCCGTTTTTTGACGCACGCGGCAAAATATCCCAAACCCGCACGCATGGTGTGTACAAGTCCGAGATTGCGGAAAGTCTGCGGTTTTACGGTGATCGGATAATCAAAGAATTTGCCGAGATAGTATATGCGCGAAACGCGGTCACGCAGCAGCATGACGTTGTCCGTTTTTTCAGGGTCGGGGCCGCCGGGCAAACATGCTTTTTGGCGGTTCAAAAGGCGGTCATCCATCGCGGGTGCGCCCTGCGTGGGCAGCAGGCTTTCCCAAAAGGCGTTGACGCGCGCATCCTTCGAAAAAAAGCGGTGCCCGCCGATGTCCATACGGTTGCCGTTATGCACGACCGTGCGCGAGATGCCGCCCAAAGCGCTGCTCGCTTCCAGGATCGTGACCGCGTATTGCTGCGGCGCGCGGCGCAGGATCTCAAGTCCTGCCGTCAGCCCTGCCGGGCCCGCGCCGATGATAACGATTTGTTGCATAAGCGTTGCGTTGTCCCTTTCTTCTCAGGCGAGCGGGGATTTGCCGCTCCAAAAAATATAATCCGAAACGAGCACGGCGCGTGTAAAAGCCGCCTCCGCCTCACCGATTTTGACGGGCGGCGCGATCAGGAAATATTCCCCGTTGTGTACCGAAGCGAGGTTGAGCCCCTCTAAGATCACGACGTTCTCCCGCAGGAACGCGCAGTGTGCAGCCCCGGTCTCGTCGTAATCAGGGTCAATGCTCAATGCATCCGTACCTACGAGCTTACAGCCGTAATAGGTCATCGCCTGCGCGGCGGTTTCATGGATGAACGCTCTTCCCGAGGATTTCAAAAGCAGACGCTCGCACCCGCGCGGGAAGGAATTTTCGACGACCTCGCCCGTGATGATGCCGGGCGTGACTTCTAAAACGCGGCACGGGCCGATGCATACGTCCAAAGGCACATGTGCGGCGTCCGCCCCGCCGTCGAGAAAATGCAGCGGCGCGTCGATGTGCGTGCCGTTATGCAGCCCGGCGTACAGGGCGTTGAGGTTATAGCGGTCGCCGTTTTCCAAGGATTTGAGCGCGTGCAGTTCGGGCACGGGGTCGCCTGCATAGACCTCCGCCGTAAGCAGGTCATTGGAAATATCGATGATCTTCATAAAGCGCCCCCTTGTCGTGCAGCGGTCAGTTTTGAATGAAATAGGCTTCGTACCAGAGCAAGAAGCAGTAGATCGACCAGATTTTTTTCATGTTGTGCGCCGTACCGGCCTTGTGGTCGTCGAGAAGTTTCAGAATAAAGTCCGTATTGAAAAAACGCTTTGCGGTCTCGCTTTCAAATGTTTCTTTGACGCGCGCGTAAAATTCGTCGCGGCGCAGCCAGTCGTTGAGCGGCGTTAAGAAACCGGTTTTGCGCATTTTTGCCGTTTTTTCGGGCAGCCGCTTTGCCGCGGCGCCGCGCAGGGCGACCTTGGTCGACTCTTGGTTGACACGGTATTTCGAGGGGATCTGCAGCGCGAGCCGCAGCATCTCGCGGTCAAGGAAGGGTACACGCAGCTCCAAAGAATTCGCCATGCTCATGCGGTCGGCTTTGACGAGGATGTCCTGCACAAGCCAGGTTCGGATGTCCGCATACTGCATTTTGGTGATGTCGTCCTCGTTTTTCACCTCGTCAAAATAGGGCTTGGTAAATTCCGAAGGGTCCGGCGCGTCCACGGGCTGTGCCAGAACTTTATTGACTTCCGCATGGCGGTAGACGTAATTGTTGCGGATATACCGTTTTTCAATGGGGAACTGCCCGCGCATCAAAAAACGCTTGCCGTGGAAATTCGGCATTTTAGATGCAAGCCCCGCCAAAGCGCGGCGCAGGGACAGCGGCAAACGCATGTACTTCTCAAAATCAAGCGGTTCACGGTAATAGTGGTAGCCGCCGAACAGTTCGTCCGCCCCTTCGCCGGAAAGCACGACCTTGACCTGCTCGCTTGCCAATTTCGCGAGGAAATACAGCGCGATGGCCGAGGGGTTCGGCAGCGGTTCATCCATATAATACTGTACGGCGGGCGTGGCGTCGAAATACTCTTGAGCCGTGATTTTCTTTGTGAAATTCAGCACGCCCTCGGTCTTGGCAAATTCCTCGGCAGAGGAAAGCTCCGAATATTTTTCCTCGGCATAGCCTACGGAAAAAGTGCGCACACGGTTGCGTTTCGCCATTTCGTGCACGACGTAGCTCGAATCCACGCCGCTCGAAAGGAAGCAGCCGACCTCGACGTCGGCGATGCCGTGCGCAGCGGTCGAGTCGCGGAACGTCTCGTCGATCAGCGTTTCCCACTCGGCAAGGGACTTTTCATTGTCGATGTCGTATTCGGGCGTGTAATAGCGCGCCGTCTCAAAGCGCCCGTCCTGCCAGGTGAAATAGGCGCCCGGCTCCATTTTGTAGACGTGCTTGAACAGCGTTTCCGTATTCGGGATATACTCGAAGCACAGGTATTCGGGCAGGCGTTCCTCGTTGAGCTCCTTTTTGAACAGCGGGTTGTTGAGAAAAGCCTTGATTTCGGAGGCAAACAGAAAGTTTCCCTCGTTTAAATAATAGAAAAACGGCTTGATGCCGAAAATATCGCGCGCGCCGAACAGGCGGTTTTCCGCTTTGTCCCAAATGACAAAGGCGAACATGCCGCGCAGCTTCATAAGCAGGTCTTTGCCCCATTCCTCGTAGCCGTGCAGCAGCACCTCGGAGTCGGTGCGGGTCTTAAAGACATGCCCTTTTTCGAGCAGTTTTTCCCGCAGAGGCTGGAAGTTGTAAATTTCACCGTTGAAAACCAGCACCTTTGTGCCGTCCTCGTTCGTAATGGGCTGGCTGCCGCCGGCAAGGTCGATGATGCTCAGTCTCCGAAAGCCCAGCGACACCTTATCGTCTACATAATAGTCTTCCTGATCGGGCCCGCGGTGCGTAATGCGCGCCGCCATGGCGCGCACCACCGCTTCATTTTTTGTTGTATCGGGCGTATCGTTAAGAAAGCCTACAAATCCGCACATAGTCCGTTTACCTCGTTATGTTGACGGAACCGTCAGCTCGGTTCCTTGATTTTTTTGCCGCAGAACAGGATGCTCGCGCGCGCTAAGCATTCCATGGAATCCACGATGTCGGGCTGCATAAGGTCAAAATCCTTGCGGATGATCGACAATTCCGTACAGCCGAGCACCACGGCGTCGCAGCCTGCTTTTTTAAGCGCACCGACAATGCGCAAAAATTCGCAGATATCCGCTTTTTCTCCCGCCTTGACCTGGTCGTAGATGATGTGCATCAGCGAAGCCTGATCCTCTTTGGTCGGCAGGCGGTAGTCGAGATTGTGCTTTTGGATAACGCTTTGGTACGCGCCCGAGACGACCGTGCCCTCGGTCGCAAGGATGCCGATGCACCGTAAATTCGGCACGGTTTTTTCGGCATAGGAGACGGTCTCCTCCAAAATATTGAGAATGGGGATGTCCACACTTTCCTGCATGGCGTCGTAAAAGTAGTGCGCCGTGTTGCAGGGGATGACGATACAGCTGCACCCGTCCTGCTGCAAGCGTTTTGCATCTGCGATCATCACGGGCAGGGGGTCGGGCTTGGAGTTGTCCAAAATATACGCCGTGCGGTCGGGGATGGACGCATGGTTCAAAATGACCATGGGAATGTGCTCCTGATCGGTCTTCGCCTCGGTCATCTTGATGACGAGATCGGCAAAATAGATGGTCGCCAAAGGGCCTACGCCGCCGAGCACGCCCAAAACTTTTTCCTGCATGGAAAACCCTTCTCCGTCTTAAAAGTACTTCTTGAATTTACGGTATTGATTGAAGAACGCCGCCGTTGCGTAAAAGCGGTGCTTGAGATTTTTGTCCGCCTTGTAAAACAGCGGCGACGAAACCTTTTTCGCCTTATAAAGCGCCTTTGCCTGCGCCTTTAATTCCGGGTCGGAGACATACTTCATGATCACACCCTTGGGCACGACCGTGTAAAGGCAGATGTTGTCCGCCACGGTGTATTCGGGCAGACTGTCGTAGATATAGTCATCCACGATCCACTTAACGGCGTTGAAGCCGCTGCCCGTCACATAGAAGTTGCTGCGTCCCAAGCGCACATTGATCTCAAAGAATTTGTATTTCCCGTCGCGGCGGTCGTATTTGATGTCGAAATTTGCAAAGCCGACATAGCCGATGTGCTCTAAGAACTTGGTCGCCGCCGCTACGATGTCGGGGTTGACCTCGTTGATGATCGCAACGGGGTTGCCGATGGCGGTCGGCGTGTGATCTTCGAGGAGTGTGCGCCCAAGCGCTGCAAAGCGCACCTTGGAATTGCGGTCGCAGTAGCAGGTCAAAACGCGCATATAGGTGTCATCACCGGGGATCTTGTCCTGAATGAGGAATTTGTAGTCATAGCTCGACTGCTCTAAATTGCCGAGCATCTCGCGCAAAGACGCTTCGTCGTCAAAACTGAACACCTTGCGCTTGCCGGGGAACTTTGCATAGTGGTATTTCGCACTGTTCGCGGGCTTGGCGATGACGGGGTAGTCAAAGTCGAATTGCAGGTCGTTTTCCTTGCCGCATTCGTAGACATAGGTCTTGGGGTAGTCAAGCCCCAGTTCCTCAAAGATCTCGTAGAACTTGTCCTTCAAAACGATCTCGTTGAGCAGATCTTCATTGATGTAGGGGACGATGTAATACGGCTCCAGCACCGCCTTGCTCTCGATGAGCGCGCGGACGTACCAGTCCCCGCAGCCGAGCACGATGAGCTTCTTTTTCCCCTCAAATTCCCTGCCGACCTCTAAAAGGTGCTCGATGAGCACCTCCTTGTTTTCAAGACCGGGGAACACACGGTTTTCGATGATGTCGGAATTGGCGATGTAGCCGCCCCTTGCCATGCTCAAAACCAGCGATTTCACACCGTATTCCTCATGAAAGCTGCGCGCGAGCGAGTAAGCGGTAATGTCCGCGCCCAAAATGACGGGTAAAAATTCACGTTCGGCAAACTGCATATCCAAAAAGCCCTTCTTTTCCATTTTATGACATTCGTATTATCTATTTATTATAAGGTATTCCCCATCTGATGTCAAATGTATTCAAGGATTTTCCCGACAGCTTAAGAAGCAACGGGATGCCCGCAGGAGCATCCCGTCAAAACCATTATTTCCCTACAAGCTTTAAAATATTCGCCATGACATGCTTGGCGTCGCGCAGCCCTTCGTAATAGCAGTGCTCGAGTTTTTCGGTGTCGGTGCTGAACTTGTCCACGGAAAGCGGGTATTCGGGCGCGATGACGACCGCTTTGCCCGCCTCCTCCAGTTCACGGCACAGCCGCAGGGATTCGTTGTAGCGCAGGTGCCGTGTGTCGAGCGTCGTGATCATGTTCGGATACTCGCGCAGCACGCGCGTATACACATGCCGCAGGGATTCGGGCTTTTTAACATAATCGCGCGGCCTCGTGCGCACGATCAGAAGGCGGTCGCAGCCGTCTTTCAGCGCGCGTTCGACGGGGATGGAATCCGCCGCGCCGCCGTCAAAATATTTGCGTCCCTCAAATTCCACGGGCGGCGTGAACATCGGCAGCGCCGCCGAGGCCTTCAGCGGGGTGAAATCCGTGCCCACGAGCTTGTCCTTGCCGAAATACACCGCCTCGCCCGTTTCGGCATCGGTCACCACGGCATAGAATTCCGTTTTATCGCGGAAAAACGCATCATAGTCAAAGGGGTCGAGTTCCTGCGGGATGGTGTCGTAGATGAAATCCAGCCCGAACACGGACTTCTTATGCAGGATCGGGTCAATGCCGATGTACCGCTTATCTTTGACGTACTGCGTGTTGACGCGAAGCCCTCTGCCGCGCTGCCCCGACAGGTACGAGACTGCGTTGCCCGCGCCCGCCGAAACACCGATGCAGTAATCGAAATGCACATCGTTGTCCAAAAGCGCGTCCAATACCCCGACGGTGTAGATGCCTCGCATCCCGCCGCCCTCCAGCACAAGCCCGGTTTTCATATGCATTCAACTTCCTTCCTCAGAACCCATATGCCTCAAGCTCCCGCGCCGTGCGCGCAAGCGGCAGCCCAACGATGTTCAGATAATCCCCGGCCACGCGGCGCACCAGCAGCGCTCCACGCCCCTGGATGGCGTATCCGCCCGCTTTGTCCAACGGCTCGCGTGTGCGCACATAGGTTTCGATCTGCGAAGGCGAGAGCGGATAAAAGGTGACGGCGCTGCGTTCGTAAAACAGCGTCTCGCGTGAGCCGTCCGTGATGTAAACGCCTGTGTAAACATGGTGCGTGCGTCCGGAGAGCAGGCGCAGCATCCGTGTGGCATCCGCGTCGTTTTCGGGCTTGCCCAAGATCTGCCCGGCGCAGACGACCACCGTGTCGGCGGCCAGCACCACCTCGCCGGGGCCGCAGTCCACCGCCTGTCCCTTGCGGCGTGCCAAGCGGCGCACCGCCGCGGCGGGGGAAAGCGCTGCGGGTATGTTCTCATCTGCTTGTGAGGCGCGCGTTACGAACGAATACCCGCCCTGCCGCAGGATGTCCGCGCGGCGCGGCGAAGCGGAAGCGAGCACTAAAATCATACCAAGCCCTCCCGTACCAGCTGATAGGTTTTTAAGATGCCGACCTGCGTTTTCGCATCGGCAATTTTATTTTCCATGACCATTTGGAACGCCTCGGCAAGCGGGATGCGGCGCAGCTCTAAAAATTCGTCATCATCGGGGTGCTGCGCCGAAAAGGTGAGGTCTGTTGCCAGATACAGGTGGATGATCTCACCGCAGTAGCCGGGCGTGGGATACAGCTTCCCGAGGGATCGATACTCCTTTGCGGCGGCGCCCGTTTCCTCCTGCAGTTCCCGCTTGCCCGCTTCCAACGGATCCTCGCCGTATTCGAGCTTGCCGGCGGGCAGCTCGAGAACGACCTCGCTGTAAGGGTAGCGGAACTGCTCGACGAACAAAAGCTCCCTTTGTTCGGTCAGCGCGGCAATGCATACGCCACCCGGATGTTCGACGACCTCGCGCTTTGCAGTCCTGCCGTCGGGAAGCATAGCGTCGTCCACGCGCATATTGATAATGCGTCCTTTGTAAATGTAGGATTTGCCGAGCGTTTTTTCCGTCAGATCCATACTAATTGCGGCCTCCTTTGCATATATGTGAAATGTGGGACTTGCCCCACAAGTTATCGCCGGAAAGTTGGAGTTTTGTATGTCGGTCGAGTACGAACCTTTTACTTACCCATATGCCAAGCGGCTTTGCGCGCAGCTGCTGAATAAGTATCCGTTTGCCGCCATTTCGGTGCTCGGCAGGACGGTCTCGAAGCGCGCGATCTTTGCGCTGTCTGCGGGCGATGCGTCGGGAGAATCGGTTTTGTTCGTATCGGGGCTTTCCGGCGCGGACGGTGTGCAGAGCCTGCTTTTATACCGCTTCTTTGAACGGATCTGCCGCGCAACGGCGCACGACGGTACGCTTTGCGGTGTTAAGC
>UQZS01000045.1 GCA_900545625.1 uncultured Oscillospiraceae bacterium | reverse complement strand
GGGCTGTATGCTGCATTCGGCGGCGAAGTGCAAAGCGGATTTTCGATTTTGGCAAAAAGCTGCGGGCTGTCTGCCAAAATCGCCTCTGCCGATCTTGTGATCACGGCGAGGGCAGAACAGACGAACAGACTGCATACGGCAAGCTGCCCGCGCGCGTGTGCGCGCTCGCAAAGGAACAGGGAACGCCCTGCGCGCTTATTTCGGGCGCGATCACAGCAGACTTTTCCCCCGCACGGTTCGGCTTTTGCGATGCCGCCGCGCTGCAAACGGGCGGCAGGACTGCGGCGGATTCGATTCAAAATGCTGCGATCTACCTGCGCGAAGCCGCAAAGCAGGTCTGCGAACGTGTTTTGCACAAGCCGCAAGCCCACTAACCTAATGAAATAAAACTGGGAGGGTTCTGTTGATACAGAACCCTCCCTTATTTTCCCTTTGCGCACAAAGTCATCTATTCCTCCGCCGCAAAAAAGTTCAACACATAGTCACCCAAATTCAGGATAAGCGTTGGGGTCGTGCTGCCGTCGTGATACGTCGTCATGGCGCACACGGCAAGCCCGTTTTGGTCTGCAACAGTCACCGCATATGTAACCGACTCCGGCGAAGTCGTCTCCACCCGATACGTTCCCGTATAGGTTTTGTTGTTGGTCAGATCGGTCAAGGTAAGGCTGCCGTCTTGCGCTGTGCACTGCATTTCCAACTCCACTGCCGTATCAAGCGTACTGCTTTCGTGCGGACCGTATGCAACCGCTTGTCCATCCGCTTCGGCGCTTTGGATCGACGTCATTTTCCAAGTGTACTCGTCGATTTCGGGAACGTCGGATGCGCTGCATCCCGCGCAGAGCACGAGGACAAGCGCCAGCAGAAGGCTGATCTTTTTCATGCGGCTCACCCTTTCGCCTGTGTATAAAAGAAGGGACGGTTTTATGCATTGCTCAAACCCGTCCCTGTAGCTTTCACTCTTATCCCGCTGTGCGCTGCACATCCTCGTCCTCGTCGGGGAAGTTGCGGCGCTCGATCTTTGCGCCGAGCGAGCGGAATTTGTCTACGACATTTTCATAGCCGCGCTCAATGTGCTGGATTTCCTCAATCTCCGAAACGCCGCTTGCCGACATGGCGGCGATCAGCATCGCCGCGCCCGCGCGCAGGTCATCCGCACGGATCGGCGCGCCTTTGAGCTTTTCCACGCCCTCGATCACGGCAGTCTTACCGTTGACGTGGATGTTTGCGCCCATGCGCTGTAATTGCTCGGCATAGCGGAAACGGTTGTCCCACACGCTTTCGGAAACGATGCTCGTGCCCTCCGCTAAGCACAAAAATGTGGAAAACTGCGGCTGCATATCGGTCGGGAAACCGGGGTGCGGCATGGTTTTGATGTTGCAGTGCCCCGGGCGGCGATCCATTTTCACACGCACCGCCTCGTCGAATTCCTCCACCGTCGCGCCCGCTTCGATGAGCTTTGCGGTGATGGACTCCAAGTGCTTAGGGATCACGTTTTTCACCAGCACGTCGCCGCGCGTTGCCGCCGCCGCGACCATGTAAGTCCCCGCTTCGATCTGGTCGGGGATGATGGAATACTCACAGCCGTGCAGGTTTTGCACGCCGCGGATCTTGATCACGTCGGTGCCCGCGCCGCGGACATCCGCGCCCATGGTGTTCAAAAAGTTCGCCAAATCGACGATGTGCGGCTCCTTGGCGGCATTCTCGATCACGGTAAGCCCCGGCGCTTTGACCGCCGCGAGCATCACGTTGATCGTCGCACCGACGGAGACGACGTCGAGATACACGGAATTGCCCATCAGTTTTTGCGCTTCAACGTGCACCATGGCATTTTCCTCCATGGTGACATCCGCACCCAGCGCTTCAAACCCCTTGATGTGCTGGTCGATGGGACGAAGCCCCAAATAGCACCCGCCGGGCATGGCGACGCGCGCGCGCGAAAAACGCCCGATGAGCGCGCCGATGAGGTAATACGAAGCGCGCAGCTGCCGCGTCAGCTCATGCTCCACCACAAAGGAGCCAACGTGGCGCGTGTCGATCTCGAGCGTTGTTTTGTTGATATATTTGATGCCCGCGCCCATGGTTTTGAGGATCTTCACCATAGCGGTGACATCACTGATGTTCGGTATATTTTCAATTCTGCAAATGTCCTGTGCCAAAATCGTGGCGGGCAAGATCGCAACGACTGCGTTTTTCGCCCCGCTGACGGAAACCTCGCCGGTCAGCCGTTGACCGCCGGTAATGACAAACTTCTCCAAAGACGGCTCACTCCCTGCATCCGAATCTATGTAACGCCCCGCACAAAAAAGCCGCATCCATGACGCGGGGCAGAAAAAATCAAAAATTCAAAATCTGCCGGCAAAATGCCGGCCGGACAAATGAAAAGCCCGTAACTAACCTTTAGTATTATACCACCGACGCATCGAAAATAAAAGTCCTTTTTTATAGAATTTTGCCCGCCGATTTTGTCGATTTTTTTGCCGTCTTTTTTACATTTTTTGGGCGTTTTCTATAAGAAACATCGTGAATGCGCAGATCCTGCACACACACGAATCTATCCGCCGCATATCGCACACAAGCGGTAATTGCGTTGATTTACCTGCAAACGGCAGCAAAAAGCGGCGCGCACCTTTCGGTACACGCCGCCGTTATAAGGCATATCGTCTTTGCCGCTTACGCCTTGCCCTCACAGCCGAGCACGGTCTCGATCTTGTGCGAAACCACGCCCTCGATCGCGTCGCGCGCGGGGGTCAGGTACTGGCGCGGGTCAAAGTGGGTCGGATTTTCGGCGAAGTGTTTGCGGATCGCCGCCGTCATGGCAATGCGGATGTCGGAGTCCACATTGATCTTGCAGACCGCCATGGAAGAAGCCTTGCGCAGCATGTCCTCGGGGATGCCGATGGCATCGGGCATCTGGCCGCCGTACTGGTTGATGGTCTTGACATCCTCCTGATTCACGGAGCTTGCGCCGTGCAGGACGATCGGGAAGCCGGGGAGCTTGTCCGCCACTTCCTGCAAAATGTCAAAGCGAAGCTGCGGCTTCTGGCCGGGCTTGAATTTGTAAGCGCCGTGGCTCGTGCCGATGGCAATGGCAAGGGAGTCCACGCCGGTGCGGGTCACGAAGTCATAGACCTGGTCGGGATCCGTGAAATGCGCGTCGTCCTCGCTGACGTTGACGTCATCCTCGATGCCCGCAAGCTGGCCGAGCTCGCCCTCAACCACCACGCCGTGTGCGTGGGCGTAATCGACGACCTTTTTGGTCAGCGCAACGTTTTCTTCATAAGGCAGGTGGCTGCCGTCGATCATCACGGAGGTAAAGCCGCCGTCGATGCACGCCTTGCAGGTCTCAAAATCCGGGCCGTGGTCAAGGTGCAGCGCAATGGGCAGACCCGTCTCTTCGGCAGCGGCCTTCACCATGGCGACCAGATACCCGTGGGACGCATATTTGCGCGCGCCCGCGGAAACCTGCAGGATCACGGGGGCATTGTGCTTCTTGGCGGCACGGGTGATGCCCTGGATGATCTCCATATTGTTGACGTTGAACGCGCCGATGGCGTAACCGCCTTCATAGGCTTTTTTGAACATTTCGGTAGTGGTGACTAAAGGCATTTGTTTTCACTCCTTACAAATTTGCGGCGCGCCGTGCGCTTTGTCCGCCGTGCCGCGCAGGTACAGCTTTATTATACTGTTTGTACGGCGGCTTGTCAAACCTCAACGCGCCGAAAACAGCCGAAATATGGCTGCTGCGGGCAAAAAGATTTGGATATTTTTCCCGTTTTGCCGCCGCCTGTTCCCGCGTTTATTTTCCCCGCGGCGCCGCACTTTACGCACACATAAGCGCCGAAAACGTTCCGTCCCAGCTTGCCAAACGGCGGATCTTGAATTCGTCGAAATGACGAAAATATTTTAGTAACTTGGCGAATACAAATTCACCAGCAAGCGAGAAATCTATAGATTTTCAGCAAAAAGCCCTTTAGTTTTCGAGTTCCGCTCGTTTTTGTTCAAAATGTTAATATAATGTTGCACAAAAATATTTTGAATTTTTTGGTAAAAAAGACTTGACAAATCCGATAGCCCGCCATATAATACAGGTAGAAAACAGGAAAGGAGTGAACAGAATGCTGTACGAAGAAAGAGAACGCGAAGTGCGCAAGCTGGTCAGCGAATTGGTCGCGTCCAAGCTGTCGTGGAAATCTCTGTGGAAGGCGTTGCAGCTTACCGCGCTCACCGAGCAGCTTTAAGCTGCCGCCCGAAACGGACGATTCCTCCGCACACGCGGGTTTCTATATTGTTTTCCTCTCTTTTTTGGCGCTTTAAGCGCCGAATTCCCCTAACGCACAATGCGGCAAACGGGCGGGAAGCATATGCTTCCCGCCCGTTTGTTTTGGCTTTACTGCGCCGCTTATTTGCGCTTCGTGCGGTCCAGCTGTGTCGGGACCTTCGGCTGGTGAAACCACCATGTGCACGCCGCTTTCAGCGAGGCGTCGCCGCACTTTTTGGCGAGCTTCGGAAGAAGCTTGCCGGCCTGTTTGGCCTGTTTCATATTGCATCCTCCTTTCGAATTGATTTGTTGTGTTCTACCCTGCATCTGCAGGATCCACAAAGCTTTGCGTTTTACCCGATCCTTTTTCCGGTTTGGTCGAAGGGTTCGCTGTATTTTTTCTCATCCGAATCCGCACGCGCGGCGCTTTGTGCCCGGCGCGCCTGCGAAATACGCGCGGCAAGCACGGACATGGCGACAATAAACATACCGTAAACACAGGCGAACAGCCACGGCGCAGCCTGCGGCGCGGCGGACAACAACACCGCACCCACCAGCGCAAACAGCAATGACAGCAGTCTTGCCCGCGCCGACAATCGCTCGCGCTGTGCATCCTCCATCGGGTTGTTTTCATGGACTGCGGGCGCCAAGAAAAACAGCAGGATCGTCCCCGCAAGCAGCATAACGATCACACCGAAGCGCAGCAGCGTTTCCGTGCCGAACCGCAGCAGCAAAAGCAGCGCGCCGTAAACCGCCGCCAGCGTCAAAAAGCAGCGCAGGTGGGTGCTGGCATGAAACCCGCCGCCCACAGAGCGGAACACCAAAAAGCTTGCCGTAAACAGCAGGGTGCATAAAAGCTCCCCCGACAAAAGCCCGCCGACCAGCAGCGCCGCGAAATTGAGCGCCTCCGCCAGCATCACCTCAAAGTGATATTCGTAAACCTCGCGTTCCGCCGCCTGCACCGCACCCGTTCGGATGAAGTGCGCCGTAAGACGGGCCGCCAATTTCGCAAGCAATGTAACCCTCCGTTCCCCTGTGCCGCCGCGAATCCCCCCTGCTCGGCAGCGTTTGTGATGTTTAAGCACATTTTCTATTATAAGGATACCTCATTTTTCGATAAAATCAAGTCTTTTTGCCTTTTTTACACATTTTTTTGCACAAACAACGCAGCAACGCCCCAAGGCTGTGCCTTGGGGCGTTGTGATTCGGGGAACGGGGCTTACAGCAGGAACATTGCCAGCAAGACGAACTTGCCGTCCGCACTGCGTGTCTCCATTTCGCCGCCGTTTTTGCGCACGATCTCGCGCATATTCTCCAAGCCGAAGCCGTGACGGCGCCGGTCGCGCTTCGTCGTCCGCGCGCCGTTTTCGGGCAGTGCGCCGTCGGTCGGGTTTTCTACGCTGCACGAGAGCGTACCGTCGCTTTCCAACAGCTTTAACTGAATATACCGCTTTTCTTCCGGCAGCTTTTCGCAGGCTTCAATGGCGTTGTCGAGCGCGTTGCCCAAAAAGATGCAGAAATCCATATCGTCCAGCGCCATTTCCTTGCGCAGAAAGCAGATCGGCTCAAAGCGGATATGCAAGTCCCGCATGCGTCTGGCCTTGACGTTCAGCATGGCGTCCACGGTGGCTCTGCCCGTATAGACTGTTTGCAGGCTGTCGGTCGCCACCTGCAGCATGTCGCGCAGCTTGCCTTCGGCGGCGGGCATGTCGCCGTCCGACACGGTGCCGAGCACCGCCAGCAGGGCGTTTTTCATATCGTGCGCGGTCTTTTGCAGCTCGGCCTGTGTGCGGGCAAGGTCTTTGTAATACGCCTGTTCGTTGGCGAGCTGCTTTTCCAGCATATCCAGACGGAGACATTCCGCTCTACGGTTTTCAGCTCGTTTTCAAACAAATGGAACGCCACGGCGGTGGTCGCCAGCATACATAAAAAGATAAAAAACAATTTCAAATTATTGCGGGTGTCGCTGCTTTGGTAGGCAATGTCATTGAGCTCAAAAGCAATGACAATATTTGTGATTGGGATCAGCATGATGCCAATCCATGTGCGTGTTTTGAGCGCATATACATGCTTATTGCGAAAGCGCGCGATCACCTTGACAATAATCATCTCCACAAGCTTGGAAATGAACATGCCCTGAAAATAAAACAGGGTGTCGCTTTTCATGTTGGCAACGCTGTCAGAAGCAAGCATTGCCAGCACTATACCCACGCCCATCTCACACAACCCGGAAATCAGAAGCAGCAACGCGCTTAAAGCAAATTTATTTTTCCAATTCCCGGCATAGACCATACTGACGGCAAAGGCAAGCAGCAGAAAACCGAGCATCCCCGCCGCCAAATTATCCGTGATCATTTTTACCGTGAAAAAAGCGGCGGCAAACAGCAGATACGCCATCCACGGGCGGAATTTGCGTGTGCGCGGCGGCGCGGTCAAAAGCGCGTCGAAAAAGCTGTACATAACGAGCGTCTCGCCCAAGACGCCGATAACCTGCATCCAAACGTAATCCCTGCTCATACGCTGCACCCGGTGATATATGTATTGTATGTCAGCAGCAGATTTTCCTGATAGGTGCGGCTGATGGTCAGCTCCGTCTGTGCTTCGTCCTCCAGCGTCAGCGACAGCTTACCGACGCGGGCGATATACGCCATATTGACCAAATAGCTTTTGTGGATACGCACAAACCGAAACGGCCGCAGCTTGTTTTCCTCCGTATCCAGCCGTCCGCGGAATTCATGGATCTGGCCGTCGCTCGTATGCACATGCAAATGCCGATTTTTGGATTCGATATACACGATGTGCTGGATGCGGATCTTGGTCGCTTCGGCGTGGTTGTGAAAGGTATACAGGTAGTGGTCGTCGGCATAGCGCTTTTCCGCCCGCCGAAGCTCCGCGACGATCTCCTCGTCCGTTGCAGCGCCTTTCACAAGATATTGAAAGGCGTTGATCTTAAACGCACCGGACACATAGCTCGTGTAGCTCGAGACAAAGATGATGATCACGCCCGGACGAAGCTGCTGCAGCTGCTGCGCGACCTCCAGCCCGTTCATGCCGGGCATTTCAATATCCAGATACACGGCGTCGTATGCCTTTGCGGGCATCGCCGCAAGCAGCGCCGCGCCGTTTTCAAACAGATCCTCGGGCGAAATTTCCGTGTGCGGCGCCAAGACGCACAGCATGCGTTCCCGGAACGCCCGGTCATTGTCACAAACGGCGACCCGCATGGTTTCTCCCCCTTTACCCGTTCGGGCGGTTCTGCGTCTGCCAATAGTCCTGCAAAGCGGCACGGAAAATGCACCCCGCCGCGTTGCAGATGGCTTGCTTTTTATATATTAAGTATATCTTATTTTTTGTCAAAATCAAGTTACAGCGGATAATTTTGTATATTTTTGCAAGAATTTGAGATAAACCGCAACATTTTGCACAAGTGCGTTGAAGCGCCGCCGCACAAGGCAAAACGCTGCGCAGGACACGGCTGATGGTCCTGTCCCGCGCAAGCCGTAACCCTTATATGCGGTCAAAATGCAAACCGATATTCATAGTCCGTCCATTCGTGCTGCACAAAATTTCGCACGCGCACCACCAGTTCGTTTTCATACACCTCGACCTGCAAGCCAAGTCCCGTTTCCTGCGCATCCGCGTCACCGTTGGTGTTTTCCGAACCGAAGGAAGGCACGTTGATATAGGTAATCAAGCCCTCCTCTTTATAGCCGCCGTCATCTTCAAACACACCCATATGTAAATGCCCGCTGAAATAAAAAATGCGGCTGCCGTATTTTTGCAGCGCGGCCTTCAACTCGTCGCTCTGCGCGCCGACGTGCCCCTCTGTCCACACATCGGGGAACACATCGTTCAAAGGCCAATGGTTGAACAGAAACACCGGCTTGCCGCTTGCCGACGCTTCCTTTAGCACGCCGTCAAGCCACGAGAACTGTTCGGGCGAGATATACTGCTCGACGCCTGCGTCTTTGTCGGAGCCAAGCACAACAAAATAATACCCGTCAATGACCGCATAATGGTACAGCTCGTCGATCCGATGATCCAAAAAGGCATTGTTGTAGCGAATAAAGCGCTTCTTCAAGCGGTCGTAATCCGCCATATTGTAATCGTTGCCGCAAATGTCATGGTTGCCCGCCGCCATAAGGACGTTTTCTATCGTGTTGTATTTGCGCAAAAGGCCGTAAAGCATCCCCTGTTCAAACAGCTGTCCGTTCATGGTATTATCCCCGACCATAACCAGCGCGCGGGACGGCACCTCGGCACTCGCCATATCCAAAAAACCCTCGCCGTAATTGTTGTGGCGTTCGGCGTTGTTGGACTCCAGATGCCCGTCCGAGATCACCGTAAAGCTGATTTGCAGATCGTCTTTGTCCAACGGTGCATACGGCTCGATCCGGGCGTCAGACGGCGAAAAAATAAAAAAAGCTAAAATTGCAGCAAAAAAGCGCAAAACTCGGGACATCGTTTCTCCTCCCTTTCCACTCATATACACGTGTTGCTTTCGCACTATGTCTTTATCTTACCATTGGTTAAGCTGTGCGGCAACGGGGAATTTTCACAAAAAAAGCTTATTCTTTTCGGCACGCAAACACGCACACGGCAGAAGCCGTGTGCGTGTTTGCAGTCTATGCTTTTGTGTATGTCATCCGTTACAGCGCAGTGAGATAAGCGGAAACCTCCGCTTCACTCTCCAGCGAGAGCGCTTTTTGCGCGATCGTATCGCAAGTCTTTCGGTCAAGCTCGGCGAGCGTGCTGCGCACCGAAAGGACGCTTGCGGGATTGACACTGCATTCGTCCAAGCCGAACGACACGAGCAGCGGCAGAAGGTGTGGATCTGCGGCCGCTTCGCCGCACATCCCGCAGGGGATACCGCGGTCGTTTGCGGCGGCGATGATCTGTTTGATCGCGCGCAGCACTGCCGGATCATAGGTCGAATACAGATACCCGACGTCCGCGTTGCCGCGATCCGCCGCCATGATGTACCCCGTCAGGTCATTCGTACCGATGCTGAAGAAGTCCGCGTGCGCCGCCAGCAGATCCGCGATCATACAGGCGGCAGGTGTCTCCATCATCACGCCGATCTGTATATCCTTTTTATACGGGATATTTTGTGTATCCAGCTCCGCTTTGATCTCCTCCACCAGCGCGCGCACTGCAAGCAGTTCGTCCACGCGCGTCACCAGCGGCACCATAACGGCGACGTTGCCGAATGCCGAGGCACGTAAAATTGCGCGAAGCTGCACCTTGTATGCGTCGCGGTTTTTCAGGCAGTACCGCACCGCGCGGAACCCCAAAAACGGGTTTTCCTCGTGCTTGAGGTTGAGGTACGGGATGTCTTTATCCCCGCCGACATCCAGCGTGCGGATGATGACTTCCTTGCCGTGCAGGCCCGCGGCGACCGTCTTGTACGCTTCAAACTGTTCTTCCTCGGTCGGCATAGCGGCTCTGTCCATGAACAGGAACTCGGTGCGGAACAGCCCGACACCCTCCGCGTCGCTTGCGAGCACCGCCTCCAGATCCTTATGCGAGCCGATGTTGGCATACAGCTTTTTCGGCACGCCGTCCTTTGTGACGGTGGGTTTTCCGCGATAGGTCTCCTCGCGCGCGGCCTTTTCGGCAAAACGCTTTTGCACTTCCAGGAAGCGTGCTTTTGTCGCGTCGTCGATGTCGGTATAGACCTCGCCCGTACCGCCGTCTACAATCAGTTCCTTTTCCGAGGGGATCAGCGTGAGTGCATTCTCCACACTGAGCACCGCAGGGATCTTCAGCGAGCGGGAAAGGATCGCCGCATGCGAGGTTCTGCCCCCGCGTTCCGTAACGATCCCCGCCACGTTTTCCCGGTCGAGCTCAACGGTCATGGACGGCGTCAGTTCCTCCACGATCAGCACCGTATCGGGCGGCAGGCAGCCGAGATCCATATCTTCGATACCGAGCAATATTTTTTGAAGCTGCTTTTTGATGTCCGCCACATCCACGGCACGCTGCTGTGTCAGCTCATCGTCCGTGCCGGAGAACACCGCGATAAACATATCGCAGACCGTTTCCACCGCTTTTTCCGCACACGCGCCGGCTTCGATGCCCTCCTGCATTTGCGAGAGCATGTAAGGGTCTGAAAGCATGGCGATATGTCCGCGCAGGATGTCGCCGTCCGCGCCGCACGCATCCATGCGCGCGGCGCGCGCTTCATTTTTTTCGCAAAAGGTCTGTACCGCCGAGCGCAGGCGCTCTTTTTCCGCCGCCGTATCCGCCGGCGCTTTGTCCGCATACACGATCGGCTTTTCCAAAAGCTTACGCGCCTTGCCGATGCCGACGCCCTCCGACGCCCCGATTCCCTTGAGCATTACGTCTCACCAAGCCCCGATTCGATCATGGACACAGCCTTTTCGAGCGCCGCGTCCTCATCCTCGCCCGATGCGGTCACCTTGACCTCGGCGCCGCATTTGATGCACGCCGCAATGATGTTCATCAGGCTTTTGCCGTCCGCGTTTTTCCCGCCGCTCTCCAAAAGGATGTGCGACTTGAATTTGCCCATCTCCGCCGCAAATGCGGCGGCGGGACGCATATGGAACCCCTGCGAGTTCACGACTGTAACGGTTTTCGATACCATTGTTATTCCTGCCCTTCGTATTTAGGCTGCTGCCTTCGGCTTTTTCTTGAGCAATGCGAGCATCAGCATGCTGACGACCGAGCCGATGGCAAGCGCCAGCAGATACCAGTACCAATTCCCCACCACGGCGAACACGAAGATCCCGCCGTGCGGCGCCATCAGGGTGCATTTAAACACTACGGAGAGTGCGCCCGCGACCGCCGAGCCGACGATGCACGAGGGGATGACGGCGAGCGGATAGGACGCGGCGTAGGGGATCGCGCCCTCGGTGATGAAGCTTAGGCCCATGATATAGTTGACCACGCCGTTTTTGCGCTCTTCGGCTGTCCATCTGTTTTTGAAGATGGTCGTAGAAAGTGCGATCGCAATGGGCGGGACCATACCGCCGATCATGACCGCCGCCATGATCTGATATGCCACGTTCGGATCCGCCATAGAGGCTGCCTGCCCGAGCATGACCGTGCTGCCGAACACATATGCCGCTTTGTTGAACGGGCCGCCCATGTCGATGGCCATCATGCCCGCTACGATCGCGCCCAGCAGAACGTCCAGATGGCGTGCGCTCAGCCACATCAGGCTGTCATTCATGGCACTGTTGATCATGCCCATGAAGGGGTTGACCGCGCACATCATCACCGCGACGATGCCAAGTCCTGCAAGCGGATAAATGAGCACGGGCTTGATACCCTCCAAAGAGCGCGGGAGCCGGTCGCAGAG
The DNA here is from genome assembly GCA_900545625.1 of uncultured Oscillospiraceae bacterium. Taxonomy (GTDB): domain Bacteria; phylum Bacillota; class Clostridia; order Oscillospirales; family Acutalibacteraceae; genus Fimenecus. The sequence continues at coordinate 3,446 of UQZS01000045.1, read as the reverse complement.
CCTTTCAAGTCCGCGCATCAGATAGCCTGCCACAAAGCTTGCCAGCAGTGCGCCGAGGAAACCCGACGGGATGGTGTTTGCCGCGGCGGGGTCGGAGAAGGTCGCGCCGTTTGTGGCAAGGATACCGCCGACCATACCCACAAGGAAGCCGGGACGGTCCGCGATACTCATCGCGATGAAGCCCGCAAGGACGGGGATCATCAGGTTAAACGCAAAGTTGCCGATGTTCTTGAACCAGGCGGCAACCGGCGTCACAGTGCCGAACGCGCCGCCCGCTGCCTGCGGGTCAACGCCCATGGCTGTATCAATAAGAAACGCCAGTGCAATAAAGATACCGCCTGCGACCACGAACGGCAGCATATGGGAAACACCGTTCATCAAATGCTTGTAAATTTGTCTGCCGAAGCTCTCCTTTTGCCCGGACGCAACAGCGACTTTCGCTCCGGTATGGTGATAGACCGGTACCGCTCCGCTGCGGATCTTTTCAATGAGTTCCTCGGGCTTGTTGATGCCATCCGAAACGGAAACGGAAAGCACGGGCTTGCCGTCAAACCGGCTCATTTCCACGCTTTTGTCTGCGGCAACGATGATGCCGTCGCAAGCGGCGATCTCATCAGCGGTCAGCACGTTTTTCGCGCCGGCCGAGCCGTTGGTCTCCGCTTTCAGGGGATAGCCCATCGCTTTCCCCGCCTTTTCGAGCGCCTCCGCCGCCATGTACGTGTGCGCGATGCCGGTCGGGCACGCCGTCACGGCGAGTACGCGGTAGCCGTCTTGCTTTTCTTCTGCTTTCGGCTCGTCAAAGCGTTCGCGCTCCATGTCATCGATCGCCGCAAGGAATTCCGCAGGCGTTTTCGCCGCCTTGAGCTTCGCGCGAAGCCCCTCGTCCATCAATAGCGTCATCAGGCGCGAGAGCACCTCTAAGTGCAGGTCGCCGTCCAGCGGCGCCGCAATCATAAACAGGATGTCGGAGGGCTTGCCGTCCGGTGCGCCGTAATCCACGCCGTCCGGCACGGTCATGGCAGCAAGACCGGGCGCGGCGACCGTTTCGCTTTTGGCGTGCGGGATGGCAATGCCGTCGCCGACCGCCGTGGAACCGAGTTCCTCGCGCTTGAGGATCTCTTTGCGGAACACCTCCTTATCCCGTACATTTCCGACCGACGCATGCAGGTCGATCAGCCGCTCGATCGCTTCCGATTTGTCGGCAAGCGTTTGGTGAAGTCGGATTGCTTCCGGCTTCAACAGATCCACAATACGCATCGTTTTGCTCCTTTCTTATTTTTGGCACAAGGCCATAATTTCCTCTTTTGTTGCGAGTTCCGAAGAAAACGCCGTGGCGCTGCCCGCCGCGTTCCCGAGCGTCAGCGCATAGTCATAGTCGCGCTCTGCGCCGACCAAAAAACCCGCCACCATCGAATCGCCCGAGCCGACGGTGTTGACCACCCTGCCTTTGAAAGCAGCCTGCCGGTGGACGCGGTCGAATTCGTCTACCAGCAGCGCGCCGTCACCGCCCAGGGACACGAGCACGTTCTGCGCGCCTTTCATTTTCAGCTCCCGCGCCGCTTCGGCGATCTCCTCATCCGTTTGCAGTTCCCGCCCGCAGATCTCCTCAAGCTCCGCGCGGTTGGGCTTGATTAAAAACGGGCGATATTTCAGCACATTTGTTAAAAGCTCCCCGGTCGCATCTACGACAAAGCGAATACCCCGCCCTTGTAAGCGCGACAGGATCTGCTCGTACACATCCTGCGGCAGCGTGCCGGGGACGCTGCCCGCGAGCACCAGCGTGTCACCGTCGGTGATCGCATCCAGCTTTTCATAAAGCTTTGCAAGATCCTGTTCGCCGATTGCAGGCCCTTGGGCGTTGATCTCGGTCTCCGCATCGCTTTTGAGCTTGACGTTGATGCGCGTGTTGCCTGCGGGCAGCCGGATAAAATCCGTGCGCACGCCTCGGCCTGTCACGGCACGGTCAAGCGCCTCACCCGTAAAGCCCGCGATAAAGCCCAGCGCGACCGTCTTGCACCCGAGGTTCGCAAGCACCGTGGAAACATTGATGCCCTTGCCGCCGAACTGGATGTCCTCGGACTTGGAGCGGTTCGTTTCGCCGCGGCGCAGCCGGTCGATACGCATGACATAATCGATCGCGGGATTAAAGGTCAAGGTATAGATCATAAGCTGTTCTCTCCCTCCACCGTCTTGATAACGGTCAGCTTTTTATAGCGCTCGTCGGGAACGGTGTCCGTGATGATGCACGCGCTGCCGATCTTGGCAAACGTTACCGAGGAGACCCTGCGGAATTTGGAGGAATCCGCCAGCACGTAAGAAATATAGGCATGCTGCATAGCGGCCTCCTTGATCAGCGCTTCGTCAATGTCGGGCGTGGTGAAGCCGCGCGCTTCATCAATGCCGTTCGTGCCCATAAAGCATTTTGTAAAATTGTACCGTTCGATCGACCGTACCGCACTGTCGCCCACGATCGCCTCGGTCGTCAGCTTGAGCCGCCCGCCCGTGATATACACCACATAGCCGCGCTGTGTCAGCGCCTTGGCGTGAGAAAAGCCGTTGGTCACGAACACCGCGCCCGGGGCTTCGATGTAAGGGATCATGGTCAGCGTGGTCGTGCCCGCGTCGAGATAAACAAGGTCGTCGCTGCGAATCGCGGCGGCGGCGTACTTTGCGATACGCTGCTTTAAGTCGGCATGGATGCCCGCCTTCGTCTGCACGTCGTATTCACCCGTCACCACCGGGTTCGCCGCGCCTGCGGCGCCGCCGCGTACGCGCGTTAACTGCCCACGGCGGTCAAGCTCGATTACATCGCGGCGCACGGTCGACTCGCTCGTGCCCAAAGCGGCAGCCAGATCCGCGATGCTCGCGGTGCGGCGGCTGTTGACGATTTTCAAAATTTTTGCGGCTCTTTCTTCAAACATCATTTTTTTATGCCCTCAGTATACTTTATCCAACTTCGCCTTAATTATATATGCAACTTTTATCATTGTCAAGCATTTTCTTTCAAATTTTTTCAAAATATTTCAATAACGTGCAGATGCAGGCTGCCCATACAGAAACAGGAAGTATTCCCGGGCGAAATCTTTATGCGTTTTTCTCTCGGAAAAAGACAAAAAGCGGAGCCTAAAAGCTCCGCTTCCTGCTTATTATCTGTTTTTACCGCAGGGCACCTCGGTCAGAAACATAGTCGCCCCGCTCGTTTGGAGCACTTCGCGGCGCTCCTTGTTTCTTCCTGCGCAAAGCCCTGCTTTTTCCGCCCCCGGCGGCGCAGGGCTTTGCGCCGGTTAACAGCCGCCGCGGCTGTTAACCAGGGCGGTAGGTGCGTGTACAAATAAAGAAAGCCAAGAAAAAGGGATGCCTTTGGCATCCCTTTTTCTTGGCTGGCTCCCCCAGTTGGACTCGAACCAACGACACCGCGGTTAACAGCCGCGTGCTCTACCGACTGA
>UQZS01000044.1 GCA_900545625.1 uncultured Oscillospiraceae bacterium | reverse complement strand
GCCACGATTCGTCCAATCCTGCGCGGCGAGGAAATTCCCTCGCCGCGCTTTCTTTTGTCTGCCTTTGGTCTGCCGAAAACGGAGCGGCGCAGAGAGCAGAACCAGCGATGCGGTCTGTTTTTTTTGGATAAATAAATTGCAAAAAAAATTCAAAAGCGAGAGCCTGCAAGGCGCGTACCAAAAAAATTTATGTGCAAAGCAGGTCGCGCGCGTGGGACATGGAAAAGCGGTCTGTTGTTTTTTGGGATAAAATTTCTAAAAAAGTGTTCAAAACGCACCGACTTTGTCCGCTTTTTTCCACGAAGCCCTGCCGTCTGGGATATTTTGCCGACCTTTTCAATAAAACTGCCACAAAATGCGGATTATTTATTGACATTTCGGAGATTTTATTGTAAATTATAGTAGTATCGATTAGCATGGGATGCTAATCTGTTCATCGACTCAGAAAGGGGATTCGGTCAGAATGGCTAAAAAGGAGAAAATCGCGCTCACGCCCGAAGAACGGCTGGCGAAGATGGATCGCAAAAGAGAAAAAAGAAAGATCTTCGGCGAAACCTTCCTCAAAGCGTGCGCGCTGTTTTTGGCTGTCGTCTTTGCCTATGCGGCTACATATGTTGCGTTCGGCGAAGGCAGAACCGTTTATCAATCCATCCAAACAAACACCGGCACGGTTTCCGGCGGCGTAGTTTCCGGCGGCGGCACAGCGACCGGCGGCGATGCAGCGGCGCCTGTATCGGATGAAGCGCAAACTGCGGCGGACGCGATCAACGCGGCAACGAAGGCTGCGGTGGACGGCGGCGCGGGCTATACATGGTCGCGCACGAGTGAATTCACGCAGAACGTAGACGTCGGCGGTGCAACGAGCACGCTCAACGGCATCATTCAGGCGGTCGATCCGAACGCAAGCATTGACTCGGTGGTCGGCGGCTTCCTCGGTATCGGCAACAAGACCGTAGATATCGCGAAGGGCGCAGATGCGCAGGAAGCGATCGGTTATCACGGTGCGTATTATAAGCTGAAGGCGACCTCGCTGCAGGCAGCGGATCTTCAGAACCTGCAGGTCAACGGCGATACATACACGTTCACACTTCCGGATGCAAACACCCCGAAGCGTGACGGCTCCACAGCGCTCAACCGCTTGACGGAAGATATCGTCGTACAGGATGAAGTCTCTGCAGAGATCCAGGATCAGGTCGGCTCCGCGCTGGAAGTGACAAGCCTTGTGGGCACGTACAGCAACATCAGTGTTACGGTCGTGATCACAGAGGGACAGCTGACGGAACTGCGCTATTCCTATGACGCGACGGTCTCGGAGCTTGGGCTTCGTGCGGCGATCATCCCGATCACGGGTACGGGCGCTATGCACACCGAGGCTTCCTACACGAACTTCGTATATTAAACCGTGCTTGATACAGACTGCAATGGATTTGCGAAAGGAAGAATACCATGGCGAAGAAAAATAAGCCCGAGCTGACGCTCGAGGAATTGCAGGCAAAAAAGAGCAGACGCCAGCGCGGTTGGGTGCGCTTTTGCGCGATCGTGCTTGCGGTTGCATTGACCGCCGGAATTTATGGCTTTGCCTCCTCCGGCGACCCGCATACGGTTCCGCTGTACTCCTCGGCCGCACAGCAGGTCGTGGTGCAGAACCCGAGCGGCGGGGATACGACGGATACCCCCACGACGCCTGCTGAGACGCCTTCTACCACAACGCCCTCCGGGGACAGCGGCAGCGACAGCAGCGGCCTCGGCATTACGATCGCGGACGGCATTGACAATTTGCAGTCCACGCTCATCGGCCTGCTTGACCGCATTGAAGAATCCTTCACCGGTCAGCCGGCGATCACACATGATCCGGAAGAATATGCCTTTGTCGGCGAAGTCGGCGACGCGGAAGAACGCGCGCAGGCTGCACAGATCCTCAACAACGCGACTTCGAATGCCGCGCTGGATGCCTACACATTTAACCGCACGGCGAGCTTCACACCGGACGGTCACGTTTCCGTCGGTGAGCAGACCGCAACACTCAACCAGATCCTTGGTGTTGCCCAGCTTTCGCTGGACAGCATTGTAGGCGATTTCGTGGATGTCGGTACGATTTCACAGCGTTACAGTGCGGATACGCTGGCCGCTATCCAGGAAGCTGGCCAGGCAAACTATCTGCTGAAAATAACGAATCTGACCGCGGATGACATTCAGGTCGTAAATCGAGCTACCAGCACGGACGGCAATATTGTGAATTACACGATCCGCCTGAAGAACGTGGATAATCCGAACCGTGCAGGCGAGACCGGACTTTCCCGCTTCACAGACGACTATCTGGTGCAGAATGAGGTCGAGGATGTAATCGCCAATGCGATCAACCTCGCCGGCACTTCGATCAGCGTATTGAAGCTGACGGATCTGGAGATGGCGTATTCCGACATCACCGTTCAGTTCGTTTACAACAGTGCGACGGATCAGCTGCAGAGCCTGTCTTATTCCTATACGGCGTACGGCAAGTTTACGGTGCGCACGAACGCGGTGCAGATCGTCGGCGACGCGACCACGCAGGTCACCAACAGCTTCAGCAACTTCAGCTATGCGGACCTCGTCCCTGTCGGCTGAGCATAAAACCGAACCCCAAATATAAAGGGCGGCGCGTACCAAAACGGTACGCGCCGCTTTTTCGTCGTGTCAGTTTCACTTGCTTTTCCTGCTATATCGGCGAAAAGGGCAAGCCGGTGCGCTATATTCGCACCCCGCCTATGCATATATATTGCCGGGAGGGGTGTTTATGCGATATATACTGATCACACGTCGGACGCTGTCCATTGGGCTGGTGCTCATCCTTGCCGCCGCCTTTGTGCTCGCGGGCGTTTCCAACCAATATGCGAGCGGGACGGCGGCACAGGCGCAGTCGCGGCGTCTTCCCGTCTACTGTGTGGAGACCGCAGAAAAAAAGGTCGCCATCACCTTTGACGCGGCTTGGGGCGCAGAGGATACCGCGGAACTTTTAGAGATCTTAGCGGAATATAACGCCCACGTGACGGTGTTTGCGGTCGGGGACTGGGTGCGCAAAAACCCCGAAAGCGTGAAAGCGTTTTACGACGCGGGGCACACCATCGGCAATCATTCCGACAGCCACAAGGCTTACAGCGAACTGACCTATGACGAATTGCTTGCAGACATGGAGGCGTGCTCCGCTGCCATCGAGGCTTGCATAGGCGCGCGGCCGCGTGTACTGCGTGCGCCGTCGGGCGACTACACAGACGACACGATCACTGCCGCAGAAGCCCTTGGGATGCAGACGGTGCAGTGGTCGGTGGACAGCCTCGACTGGCAGGGGCTGTCGGTGGAAGAAATGGTGGAACGCGTGACGGCGGCGGCGGAAAACGGCTCGATCATCCTGTTCCACAACGATGTAAAAAACACACCCGACGCCCTGCGTGAGATCCTGCGGATTTTGTCGGAGGAGGGCTACAGCTTCGTCACGGTGGAAGAGCTGATCTATTGGGAGAATTATCGGATCGACAGCGCAGGCAGACAGTATGCGAATGCGGCGTAACAAGAGCCCGCATTTGACAAGCCGCGGCGGATGTGCTATATTCGGGACAGGGATAAGAAAGGGACAGGACAGCATGAAGCGTCGGACAAAAATCGGTACGTTGACAGGGCTGGGGCTTTTCAGTCTTGCGTCTCTGTACTTCGATTTGGTGATTTTGAATTATTTTATCATTTTGCCGCTCGGGGTGTTCGCACGGTTCTTCGGAAGCGAAGAAATGATGCCGGTCGTCATCTCCGCGGGTGTGTTGCTGGTCGCGGGCTTAGGTGTGTTTTGTTACCACGCTTATGGTGAGTTGCGCCGCGCGGCGGTCTGGCTGCCCGTCGCCTCTGCCGCAGCCCTATTCTTTGCGGCACTTTGCACGGCGGTTTTGCCGCCCTTGGGTGCGGTGCTATTGTTCGTATCCTTCGCCTGCCTGGTTGGAGCATGGGTCTGTACGATTTTAGATATCCGGCGGTAGATCAAAAGAAAGCAGGACGGTTCTGTGCGGCTAAGACACAGAACCGTCCTTTTGTTTATTGTAACCGATTTGTCAAAACCGATATGCCCCGGTCTTGCAGACCTCGGTGCGGTCGATATACGGCTCGTTGCGGCACTGCGTGATACGGATTTGCAGGCGGTCGGTCGTCACAGGCTCGTCAAAGATCGCAATGCGCGAAAAGCCGATGATCGTCCCGCGGAACACGCACTTTTCGCCGGCATAGATCTCGAAAGCTTCCACACGCTGGGATTTCGTAGTATCTTCGGAAAGGCGCACACGGTCAACGGACTGCTTCGGGAATTCCAGCGTGATCGAAAACCCGTTTTCGGCGTCGGTGCGGCGGCTTTCGATGACGCATGCGTCCTCTTTTTGAAGCCAGTAGCCCATTTCCCGCAGGCGGCGCACATCGGCTTTGGCAAAGCGGCCCTTGCGGTTCGGCGGGATGTTCAAAAGCAGCAGCGCATTGCTGCCGACCGAAGTATAATAAATTTTCATAAGATGGCGCAAGGATTTGAGCGTGGCGCGCTGCAGCGGGTGGTAGAACCAGCCGAGCCGGATGGAAACGTCCACCTCGGCAGGATACCACATAAAGTCATCATAATTTGCCAAAAACGCGCGCGAACCGAGGTCGGGCAGCATGGCGTCCTGGCAGCGCTTTTGGAATTTGCGCATATTTTCATCCTGCTGGCAGTTCGCCGCGAGGTTCTGCTGGTCGTAAGCAAAGCGCGGTACGACGTTCCATTCGCTTTCGCGGGTCTTGCCGCTCTCGTTGCCGATCCAGCGCACATCCGGCGCGCAGCCCGACATCACGATGTTCGGCTGCAATTCGACCGCCGTTTTCCAAATGCGCTCAAAGTCATATTTTTGCTTGGGCTGACCGGCAGCGTCCGCACCGCAGGCGCCGTCAAGCCAAAGCATGAAGATCTCGCCGTAGTTCGTCAAAAGCTCGGTGAGCTGCTCGATATAAAAATCGTTGTAAGCGTCCGTGCCGTACAGCGGGCAGTTGCGGTCCCACGGGGAAAGGTAGACGCCGAATTTCAACCCGTATTTGCGGCAGGAATCCGCCACTTCGCGCACCACATCACCCTTGCCGTTTTTATATGGGCTGTTTTTGACGGAATGTTCGGTCGTCTTGGTGGGCCAAAGGCAGAAGCCGTCGTGGTGCTTGCAGGTGAGGATCACACCTTTCATGCCGGCATCCGCGATCGCGGCGCACCACTGGTCTGTGTCCTGCGCGGCGGGATCAAAAACACGTTCGGACTCCTTGCCGTTGCCCCATTCGCGGTTCGTAAAGGTATTGACCGTGTAGTGGACAAAGGCGTAATACCGCATTTCCTGGATCAGAAGCTGACGGCGGTTGGGGACGATGCTCGTGTACAGATCGACACGTTCCTGTTCAGTCATAACAACCTCCGCGTTTTAGATTTTAGATAATTAGATATTAGATGTTAGATGTGGGCGGGGGAAGCATGTGCAAAGCCAAGGGCACACTTCCGCCCTGTACCCCTGTCGACGGTTTCTAAAAAAGCCCCGCACCGGCGGGGCTTTTTCTATCGGAGCTTCGGGAACGGTCAGGGGGGCGCGGATCAGGCCGATGCCTGATCCGCCCAGCCGAACTGATAATACGTGTTTGCACCGCAGTCGAAATCGAGCGTCTGCGTACCCAAAGGTGCAAGCGTGCCCGTGCCCGTGACGGTCGCGGTGACGTGCATGGTCTTGTCATAGGAAATCGACAGCAGCTCGTCGGTATCGGCGTCAAAGATCGCCGTGATCGTCAGCCCCGTAAAGGACAGGGTGTAGCCGTCAACCGTAAAGGAATTCTCCTCGCGGTTGAGAAGATCCAGGACCGTCTGCTCGTCGCGGATATCCACGGCGCGCAAAATCGACGCTTCCTCAGGGATCACGTGCAGCTCCACGGTGCGTGTCAGTTCCGTGACCACGGGGTTGCCGTTCGAGTCGTTCTCGGTCGTTTCGTTGACGGAGGAATATACCGCTTCCAGATCTGCGTCCGTCAGCGCCGTGATGGCGTCTGTGCCCTGCAAATACAGCGCGTCGGTCAGATCCGTACCGGCTTTCAGCGTCTCGTTGTTCGGCAGCGCTTCGGAAAGGCCGTTCATCATCATATCCTTATACAGCCGCGCCGCTTTGGAAATGGTGGACGAATCATCCTGCACGGTGCCGTCCGCCGCGGTGAATGCAATGGTGTCATCCTCCACCCAAAAGCTCTCGGAACGGATCGTTTCAGGCTGCTGCGCCTTGATCGCGTTTGCGATCTCGGTGTAATAGCGGAGGACTTCGGTGCGGTTGGCAGAGAGCTGTGCGCGCTCCTCGTCGGTCAGCAGCGCCATGACTGCGTTGAACACTTCCTCGTTCGAGCCGTAGCGCGCGCGGATGTCGTTGTAGGTAAGCGTGATGGTCACGTCGTCGGTCTTGTTTTCGTAGCTTTCAAACAGGTTGGAGAGCGATTCCGCATCCAGGATCTCGCGCAGCTCGCCGTAGGTGAATTCAAAGCTTGCGTCATGGAGATCCGTTTTGAGCGTGACGGCGACCGGCTCGGATTCTTCTTCCTGTGCGCCGATGCTGCAGCCGGCAAACATGCCGATGCACAACAAGAGCGCCGTCAAAACACATCCGATTTTCAATAGCCTTACTTGCATGTTCATTCCCCTTTGCATGGTCGTTTATTGTTGCGCGGCAGAAGCCGTGTCATATTCGTTGCGAAGCCCTTTTTCGTCATACAAAAACGCGGTCTCCAGCAGCACGTCGATGCCCGCCTCCAGCGTTTTAAGGTCGAGGTTGTCGGCGGTGTCGGTGCGCGTGTGGTAATAGCGTGCGGGCGTGGGATCCATCGCCGCAAGTGTTGCCGCGCGAAGCCCGCCCTGTTTCAGCGCCGCCGCGTCCGACGCGCCGAAGAACACCTTGGCAAACGGCAGCTCGTGCCCTGCGTTTTTGGCGCCCGCTTTGAGGAGTGCCGCCGCCTGTGCGTCCAGTGTCACAATACCGGTCATATCCTTGTTGTATACGCCCATGAAGTCATAGTCGCGCAGCGTGTCCGTCACGATATAAACGGTCTCCACATCTTCTTCGGCGTGCTTTGCAGCAAAGGCCTTCGCCCCGCGAAGCCCCGCTTCCTCGCAGCCCATGGAGACGGCGGCGACCTCGGTGTTTTCAAAGCGGATGTCGTTCGCCGCAAGGAAGCGCACCACCGCCATGGAAGCAAACACGCCGGTGAGGTTGTCGTTTGCACCCGGCACGACGCATTTCCAATTCACGAAAAACGCACCCGGGATCACAAGAAGCGTCGTGAGAACGGCGAGCACCAAAAGCACGATGTCCGCAGTGTCGGGCAGCGGCAGAAACGCGAGGATGTCCAGCACGAGCTGCACAAAAACGGAGCCGAACGCCGCGCCGACCACGGCGGCGAACACCTTGCCGCCGCCCTTGCGCAGATACGTCCACTCATACGCCGAATCCATGTGCCCGCAGAAGACGATGCGGCGTTTGACCTCGCCTTTCGGCTTGCGGGTGCAGATGACGTTGCAGGACTTGCGCTTCGGGAACAGCGGGTCCAAAAGCGGCTTGTACAGCAAAAATTCAAACACCAAAAATACGATCGAAAGTACGGTCAGCACGGTCGCGACCGCCGTCAGCGCCGTACTTGCGGCGGGGAACACATCCAAAAGCCCCAAAATCAGCAGCACGCCCGACACGAGCATCAGGCACACGTCCAAAAGCACCCAGCCCATGAACGCCTTGGGGTGCAGCTCGAAATCCTCGATCTCCACGCTGTCGGCAACGGATTTCATCGATTCGGCGAGATACGCCTGCGCCTTGCGTTCGTTTTCCTCGCCGGACGCGCGCGGGCCGATCTCCTTACAGACCCGTTTGATCTCACGCGCGGCAAAATTCGCCATTTCGCGGCGGCGGGAAGGGTAGTTGGCATTGCTTTCTCGAGCTTGCATCAGCATTCCTCCGTGAAAAGGGGTAAGCCCCGGATTTTGCGCCGTGCGCATACAAAGCGCTGTGCGCACACAGATCTATATAATTGTATCACAAGTCTTTGACAAAGTCGATAGAAATTTCATTTTTTCGGCTGCCGAATTTTAGAAAAGCGCACCCTTCGTATGCGCAAAACGGTTGACATCGCCGCACAAAACTTCTACAATAAGAGCGGCACGGACAAGGCTTTGTCCGTGCGGAAGGAAAATGCAAATGGCAAGAACCATATCCAAAAGAGCCATAAAGGCCAAGGGTATTTTGGCGGCGATGCTGCTCGTGATCCTCGGTGCGCTGACGGCGGGGTATCTGCTCACCGAACGCAGCGCTGCGGCGCAGCCGGCGGAGACTGTGACGGAACCGCCCACCGAACCGCCCACCGAACCGCCTACCGAATCGCCCACCGAAGCGCCGACCGAAGCCCCGACTGAAGGCGCGACCGAAGCCGCGACCGCACAGGGCGCGGGACTCGTGCAGCGCGCCGCCGAGGGCGAGATCCTGACCGTCACGCCGGAGGGAGACAACTGGGCGCTGACCTGTATCGGGCTGCAATACCGCCTGCCCGAAGACTATGTCCCGGAGCTTGCGGCGGCGGTGGAGGGCTCCGACGAGCAGTTGGACGCGCGCGTCGCGCCGTATTTCGCCGAAATGTATGCCGCCGCCAAGGCGGACGGCTGTACGCTCACACCGTATGCGGGCTACTGCTCGCAGGCGCGGCAGGCGGAAAACCATGAAAACCGTGTGCAGATGCATTTGAACGCGGGGATGACGCAGGAAGAAGCACAGGCAGCGGCGGCACAGCGCATCCAGCCGGCGGGCGCGAGCGAGCACAATGCGGGGTTATGCATCGACATCGGCAGCGCGAGCGCGGATTTTGTTTCGACAAGGGAATTTGCGTGGCTTACAGAGCACGCGTGGGAATACGGCTTCGTTTTGCGCTATCCGGAGGATAAGACCGATGTTACGGGCATGCTGTATGAGCCGTGGCACTGGCGCTTCGTCGGGGAAGAGGCGGCAAAGGAGATGCACGAAAGCGGGCAGTGCCTGGAAGAATATCTGGGGCTGGTGTGAAATCAGATGACAGAAGGCAGAGGTCAGAAGTCAGAAGCAGGACAGGCAGGTTTTGTGTGCAGCCGCGGCAATGCGTGAAAGCGGCTGGGGCAGATTCTCCGAATCCCGAACCCTTTTGTCGCTTCGCGACATTTCCCCGCACCGCGGGGAATCACCCTCGGAAGACGGGAGAAAAGGGCATGTGCAAATTTTCGGTTGTGCGTTGCCCCCTCTGACGAGGGGGAAGCCGCCGTAAGGCGGCAGGGGGAGAGAAAAATCTGCGCTTAGTTCTATTTTTGTCTCTCCCTCCGTCAAAACGGCGTACACGCCGTTTTGCCACCTCCCTCGTCAGAGGGAGGAACGGGTTTGAGCAGATTTGCGGTTTAGTACAAACTTCCCCACCCCACATCTAACATCTACCCACCCCACATCTAACATCTAATATCCAATGTCTAACATCTATAATCTAAAAAACAGGAGTTCATCTATGCTGACGATCGAAAAAGGGCAATTCTGCATGGACGGGAAACCGTTCCCCATCTATTCGGGCGCGATACACTATTTCCGCGTCCCGCGCGAGCATTGGGAAGACCGGCTTGAAAAGCTCAAGGCGGCAGGCTTCAACACGGTGGAGACCTATGTGTGCTGGAACCTGCACGAGCCGCGCGAGGGGGAATTCTGTTTTTCGGGGATGCTCGACATCGCCGAGTTCCTGCGCACGGCGCAGCGCGCGGGACTGTATGCGATCGTGCGGCCGGGCCCGTACATCTGCGCCGAATGGGATTTCGGCGGCTTCCCGGCGTGGCTTTTAAAGGATGAAAACATGCGCCTGCGCTGCAACTATGCGCCGTATCTTGCGGCGGTGCGCCGGTATTATGCGGCGCTTGCACGCGAGATTGTGCCGCTGCTCGAAAAAAACGGCGGCAACATCATCTTAATGCAGGTCGAAAACGAATACGGCAGCTACGGCAACGACCACGATTATCTCGAAGCGGTGCGGCAGATCATGCTCGACGTGGGGATGGACAGCCTTTTGTTCACCTCCGACGGCGACTGCGACTGGATGCTGTCCGGCGGCGGTCTGCCCGACGTGCTCAAGGTGATGAATTTCGGTTCGCGCGCCAAAACGCTTCTCAAAAAGCTCGATAAATTCCAGAAGAAACAGCCGCGCATGTGCGGCGAATTCTGGTGCGGCTGGTTCGACCATTGGGGCGACCGGCACCATACGCGCTCGTCGCAGGAGGTCGCAAAGGAGATCGGCGATTTTCTGGACATGGATGCGAGCTTCAATATGTATATGTTCCACGGCGGCACGAATTTCGGCTTTACGGCGGGCGCCAACTACGGCAAGGGCTATGAGCCGACGGTGACCAGCTACGATTACAGCGCGCTGCTCAATGAGTGGGGCGGCTATACGGCCGGCTATCACGCCGTGCGCCGGCTGCTTTGCGACAAGCAGGGGATCGAGCCGACGCGCCTGCCCGACGAGCCGAAATTACAGGCGGTCGGCGAGGTAAAGCTCACGCAGAGCGCGGGGCTGTTTGAAAACCTCGACGTGCTCGGCACGGCGCACGAGACCGCCGCACCCGTACACATGGAAGCGCTCGGGCAGAACTTCGGCTATATCCTGTATTCCGTCACGGTGCGCGGCAAATACGAAGCGGCGACGCTTTATGTCGAGGGTGTGCATGACAACGCATATCTGTACATAGACGGCAAGCTCAAAAAGACCTATTACCGCAGCGACAACCCGAAAATGGAAAACGGCGACGGCTTTTCCGTGCGCCTTTCCGGCTTTTCCGGCGAGCGGCAGATCGACATTCTGGTGGAAGCCATGGGGCGCGTTAACTACGGCAAGCACCTGTATGACCGCAAGGGGCTGCGCCGCGTGCTGCTCGGCAACCAGGAACTGTTCGGGTTTACCGTCCGCACCCTGCCGCTCGATTCGCTTGCGGGGCTTGATTTCGGCAAGGCCAAGGATGATTGCCCGCGCTTCCTGCGCGGTACGTTTGACGCCGCAACCGATGCGGACTGTTTTGTGGATATGACAGGCTTCAAAAAGGGATGCGTGTTTATAAACGGTTTCAATCTCGGCCGGTATTGGGAGATAGGCCCGCAGGTGACGCTGTATCTGCCGAAGGGGCTTTTGAAGGAAACGGGCAACGAGCTGATCGTTTTCGAGCAGGAGGGCACCGACCGCGAGAGCGTGCAGATCATCGACCATCCGATTTTAAGCAAGCCGAAAAAGCACCGCTTCGCGTTTTGGAAGAAGTGAACGGCCCATTTGCTTCCGCGCGGGTTGCGTAAGTCTTCGGCTGAGACAAAGCTTGAAGCTGCATGATGTACAGCATGGGAGTCCGAACAGCCAAACTGTTTTTGTCTGTGAAGAAAGACCATCTTTTCCGCGCGTAGTGGCAGGCTTCCATGCCTGCCAAAGGGCAGTCGGGGATCGGAATAACTTCCTGTTGGCTTGAAAATCTTCTGTCGCGTTCCCGGAAATGCGATCCAAAATCTGTGCTTTCTGGCAGGCGTGGAAGCCTGCCACTACGCGGTTTGTGTGTACTTCCGGCTTCGTGCAACCTTCCCCACCCCACATCCAGCATCTAATATCTAATGCCTAAAATCTAAAACGGACAGCCGCAAGGGCTGTCCCTACGGGTTGTGCTGCCTTTCGGCTTTACGCAAACTCTCCCATCCCACATCTAACGTCTGACATCTAATATCTAAAATCTAAAACGGACAGCCGCAAGGGCTGTCCCTACGGGGTGTGCTGCCTTTCGGCTTTGCGCAAACGCCCCCACCCCACATCTAACGTCTAATATCTAATATCTAAAATCTAAAACGCGGAGGTTTTTCATGGGCATGTTCTTTAAATACCGCACCCCGGGGCGGGATTACACGATCCCGCAGATCGATTTGAGCCGCGCGGACGCAACCGTGCCGGACGAACTTCGGTACCTGTTTGCGTATTCGACTGTGGACGAGGGCGACGGGTATCTTGGGCACCCGGACTCGGTGCTGCTGCAAAACGGGGATATCCTGACCATGTACCCCGCCGGGCACGGCAAGGGCAAAACGCTCTCGCGCATCAGCCACGACGGCGGGCGCACCTACCCCGATACGATCGAAGATCCGCCGAAAAGCTGGGAAAATTCGCGCGAAACACCCACGGTTTACCGCCTGACCTTTTCCGAACACGGCTGGGGGGACAAGCTGATTTTGATTTGCGGCAACCCGAAGTGGCCCGGTGAGCCGACGACGGGCGGCTTTTCCTGCTCGCTTTCCTCGGACGAGGGCAAAACATGGAGCGAGTACGAGCTGTTTTACCCAAAGGGCGATCCCGATTTTTCCTGCCTGCCCATCGTGCCGATGAGCTCGCTGACGCGCTTAAAAGAGAACGGGAAATTTGTGGACAAATGGATGGGGCTGTTCCACGAACGCGGCTTTAAAAATTATAAAACCATCCTTACCTTTGATGACGAAGGGCGTATGCACTGGTCGCGCCCCGAACGGTATTTCAGAGCTTACCGGGGTTTTGAACGCGCCGCGCAGCTTTGCGAGGTCGAGTGCGTGCGTTCTGCGGGCGGCACGGGTGACGAGCTGATGCTCATCGGGCGCTGCAATTCGAAAAAGATCAATTCCATGCTCAGTTTCTCGCACGACGAGGGCAAAACATGGTCTGCACCCGTGGAAGCGCCCGCCGCCTTAAACGGTGAGCGGCACAAGGCCGAGTGGCTGCCCGACGGGCGGCTGTTCATCACGTTCCGCTCGATCGAGCGCGACCCCGAAAAACTGAAAACGAATTACGAGCGCAAGGGCATGGGCTGGTATTCCGAGGGCTGGATCGCCTGGGTGGGCACCTACGACGATCTCAAAAACGGGTGCGAGGGGCAGTACCGCATCAAAATTGCGCATACGTACCTGGATGCGCAGGACGCGCCTGCGGCGACCGCCAACGGCGATACGGGCTACTGCGGCAACGTCGTGCTTTCCGACGGCACGGTCGTCACCTCGTCCTACGGCATCTTTTCGACCGTGCGCAAGGCAAGCGGCGCGTATGATACCGATAAGGGGAAGCTTTCGCGCAAGACGTTTATTGTCTCCAAGCGCATATTGCCGTCGGATGTGGAAAAGCTGTTAAAGTGAGGCGGCGAACCCCGTACAAACGCATAAAGGTTTCGCCCGCCTTTTGCAAATGCGTTGCTGTGCGCCGCACGGCAAAATTACGGCGCGCCCCAAATTCGGGGTTGACATCCGAAAGAAAATGGTGTATGATACCAAAGCAAACAAAGAAGAGCGTTCCGTTCTCACCTGTGCGTTTCGTACAAAGCAGGTCAATACCATTCTTCCCTTATGGGAAAACTGCGTGTTGCAAAGCGTGAACGTGTCTTCGTTCGCGCTTTTAATTTTTTTGAGGAGTGATTTGCATCAGTACCAAAGACCTGCAGCTCAATGAACAGATCCGTGACCGTGAGGTGCGCCTCATCAGCGAGACCGGCGAGCAGCTTGGCGTCATGTCCGCGCGCGATGCGCTCAAAAAGGCGGAGGAGAAAAACCTCGACCTTGTGAAGATCGCGCCCACGGCGAAGCCGCCCGTCTGTAAGATCATGGACTACGGCAAGTACCGTTTTGAAAAGGCCAAGCGCGACAAAGAGGCGCGCAAAAACCAGAAAACGGTCGAGCTCAAGGAGATCCGCCTTTCTCTGAACATTGACACGCATGACTTTGAGACCAAGGCAAAGCACGCCGAGAAATTTTTGAAGGCGGGCAACAAGGTAAAGGTTTCCATCCGCTTCCGCGGCCGTGAGATGGCGCACCCCGAGCTCGGGCACCGCTCTATGGAAAAATTTGCCGAAGCGTGCAAGGACTTCTCCACGGTCGAAAAGCCCTCTAAGATGGAGGGCCGTCAGATGCTGATGTTCTTAGCACCCTTAAAGTAAGACTTCATTATTCAGGAGGAATTTGAAATGCCGAAAATCAAGACCCATTCCGGAGCGAAAAAGCGTTTTAAGCTGTCGAAAAACGGCAAGCCCATCCGCGCGCACGCGAACAAGTCGCACATCCTGACCAAAAAGAGCACCAAGCGCAAGCGCAACCTGCGTAAGACTGCGGTCGCCGATACGACCAATCAAAAGCAGATCAAGCGCCTGATCCCCTATAAATAAGAAGCGCTGCGAATAATACGGAGGTAACAAGGCAATGGCACGAGTAAAAGGCGCGATGATGACGCGCAAAAGAAGAAATAAGACCCTGAAGCTTGCAAAGGGGTATTACGGCTCCAAGAGCCGTCTGTTCAAGACCGCAAAGCAGGCGGTCATGAAGTCCGGGCAGTACGCCTACATCGGCAGAAAGCAAAAGAAACGCGATTTCCGCCGGCTTTGGATCACCCGCATTTCCGCGGCGTGCAAGCTCAACGGCATGAACTATTCCACGTTCATCAACGGGCTGAAAAAGGCGGGCGTCGAGCTCAACCGCAAGATGCTTTCCGAGATCGCGATCGCGGATCCCGCTGCGTTTACCGCCCTGTGCGAGCAGGCAAAAGCGGCGCTTCAATAAGCTAAAACCACGCCCAGTGTGTACGCGGGGCGTGGTTTCCGTTTTCAAAGGCTCGGCGAATTTTGCCGAATTGCTGGGGGAGCGTATGCAGTTTCAGACCATTGCGAGCCGCAAAAACGAGCGCGTGCAGGCGTTTTGCCGCCTGCGCGACACGGCGGCCGAACGAAAAAAGACGGGGCTTTTTGTGCTCGAAGGCCTGCGGCTGTGCGCGGACTGCGCCGAAAGCGGGCTTATGATCGAAAGCGTATTTTGTACCGAAGCGGCGAAGGATAAGGGCGGCGCACGGCTGGAGACGCTGTTTTCCGCCGCCGAAACGGTGTTCCTCATCTCCGGCGCAGTCGCCGAAAAGCTCTCGGATACCGTCTCAACGCAGGGCGTGTTCTGCGTGGCGAAATGCCCGCCGCGTGCGGCGTTCACGGTGCGGCGCGGGGAAAAATGGCTTGCGCTCGATCATATCCAGAACCCGCAAAACCTCGGCGCCGCCTCCCGCACGGCGGAGGCGCTGGGCGTTACGGGCCTGCTCGTTTCCGGCGGGTGCGACCGCTTCAACCCGAAAGCGCTGCGCGCCTCCATGGGTTCGCTGCTGCGCTTGCCGGTGCAGGAGACGGAGGATCTTGCCGAAACGCTCAAAACGCTCGGCAAAACGGTGCCGACCTATGCCGCCGTACCGGATGCGACCGCCGTACCCCTGCGGGAAGCGGATTTTTCCGGCGGCGCGGTGCTCGTGGTCGGCAACGAGGGGAACGGGGTGTCCGACGCGGTGCTCGAAGCGGCTTCGGCGCGCGTCACCATCCCCATGCGCGGCAGGGCGGAATCGCTCAATGCGGCGGCTGCCGCCGCCATTTTGATGTGGGAAATGATGCAATGAACGATGCGGCTTTTTGGATCTGGCTGCTGCGCACGCTCGGGCCGGCGGCAGCC
>UQZS01000043.1 GCA_900545625.1 uncultured Oscillospiraceae bacterium | reverse complement strand
GCGATGACCTTGCCGAAGATCGTAAGGTCGGGCGAAACGCCGAAGTAGCCCTGTGCGCCCGCCATGCCGATACGGAAGCCCGTAACGACCTCGTCGAAGACGAGCAGCGCGCCGTATTTGCGGCAAAGTCTTTCAACGCCCTTGTTGAAGTCATAGGAGACCGGCGTCGTGCCGCTTTCGGGGCCGACCGGCTCGATGAAGACGGCTGCTGTGCCGCCCTTGAAGCGGTTCATCCAGAGCTTTCTTTCGAGGTCCTCAAGGTCGCCCGGGAAGAACTCCTGCGTGTGCTTGAACAGGTAAAGCGGAACGCCGCTTGCCTGGGTGAATTTGGAGCCGGGGACACGGATGCCGTAGCCGAGCTGATCGGACCAGCCGTGATACGCGCCGCCCATTTTCAGGATGTTCTTGTTCTTGGTCGCAAGACGTGCCACACGAACGGCGGTCATGCACGCCTCCGTACCGGAGCCCTGCATGCGGAACAGGTCTACGCTCTCGACGGAATCGGAGATCTTTTTCGCCAGCTTGTATTCAAATTCATGGAAAAGGCCGGTGGAGGGGCCGCAGGTGTTCAGAAGGTCGATGACCTGCTCGCGGACCACCTTCGGGTTCGAGCCGAGAACGGTCGGGCCGCCTGCCTGCAGGAAGTCGAAATACTTGTTGCCGTCGATATCATACAGATACGCGCCGTCGGCCTTGGTGAATACCAGCGGGAAGGGATAGTTGAACGCAAGGTTATGCTGCACGCCGCCGGGGATGACTTCCTTGGCTTTGTCGATCATTTCCTTGGATTTGACACATTTCTTACCGTAGTATTCTTCTTCGTACTTTTTGAGCACGTCGGGCTTGATGGAGTAGATCGGCTTTGCGATCAGCTCGTCAAGCTCTTTGTTGATTGCCGCAGCGTCATGGTACTCGGCAATAGCGAATCGGGTGTCCATACTCTTCCTCCGTTTTATATATTTGTTTGATCGAGACGCACCGCACAAAGAGGTGAATCTTTATTCACTTGCATTATACCACAAATCATCGCAATGTCAACGCTTTTTTTGGTGAAAAATGTGAACAAAACAAAAATTTTAATTTTTTCAAGGCGAGTATAGTTATTTTTTGACTATTTTAGGGTTGGGACCGTCAGAACTTGCATTTATTCCCTATTTGCCGTAGTTAGTTTTTGACTATTTCATCCACCCTTGCATCTTATCTTTGGTTGCACCTCTGTTTCGCCCCTGTTTAAAATTTTTCTTGAACACACAGAGGGTTTATGGTAGAATATACTATAATGCTTTAAGCTGTTATCCGGCTAAAGGAGCACGCGAGAAATGGATCTGCAAAAGCACCACAAACCGACGTTTGACAACATCGCCCCCGAAAAGCGGCAGCGCATTTTGGACGCGGCGACGGTGGAGTTTTCCCTGCATGGCTTTGAGAACGCCAACATGACCGTTATTGCCAAAAAAGCGCAGGTCAGCGTCGGCTCGCTTTACAAATACTTTGAAAGCAAACAGGATCTGTTCCTGACCGTGGTACAGCACAGCATCCGCAGTATGACCGAGCTTTTAGACCGACTGGCGGTAAGCCAGGAGGATATTCTCGTCAAGGTCGAGCGCATCATCCGCGAGATCCAGCGCACCTCGAAAGAAAGCGCCGTGCTGCTGCGCCTGTACAACGGCATGACCGCTGAAATCAATCCGCGTTTCGCGTCGCAGTTCGCCTATGAAATGGAATCGCTCACCGCGCGCATCTACCGCGTGGCGATCGAGGAGGGCAAAAAGGCGGGCGACATCCGGGAGGACATCGACGCGCCTTTTGCCGCCTGGCTTTTGGACAACATCTTCATGTCGCTGCAATTTTCCTATGCCTGCGACTATTACATCGAGCGTTTCCGCATCTACGCGGGCAGCGACATCACCGAGCGGGACGATTTTGTGGTAGAGCAGTGCCTGAAATTCGTGAAATCCGCCTTAAAAAAGCAAAACTGACGTTGGAGGTCATTCTATGGTAAATCCGGTATATGTACTTGCCTACGACATCGGTACGACGGGTGTAAAGACCTGCCTGTTCTCGATCGCGGACACGATCGAGCTGCTTGCCGCGGCAAGTGAGGGGTACAACCTGTATGTGCTGCCCGGCGGCGGTGCGGAGCAGGACCCGGACGAGTGGTGGGATGCCATGGTCAAGAGCACCCGCACCGTGATGAAAAAGGTCAAGGTGAACAAGAAGGACATCGCAGGCATCTCGTTCTGCTCACAGATGCAGGGGCTCGTGCTGGTGGACGAAAACGGCAACGCCGTGCGCCGCGCAATGAGCTATATGGATCAGCGCGCGCGCGAGGAACTGAAAAAGGGCATTGCCTACGGCCCGCAGATCGCGGGCGCTTACGTGCCAAAGCTGTTAAAGGCGCTGCAAGTCACGGGTGCGGTCGCCTGTTCGGTCAAAGACCCTGTTTGGAAATACAAATGGGTCGAGGCGCATGAGCCTGAAGTTTTTGCAAAAGTACATAAGTGGCTGGATGTCAAAGAATACCTCATCTGCCGCATGACGGGCGAGTTCGTGATGACGCCCGATTCCGCCTTCGGCGCGCTGCTGTATGATATACGCAAGGGCAAAGAGGGCTGGAGCCCCGAAATGTGCAAGCTGTACGGCGTACAGGAAAAGCATTTGGCAAAGATCGTCCGCAGCACCGACCGCGTCGGCAAACTGCGCAAACAGCAGGCGGAGGAGCTGGGGCTCGAAGAGGGTACGGCCGTGTTCGGCGGCGGCGGCGACGCTTCGCTCATCGGCGTAGGCGCGGGCTCGGTGGAACTCGGCGACACGCACATCTATTCCGGCACGTCGGGCTGGGTCTCCACCGTGGTAGACAAGAGCGTGGTTGATGCAAATGCGATGATCGCAGCGATCGTCGGTGCACGCGAAGGTTACTTCAACTATTTTGCGGAGCTCGAAACCGCCGCAAAGTGCGTGGAATGGGTCAAGGATCACCTTGCGCTCGATGAGATCGACATTTATCTCGACAAGAGCCATGACTTAAAGCATCACCGCGAAGACCGCGAGGTCGTGTATACCAATTTGTACGACTATATGATGGCGGTCGTAGACACCGTTCCCGCCGGCGCGGGCGGCGTGATCTTCACCCCGTGGCTGCACGGCAACCGCTGCCCGTTTGAAGATCCGAACGCGCGCGGCATGTTCTTCAACATCAGCCTGGAGACGGGCAAGTCCGAAATGATCCGCGCGGTCGTCGAGGGTGTCTGCTACCATCTGCGCTGGATGCTTGAGACGCAGGAAAAGAAGATCAAGACCTCCGACGTAGTTCGTTTTGTCGGCGGCGGAGCCTTGAGCGACATCACCTGCCAGATCATGGCGGACTGCACGGGTAAGATCATTGAGACCGTCGCGAGCCCGCAGAACATCGGCGCCGTCGGCGCGGCGGCGACCATCGCGGTCGGCACGGGGCTGATCAAGGATCTGGGCGAGGCGAAAAAGCTGATCCCCGCGGCAAAGACCTTCTATCCGAACACGGAAAACAAAAAGATCTATGACCGCAATTTTGAGGTCTACAAAGCGCTGTATAAGGCGAACAAAGACAATTTCGCCAAGCTCAACGCGAATGCGTAAGCGCAAAGGAAATCCCATAAAAGGAACCGCAGCCGAGGGCAAATGCCCTCGGCTGCTTGTTTTGGCTTCTCTTTCTTAGGTAAAATTCAGCTCCGCGCCGACGGCGTAGTGGTCGGAAATATAGGTGCCGTCCGCCGTCTGTGCGTATACGTGGTGCGACACCGAAGCGAACGCATCATTTCGGAAAATAAAGTCGATCGCCTGTCCCGTGATCTGTTCGCCCCAAGCGTGATAGGTCGGCTGCGTATCCTCCTTTTCAGGCTGCGTATTGACAAAGCCTGCCGCTTCGAGCGCGGCGCACGCCGTCCCGTCACGATTCTGGTTAAAGTCGCCCGTGATGACCACCGGCAGATCCCCGCCGTAGCTTTCCGCCATTGCTGCCGCGCGTTCGGCGATCAACTTGCCGCCCAGGGTACGCGCCGCTTCGCTGACATTATCAAGATGCGTGTTAAAGTGTGCGTAGGCAAAACCCGTCGTTTTGTTTTGCAGCACCACATACGAGCAGATACGGTTGCAGCCCGCGTCCGCATATTTGGATTCCGTTTCCGGCGTTTCGGAGATCCAGAACGTGCCGCTGTCCAAAAGCTCATATTTGTCCTTAAGATAGAAGATCCCGCACATCTCAGAGGTCTTTTCGCTGCCGTCGCCGCCGCGCTGCACCCCATAATAGGCGTAAGCGGGCAGCAGCTCTTCCATTTTTTTTGCCCAATTCGAGTTGAGCTCCTGCACACCCATGGAATCAGGCGCGATGCTTAAAATCTGTGCGGCAAAAAGCGGTGCGCGCTTATTCGAGGACGTGCCGTCCCAAAAGCTGCCCCAGGGGGCGGCGGTGTTGTAGCTGAGCACCATCACGCGGCCTGAATTGTCGGCAAGCCGCGCTTGCAGCGCCGCATCGGATGCGCCGCCGTCTTCGATTCTGCCGTCGTCCCCGCAGCCCGTCAGCACACCGCAAAGCATGGCGCCGAACAGCAGGACTGCGATCAGCCGTTTTTTCATCCAAAGTCCTCCCTTATCGTATTTGTTCCAAAAGCATTTGAATCTCCGCCGCATGGCCCGCGGTATCCGTCGGGGTCTCCAGCACAAAGGGCAGGTGCCGCAAGCGTGGATGCGTCACCACGCGGCAGAGCGCGTCTATGCCGATCTCCCCTTTTCCGAGCAAGGCGTGGCGATCCTTATGGCTGCCACAGGGGTTCAGGCTGTCGTTGAGATGGATAAAACAAAGCCTCTGAAGCCCGATCTCGCGGTCGAAATCTGCCAGCACGCCGTCCAGATCTTCGGCAATGTCATAGCCTGCGTCCCAAACATGGCAGGTATCCAGGCACACGCCGACCTTGTCCTGCAAATCCACACGGTCAAGGATCGCGCGCAGCTCTGAAAAGCTCCCGCCGACCTCACTGCCCTTGCCTGCCATCGTCTCCAAAAGCACGGTCGTGTGCATCTCCGGCGTGAGCAGCCGGTTCAAAAGCCCCGCGATCGCGTCCACTGCCGCATCCAAAGGCTGCTTTAAACGCGAGCCGGGGTGGAAATTGTAAAAATTCCCCGGCAGATGTTCCATCCGCCGCAGATCGTCCGCGAGCATTTCCCCCGCGAGCTCGCGCACACGGTCATCCGGCGAACAGGGGTTGAGTGTGTATGGCGCGTGCGCCACAACGGGGGCAAATCCGTTTTCCGCAAGGAACGCCCGCAGCGCCGCCGCGTCCCTCTCATCGAGCGGCTTTGCCGACGCGCCGCGCGGGTTGCGCAGGAAGAACTGCATGGTGTTCATGCCGGCGCCTTTTGCCTCTTTTCCCATATGCAAAAAGCCCTTCGCGCACGACAGATGCGCGCCTAAGCTGTATGTATTCGTTGTTTCCATATCGATTCCTTTCATCCGACGCTTGCGGCGGCAAACATTTTGTCCGTCTGTTTCCGAAGCGCCGCGTGTTCAGGCATTTCAAGCGTTGGGTCGGTTTGCAGGAGCTGTTCCGCCGCGCGTCGCACGGTCATAAGCATCCCCGTGTCGCGCAGCAGATCCGCCAACCGCAGGGCGGGCAGGCCGTGCTGGCGCTTGCCGAAGAAATCGCCGGGGCCGCGCAGTTTCAGATCCGCGTCCGCGATCTTGAAGCCGTCTGTAGTCTCGCACAGCACATTGAAGCGCGCCTTCGCCTCTTCATTCTGTGCGTCGGATACCAAAATGCAGGTGGATTTTTCACTGCCGCGTCCCACCCTGCCGCGCAGCTGGTGCAGCTGCGAGAGCCCGAAGCGTTCGGCGTTTTCGATCACCATCACGACGGCGTTGGGCACGTCCACACCGACTTCGATAACGACCGTGGAGACAAGCAGGTCGATCTCGCCCGCTGCGAATGCGCGCATGACCTTCTCTTTTTCCTTCGGCTTCATGCGCCCGTGCAAAAGCCCCAAACGGTAGCCGCGGAACGCACCGTTCTGCAATTCGGCATAGTATTCCTGTGCGGGAACAAGGTCGCTTTCGCCCTCTTCCACCAGCGGGCAGACGATGTAACCCTGCAAGCCCTTTTGGATATGTTTTTTCAGGAAATTGTAGATGCGCGGGCGGTAAGACGTACCCACGCAGTAGGTCTCCACAGGCTGCCGCCCGGGAGGCAGCTCGTCAAGCACCGAAACGTCCAAATCCCCGTACAGCATCAGCCCGAGCGTGCGCGGGATGGGCGTTGCAGACATGACGAGGATGTGCGGGCTGTCGCCCTTTGCCGCAAGCGTGGCGCGCTGTGCAACGCCGAAGCGGTGCTGCTCATCCGTCACCACAAGCCCGAGCCGCTTGAAATCCACATCTTCCTGGATGAGCGCGTGTGTGCCGACCGCAAGCTGCACCGAGCCGTCGGCAAGCGCTGCCTTGGCCGCGCGCTTTTCGGCGGCGGTCATGGAGCCCGTCAAAAGGGCGGTGCGGACATTTGTGCCCGTAAAGAAATCTTCAAAGGTGCGCAGGTGCTGCTCGGCAAGCACTTCGGTCGGCGCCATGACCGCTGACTGCAAGCCGTTTGCCGCCGCCGTATACACGAGCGCCGCCGCAACGGCGGTCTTGCCCGAACCAACGTCCCCCTGCAAAAGGCGGTTCATCGGCTCGCCCGAGCGCATATCCGCTACAGCCTCGCGCACGGCGCGGCTTTGCGCGTTTGTCATGGTAAAAGACAGGTGCGCCGCAAAATCCTGCGTTTTGTCGCGCAGGATCACGCAGCCGGTGGTATGTGTCTGCGCGCGCGTTTTCATCTGCAAAAGCCCAAGCTGCAACAGGAACAGCTCGTCAAAGATCAGCCGCTTGCGCGCCGTTTCAAGCGTTTTGTTGTCCGGCGGAAAATGGATGCCTCGGATGGCTTCGTCCAGCGTGCAAAGCCCGTTTTGCGTGCGCACTTCTTCGGGGAGGAAATCGGGGATGGGCGCGTCGAGCGAATCGAGCGCATTCTGCACACAGCGTTCGATCGTCTTGGAGGGCAGCGCGGCGCTCGACGGATAGATCGGGCGGATGCGGTGGGCACTGTGCGGCTTTTGAAAGAGCGGCGACGCCATTTCACGCGCACCGTATTTGTTGTAAGCCGCCTTGCCGAAGAACAGGTATTCCTCGCCCTCTTTGAGCTGATTGCCGATATATTTGTTGTTAAAAAAAGTGAGGTTCAAAAGCCCCGCGCCGTCGGTCACAGTGGTCTTATAAAGCAGCAGTCCGCCCGGCACGCGGATCTTCGTCGGCCGGTGACAGACTGTGGCGCGAATGCAGCAGGTCTCGTTTTCGGGCATTTCGCGGATGGGGACCACCCGGCTCCAATCCTCATACGCGCGCGGATAATAGCGCAGAAGGGCGCCGACCGTCGTGACCGAAAGCTTTTTAAAAGCCTCGGCGCGCGTCGGACCGACACCCTTGACATATTGGATCGGTGCTTTGAGCTGCATGCTTTCGCCCCCATCCGATTCTTCTTACTCCACGGAAACGAGAAAATAGTAGACCGGCTGCCCGCCGCTGACACAGTTGATCTCCACATTCGGGAAGCGCGCCTGCAGCCGCTCCACAAGTGCATTTGCCTGTGCTTCGTCGGCGTCTGCGCCGTAAAACACGGTCACAAGCGAGCCGCTGTATTTTTTCACAAGGCGGCGCGTGACGCGGTAGGCGGTGTCGAGCAGATCGTCGCTCACCAGCGTGATCTTGCCGTCCTCCATGCCGAGCATCTGCCCTTTTTTGATACGCTCGCCGCGCATCTCGCTGTCGCGCGCGGCAAAGGTCACCTGCGCGGTGTGCACGCCGCCGGCGGCCTTCATCATTTGCAGGTGGTTCTCTTCGGGACTTAAATCCTCGTCAAAGCTGAGCATGGCGGTGATGCCCTGCGGCACGGTGCGCGTGGCAAGCACGCTCACGCCGCGGTCGGCAAGATGCACGGTCTGTTCCGCCGCCATGATGATGTTTTTATTGTTCGGCAGCACAAACACATGCCGCGCGGGGGTCGCCTGGATGGCGTTCAAAATGTCATCCGTGCTCGGGTTCATGGTCTGCCCGCCCGAGACGACCCTGTCTGCGCCGAGTTCATAAAAGAGCTGCTCGAGCCCCTCGCCCGCCGCCACGGCAACAAAGCCGTACTCCTTTTCAGGCTCGACGCGCACGGGTGCAGCAGGTCGCGCTGTGTCCGGCGCCGCCTGTTCGGGCGCGGGGGGCGGCGTTTGCATTCCTGCTGTTTCGGCGCTGTCCGCCCGGTATTCGATCTTCACATCGTGCAGCGTACCGCAAACGAGCGCCGCGCGCAGCACGCCGTCGGGTTCTGCCGTATCCACACGCACCGAAATGCCGTCCGCCGTCTCTTCCGCCTGCCAGCCGTCGCCGGTGTTTTGCAGGTATGCGCGCAGTTTTTCGACGCTTCCCGCGGCACTCTGCCCTGTTTGGACGCGCAGCGAGCAGCGGTACGGATATTTTTCGGCACGGCTTTCCTTTTCAGCGGATTTCTCCCCTTCCGCATCGCTTTGGATCATAACGCCGTCCGCGATAACGGCGCGCATGCCTTCGAGCATGTATAAAAAGCCCTGCCCGCCGGCGTCCACCACGCCCGCTTCTTTAAGTACGGGCAGCAGTTCCGGTGTTTCGGCAAGCGCTGCCCTTGCCGCATCGCAAAGAACGGCAATGACCTTTTTTTCATCCGCTTCATCCGCCTGCACCGCCGCCTGCGCCGCTTTGCGCACAACGGTGAGGATGGTGCCCTCCGTAGGCTTCATGACCGCCTTATAGGCGGATTCCTGCCCCATTTGGAAGGCTGCGGCAAGCTGTCTGCCGTCGGCGGTCTCAAGCCCCTTGAAGCCCTTGGACACGCCGCGGAAGATCAGCGAAAGGATGACGCCCGAGTTCCCGCGTGCGCCGCGCAGCAGGGCGTTCGCCGCTTTCTTTGCAATCTCGCCCACAGACATTTCGTCACCGCACACCTGCAATTCCCGCACCGCCGAGCCGCAGGTCTGCGACATGTTCGTGCCCGTGTCGCCGTCGGGGACGGGGAACACGTTGAGCGCATCCACCTGCGTGCGGTGGTTTTGCAGGTTATTTGCCCCCGAGATCAGGGCATTTTTCAGCATTCGTCCTGTAATCACTGTAACACTCCCATCAAGCCGTCATGCCGTCTACAAAGACGTTGACCTTTTGGACGGCAAGGCTTGTCGCCTGCTCGACCGTGTAACGCACCTTGTTGGTGATGCTGTCCGCGATCGCGGCAATGTTGACGCCGTAGGTCACAAGGATGTGCAGACTGATCGTCAGTTCGCTGCCGTTCGAGTCTACGCGCACGCCCTGATCGAGATACTTACGCC
This sequence comes from uncultured Oscillospiraceae bacterium, assembly GCA_900545625.1. Taxonomy (GTDB): domain Bacteria; phylum Bacillota; class Clostridia; order Oscillospirales; family Acutalibacteraceae; genus Fimenecus. The sequence continues at coordinate 6,921 of UQZS01000043.1, read as the reverse complement.
GCCGGAAGAAAAACGAACGCAGCCCCTGTGAAGCGCCGCTGTTCGCCATGCCCGCCACGCCGAAGCAGGAGGTCACGGTGTGCCCGATCAAATCGGAAAAAAAGTTGTCGTGGATCTCAATCGTGCCGAGATGGTTTTCAATACGGATCATATGGCACACACTCCTTTTTACTGTTCGGAAAAGGCAGCTGCAACGGTGATGCCCGCAAAATCAGGGGCGTAAATGTCTGCGCGGCTCATGGTTGCGCCGCTTGAGATGGTCACGCTGTCGCCCTCGCCCCACCAAACATAGCTGCCGTCATTGATGAGCTGCAATTCATTATACCCCGAAGTGCAGTAGAGCGTCAATGTCTTTTCGCTGTAATAGTTCCAGCTTTGCGTGTTGCGGAAATACGCCTTGCCGAGATCTTCGCCGTTTAAGATGATGCTCGCGTATCGGTCGATCTGCTGTGGGTTATAGGCATGGCTGCCGAAGCACTGGTCGTTGGCATAGGAAAGCGTGATGCGGTACCAGCCCGCCGCAGGCACATTGAAGCCGAAGGTCACGCCGTCCGTACCGTTGCCCGCGATCATGCCGATGTTCCAGCCCGTAGGCGACAGCGCGTTTTCGACTAAGACCGCATTCCCCGAAAGGGAGACGGTCGAAGCGTTGGCGGGGATCTCGTTTTCTGTTTTCGCCGTGTTCTTTTGCAGGGTGATCTGTGTCGGCGGCGTAGCCGTGTCAAACGCGATGTAATTCACACCCTTGCGAAGGTATACGGTCGAAAAGCCCTCCAGCGCCGTCTCGCCGACGTTCGTGCCGTCGAGATACACCTGCGCTGCGCCCGTGCCGTTCGTGGACAGGTCATAATACCCGCCGTCCGATGTGACAAGCATAAACTTCTTAAATCCGTCTTCCGTCTCGTTGCGCTCAGCAGAAAGTGTGATCTCCCTTGTCTCATAGTCTTCCACGCTGTCTGCGTCGATATCCACCGCCGTCAGCTGCATGAAGTCGAAGCCGATGTCGTAAAGCCCCAGCTCCGTGCTGTCGTAGGTCGTGACCGTGGTTTTAACGGTATAAGACCCGGCAGGGATGTATTTGTACGCGGTCGCCATGTCCATATACGCGACCGTGTATGTATTTTCGAGCATGATCTCCGTGTAGTCGTCCGCATTGTTCCACTGGATCGTCATCTTGACGGGCGCGCGGTCGCCGTTCGATGCCAGATGCTGGTTGCTGTATACAAAATCGCACTTATACACGCCCGAGACGGGGATCGTGACGTTGTAGGTCACATCCACCGAATCAAAGGTCTTGTCCTGATAGGGCAGGGTGGAATTGCTGCCGGGCAGGCTTTTGCCGCTGGTGCAATAGCTGCCGTTGGATTTTGCATAAGAAGTATAGTTGTCGTTCCACTTGTCGCCGCCGGTGGCGGAATTGGTGGGCATTTCAATCATATTGGTGCCGGCTTCGACCTCCACACGAATGGGACGATAGGGGTTTTCGTAAGTCGCGCTGCCCGTGGCGGGGGTCAGCGTGATCTTATAGGCGCCGGAGGTCGTGATACCGTCCTGCCAGGTGACCGTGCCGTCCGTGACGGGCATATCGCCGTCATAGAGCAGCACGGGCTCGAGCATTTCGCCCGTCAATCCCACGAAATCCACCGACTCCACGCGCATATGCACCTGCGAAACGGCGCCGAAGGTCTGTGTCAAATTGTTGATCGTCACGCGCGTTTCGTCGCCGTCGCTGTTCGCGCCCGCATAGATGACGTCCAGCGCGCTGTCCTCGGCATCCCATGACGCGATCCCGCGCAGCACGCCTGCATTAGAGGATGTGACCGAAAGCTCGTCGCCGAGCATTTCGGCATACCATTTGTAGACCCACCAGTCGGCGTTCGGGGAATTATAATCGCCCGTCAGGTCATTCATGTTGTTCGCCGTGCGCCAATAGGCGCGGCAGCCGGCGGTGTCGGTCGCTTCAAAGACGCTGATCCATTTCAGCGAGTTCGACGGCATGGCGTTGCTGCTCTTCGCGCCGTATTCCGTGATGCAGATCTCAATGGGGTCGATCCCTAAAGACTGCTCCAGCGCACGGTACTGCGCATAATGCCCCGTGAAGCTCGAAAGGCCCGTGTCGATCTCGTTCAACTCATGCCACGAGATGACGTCCGGCAGGCAGTTGTTGTCGCGGCAGAAGGTCAAAAACGTTTCCATCTGGTTTGCGTTGTTATCGGTATAGCCCTGAAAATTTGGGCCGCCGACCTTCGCTTCGGGGTTGATGGTTTTTATGATGTCGTAGCAGGTCTTGAACGCCTCGTTATACTCCGCCGAAAAGCCGCTGTTCGAGAACCAGCCCGTTTTCACACCGCCGCCGTCCGGTTCGTTGAAGGGGTAATACACGATGCGGCTGCGGTATTCCTCGTCCACGGCATTGTTGATGTCGGTGACGATCTCGCGCAGCATGTCATAGTAGGCGGTCAGCCCGCCCGCCGGGGGCTGGTAATACCAGGTATCGATCTTATCCTGACAATACACCTGCAGATATTCGCCGCCTGCGTTAAAGAACGTCTCATACACCTGCGTTACGTCGCCCATCGGGTGCTGCAAACCCGCTTGGGGCTTTGCGACCGCCGTATAGACGCCGATCGCGGACAGCGTGTTCTCACTGGGCACGTCGGGTTCGGCAAAGCCATACAAAAAACCCGTCGCCTTATGCGTCATCTGCCCCGTGACGCGCCCGGCGTCCACGGTCAGCGTGGTTTCCGGCGTCGCGATCACACCCTCGGATGCGTCGCCGAACAGCCCGTCCTCGGGCGTGCCCGAACCGACGCCGACGCCTAAGATCGACAGCAGCGCCGAAACGACGACCGCGATCATGCGAAATACCGTATTCATAAGTTTGTTCCGCCTTTCTTAAGCAAAGGTAGCAAAAATGTCAGTTACCGGCTTGCCTGCCACAGGGTAATATCCCCGTACATGTCATACGCCGCCGTTGAAAAATCCGGCGCGATCTGCGCGTTATAAGAGGCCAAGCCCGCGCGGTAGCACAGCGGGATAAACGGCATGTCATCTAAAAACGCTTCGCAGAACGCGGCTGCATCCGTTTCCCCCGTGCAAAACGACGTGTAGGCGCTGCATACGGGTAAGGTCTGGTCGATCCCCGCAGAAGCCGCGCCGCCCGCCGAAAAGAACGGTGACAGGCTCAAATTCTCGCCGAGCTTGACTTCGCCGAGATACAGCGTGAACTGCCCGGCGGCGATACGCGCCAAATATTCGGCGGAGGGCAGGCTTTCGACCGTGACCGAAAAGCCTGCGGCATTCAATGCTTCTGCGATCGCATACGCCGCTGTGACGCGGAAGGTGTTTTCGGAATTGACCAGCAGCGTCATTTGGAGCGTGCTTGTCCCGTTGGTCAGAAGCCCGTCCGCCGTATACCGGTTATAGCCGAGGCGTGAAAGGATGTCCGCCGCCGTATCCGCGTCCGCCGCAGTCGTGCCCGCCGTAAGCCCCTGCGCCGTACAAAACGCGGGGTGGAACGGCAGTGCCGAGCTTTCGGCGCAGCCCTGATAGGCCGAGGCGGCAAGATTTACCCGATCCACTGCATAATAGATCGCCGTGCGCACCGCCGCAGACTGCAAAACGCCCGTTCCGTTTACCCCGAGATACACGAGATTATTCATCGTAACGAACGTGGACTGTGCCGAGGGGCGCGAATAGGTGCCGTCGTCAAAATCGTCAAACAGGTAGCTTATGTTGCCGATCTCCAAAGCGTTGGCAAGATGCGCCGTGTCCTTGACCGCATACAGGGACACGCTCTGCGCCGCGCACGTCTTTTGCGACGCCGGGTTATCGGCAAGCGTCCCGTCGGCGGAAAGGGTGAATACGCCCGTGCCTGTCGGCACGCTTTCGGCGTTATCCGCCGTGCCGCTGCGCACGATGGGGAAGGTCAAAAGATTGACCGCATATACATCGGGCGCGGTGAGTGTGAACACCACCTGCGAACCCGCCGCGCGCGCGGCGGTGATGGAGCTGAGACGCGACGCGTACCAATCACTTTCCTTTGCACGTTCAAAGGAATAGACCACGTCCGCCGCCGAAAGCGCTGCGCCGTCGGAAAAAGACGCGCCGGCGAGTGTAACGGTCAGCGTCGTCCCGCTGTTTTGCGCGTCTGCTGCGAGGACGGCGCGCGCCGTATAGTCCGACGCGACGCGATACAGCGGCTCGCAGTAAAGCGAAGCGAGCGCACGGTTGAGCGCGGAGGCGGCAAAGTACGGATTCAGGGAATCATTCGGATAATACGGCAGCGTCAGGGGAAACGAAGTCTGCGCGCTCTCCCCGGCTTCCCCGGCGTCACCCGAAGTGCCGCCGTCCTCGGTCGTGTCCGTGCACGCGGTCAAAAGCAAAAGCAGTGCGAGCAGCGCACACAAAATTTTTATCGTTCTGCGGCGCATGGCGTTCCTCCCGGCGTCTCGCCGTCGCAAAGGGAAATGCGCTGTACCGAAAGCGCCTTCCCGGTCGTTTTGTCGATTTCCGCAAGCAGCCCCTGCACAAGGCAGGCGCCTGCGGGATTTTGAAAGCGCACGGGCATGTGCGTGCGCATTTTTTCAATGGCAAGCGCCGGTTCAACGCCGAGCACCGATTGCTTGGGACCGGTCATGCCGAGATCCGTGATATATGCCGTGCCGCCCTCCAGAATCTGCTCGTCGGCGGTCTGCACATGCGTGTGCGTACCGACCAAAGCGGCGGCCTTCCCGTCAAGATAAAACCCCATGGCGCGCTTTTCGGCGGTCGCCTCGGCATGGAAATCCACAACGGTGAAATGTACATCGTCCGCGAGGCTTTCGAGCGAGCGGTCCGCGCAGTCGAACGGGTTTTCGAGCGGTTCTAAAAACACCGTGCCCAAAAGATTTACAACCCCGACACGCACGCTGCCCTTGTCCACTACGCAAAAGCCCCGTCCGGGGCAGCGTTCACCGTAATTGGCAGGACGCAGACAGAAATCCGTTTCGTCGAGAAAGCCATAGATCTCGCGGCGGCGGAAGGTATGGTTGCCGCCCGTGATGCAGTCCGCGCCCGCCGAAAACAGCTCGTGCGCCGCATCGGGGGTGAGTCCGTTGCCCTGCGCCGCGTTTTCGCCGTTGACAATACAGACATCCACGCCGTATTCCTTTTTCAGACGCGGCAGCACGCGCGAAAGCGCACGGCGCCCCGCGTCGCCCACCACGTCGCCTATAAACAGGATCGTACACCGCTTTAAGTTCATCCGAAGTTCCTTTCAGAAATTGCCGGAAAAGAGCGCGCGCCCTGACTCTCGGCAGAATCAGGGCGGCGAAAAGCGTTTATTTTGCGTAGTCGATTGCCCGGTTTTCGCGGATGATATGCACCTTGATCTGCCCGGGGTATTCGAGTTCTTCCTCGATCTTCTTCACGACGTCGCGCGCAACGATGGTCATCTGGTCGTCGGAGATCACGTCGGGCTTCACCATGATGCGGATCTCCCTGCCCGCCTGAATGGCAAAGGATTTTTCCACGCCCGCAAAGGAAGTTGCGATCTCCTCCAGCTTTTCCAGGCGCTTGATGTAATTCTGGACGTTTTCACGCCGTGCGCCGGGGCGCGCTGCGGAAATGGCATCCGCCGCCTGCACCAGGCACGCCACAATGGTTTTGGCCTCGATGTCGCCGTGGTGCGCGGCGATGGCGTGCACCACCTGATCGTTTTCACGGTACTTTTTAGCGTATTCCACACCGAGGTCGATGTGCGAGCCTTCAAACTCGCGGTCGAGCGCTTTGCCGATGTCATGCAGCAGCCCTGCGCGCTTTGCCGTTTTGGCGTCCGCGCCGATCTCCGCTGCCATGAGCCCCGCAAGGTGCGAGACCTCCAGAGAATGGCTCAGAACGTTTTGCCCGTAGCTGGTGCGGTACTTGAGCCTTCCCAAAAGCTTGACGAGCTCGGGATGTACGCTGCCCACGCCTGCGTCGATCACAGCACGCTCGCCGGTCTGGCGGACGGTCTGCTCGACCTCGCGGCGGGATTTTTCATACATTTCCTCGATGCGCGCGGGGTGGATGCGGCCGTCGGAAATGAGCTTTTCGAGCGTTAAGCGCGCAACCTCGCGGCGCACGGGCTCGAAACAGGAAACGGTGATCGCCTCGGGCGTGTCGTCAATGATCAGGTCCACGCCGGTCAGCGTTTCCAGGGTCCTGATATTGCGTCCCTCACGCCCGATGATCCTTCCCTTCATCTCATCGCTGGGAAGCTGTACAACAGAAATCGTAGCTTCTGCCACATGGTCTGCTGCACATTTCTGTATAGCAGTTACTACATATTCTTTTGCCTTTTTGTCAGCTTCTTCTCTTGCTTTGCTTTCCAGTTCCTTGTAAAGTTTTGCGGTGTCAATTTTTACTTCATCTTCAACAGTTTTCAACAGATAATCTTTTGCTTGTTCGGAGGTAAGACCTGAAATTCTTTCCAGTTCCTGTACTCGCTGTTCCTGTAATTCGTCAACTTTTCTTTCTTTTTTCTTTAAGTCTGCTTCCTTTGCTGTGTACTCTGCCTCTCTTTTTTCTAAGGCATCTGCTTTCTTGTCAAGAGCTTCTTCTCTGGATAAAACACGTTTTTCATACTTCTGGAGTTCGCTTCTTCTCTCTTTTGTCTCTTTTTCCAATTCGTTCTTGGTGCGGAGATTTTCTTCCTTTGCTTCCAGGAGAGCTTCGCGCTTCTTTGTCTCAGCAGTCTTCAATGCTTCATCTATGATGCTTCTTGCCTTTACCTCTGCAGTCCCGATGGTCTCTGCGTCCTTTTCCGTTTTTTTCTTTACGGCAATGTTGGCAGTGGTGGGTACTGCGATCAGCAATGTAATAGCTACAGCAATAATCGCAATGATTACATATGCCACAGGAGCACCTCCTTATTTAGTTTTCATTGTACAAATACAACAG
>UQZS01000042.1 GCA_900545625.1 uncultured Oscillospiraceae bacterium | reverse complement strand
CAGTGCGCCCGACACCATGAGGATCAACGGTAAGACCCATTCCGATCCTGACACCTCCCGGCTCGATTATACCGACGAGAATGGCACGGATCACTATTTTTCCCTGCCGAATCTGGATGCGTCGCAGTACCAAAACTTTGCGGACTATGTGCTTGACGCTGCCGCGCATTTTCGTGCCGAGGGTATCCCCGTGACTGCCGTTTCACCGATCAACGAGCCGCAGTGGACGTGGCAGGGCGGGCAGGAGGGCTGCCATTATGAGCCTGAAGAGGTCGTCGCGATCTATAAGGTGTTCCTTGCCGAAATGCAGGCGCGCGGCATGACGGATACCGTCTCGCTGTCCATGTTTGAATCCGGGCAGCCGTTCGGCGATACGCTTAAACGGTATCTCGAAGCCATTGCCGACGACGATGCGCTTTCCGCCGTGTTCCAAACGGTGGACACCCATTCCTATTGGGGAACGGCGGAGGATAAGGAAAAGACCGCGCGGTATCTGCGCTGGCACTACCCGGACCTCGCCGTGGCGTGCACGGAGTGGACGGAAATGGTGAACGGCAAGGATGTGACCATGGATTCCGCGCTGGTGCTCGCGCAAACCATGATCGAGGATCTGACGATCCTTAACGCTGAAAGCTGGAGCTATTGGATCGCCGTTTCCGCTTACGATTACCGCGACGGACTTATCTATGTGGACCGCGACGCGCACACCTACGAAACGACCAAGCGCCTTTGGGCATTGGGGAACTTCTCGCGCTTTGTCGAGCCGGGTGATTTGCGCATCCGCACAAAGCTTGACGAAGAAAGCCCGCTTTCCTCAGTCGCCTTCTCCGACGGCGAAAAGATCACAGTCATTGTTGTCAATTCCGCCGATACCGCGCAAAGCTGCACCCTGCGGTTCGACAGCGACGCGAATATCTCCGAGGCGCAGGCATACCTGACGGACGCACAGCACGATCTTGAAGAAGTCACGTCGCCTCTCATACAGCAGGACGGCGCATACACGGGCGAAGTCCCCGCACAGTCCGTGACGACCTTTGTGTTCGCATGACGCGCAATATGTCGGCACCCGAACGCCTTTCCCACCCGTTTCCTGCCCTGTATGATCAAAACAGCCGCGTGCTGATCTTAGGCAGCTTTCCATCCGTCAAATCCCGCGCGCAGAATTTCTTTTACGGGCATCCGCAAAACCGCTTTTGGCGCGTGATTTCGGCACTCGTCGGCGAGCCCACGCCCGAAACCATCTCCGAAAAACAGAGGCTCATCCTCACACATCATTTTGCGCTGTGGGATGTCATCGCTTCGTGCGAGATCACGGGCTCTTCGGATGCAAGCATCCAACACGCCGTGCCCAATGACTTAACGCCGATTTTGGCGCATTCGCAGATCGCGCGCGTGTTTACAAACGGCAAAACGGCAGGGAAGCTGTATGACCGCTATCTGCTGCCGAAAACAGGATTGCCTGCACAGTGCCTGCCGTCGACAAGTCCCGCGAACGCGGCGTGGACGTTCGAACGCCTTTTGGAAGCGTGGCAGGCCGTTCTGCCGCAGGAAAAATAATTGCTGAAGCGCCGCCCGTTCCAAACGGGCGGCATAAATTTTTGTATCTTTGTGTCAATTTTTTCACATATGGAATTGCCAAACGAGTCAAAATATGCTACCATGTGCACTGTATGGACTATTTCGCAGAACAAGGGGGACCCGAATATGCAATATTCGCTCAACCGAGACAATTACCGTAGTTTTGATGTGATGGAAGCGGGCAAACGCGCCGCGCGCGCGTATTTTATCCCGTACCGGGACAAAACGGCGCTTCACGAAACAAACTGCCTGACCGAACGCTTTAGAAGCGACATGGTGCGGGTGCTTTCCGGCGAGTGGGACTTTAAGTATTACGAAAAGACCGCGCTCGTACCGAAAGAGTTTGATACCGAGCGCGTGCAGTTCGACCGCGTGCAGGTGCCTTCCACATGGCAGCGCACAGGGTATCGTCCGCCCGTTTATCTCAATTCACGGTATGAATTCCACCTAATGCCGCCTGAACTGCCTGAGGAAATGGCGGTCGGTGTGTACCGTACCACCTTCACGGTTACAGACCTTTCCAAGACCTACATATTGAGCTTCTTAGGCGTTGCGCCGTGCTTGGATGTATACGTAAACGGCAAGACGGTCGGCTATTCCGAGGGCGCGCACAACACTGCTGAGTTTGACCTGAACGCCTTTGTGCAGGAGGGTGAAAATGAGCTGCTGTGCGTGGTGCACCGCTGGTGCACAGGCACGTATCTCGAATGCCAGGATATGTTCCGCGAAACGGGTATTTTCCGTGACGTGCTGCTTTACGAGCTGGACGGGACTTATCTTAACGACTTTGAAGTCAAAACGGCGCGTGAAAACAATGGGACATACGCGCTGCACATACACGCCGAGGTGCTCGGTGCTGAAGACGGCTGCACGCTTGAAGCAGCGCTTTTGGATGGCGGTACCGTGCTTGCAGCCGAAGAAAAACCCGCAGCCTCCGACACAAAGTTTGCCTTTGAAAATCTTGCGGTCAAAGAATGGAGCGCTGAGCTGCCGAAGACTTACGAATTGCTGCTGACGCTTAAAAAGGGCGGGGAGACCCTGTCCGTTGTACGCAATGTGACGGGCTTCAAGACGGTTTCCATCGACGGCGCCGTATTCAAATTCAACGGCGTGCATATCAAAATGAAGGGCGTCAACCACCACGACAGCCACCCCGTGACGGGCTATGTGATGACCGCGGCGGACATTGAAAAAGACCTGCGGCTCATGAAGCAGTATAACGTCAACACCATCCGCACCTCGCACTATCCGCCCGACCCGATGCTGTTGACACTCGCGGACGTTATGGGCTTTTATGTGGTGGACGAAGCGGACATCGAAACGCACGGCACGGGTTCCGTAGGCCCGCATAAGCTGTATAAACCCAATCTCATCAGCCATGACCCCAAGTGGGAGCCGCGCTATCTCGACCGCGTGCGCCGTATGTATATGCGTGACCGCAACCATCCGTGCGTGACCATGTGGTCTTTGGGCAACGAATCCGGCGGCTACGCGAATCAGGACGCTTGCTGTGCCTATCTGAAAAAAGAATGCCCCGAGATCCCCGTGCATTATGAGGGCGTCATCCGCACCAAGCGCAAGGGTTACGACGTGATCTCGGAAATGTATACCGACATCCAAAACGTCCAAAAGACCCGCGATGATACGCGCGGCAAAGAATATGTCGGCAAGCCGTTCTTTCTGTGTGAATATGCCCACGCTATGGGTGTCGGCCCGGGCAGTCTGGAGGATTATTGGCAGACATTTTATTCAAGCGATAAGCTGATGGGCGGCTGCATTTGGGAGTGGTGCGACCATGCGGTGCATCACGACAAGGACGATAAGAAATATAAATACGAATACACCTACGGCGGCGACCATGGCGAGAAACTGCACGACGGCAATTTCTGCGTGGACGGGTTGTTCTATCCCGACCGCACGCCGCACACGGGCGCACTGGAGATGAAAGAGGTCTACCGCCCCTTGCGCGCAAAGCAGGTGGATGCGGCGACCTATACGTTCTGCAACACCAACCGCTTCCGCGCTTCGGACTATATCACCGTGCAGTGGGCGCTTGTGGAAAACGGCGTGACCAAGACAACGGGCGAACTGCAAACGAACGTCCCGCCCTGCGGCGAGCAGACGCTGGAATTCCCGCTCGGCGAGATCCGCAAAGATGCGGACATCCTTCTGAACATGACATACGTTGACACGCAAAGCGGCGAGGCGATCGCACATGAGCAGTTTGTGCTGCGGGATGTCCCGAACGACCTGCACATTGACAAAAGCAATAAGATCTCACTTGCAAAGAGCGGGGAGCAGTATACGATCACGTCCGACCTTTGCCGCGTGGTGTTCAGCTGTGAAACCGGCGCGCTGGAAAGCTATCAGGTCGGCGGCAAGGAGCGTCTGAACACCTTGCCCGCCGCCGGAAAAACGGGCTTTGTGCCGAATATCTACCGTGCCCCGCTCGACAACGATTCCTACGCCTGGACGCCGAAGTGGAACCGCAAAAAGCTGCCGCTTATAAAACCGGTCTTTGTCGGCATGGATGCGAAAGAGCAGAGTGACTGCGTGCGCGTCAAAGCCAAATACAAAATGACCGCAGGCAAGCCGGCTTGGTATTTCTGTGAACTGGAATACAGCGTGTTCCCGGACGGCACCATGGTCGTCGAAGCGGAATTGGAGCGCACGATGTTCGGCGGCAAGGATCTGCCGCGCTTCGGTGTGACGGTCGAGCTGCCCGCAGCATTCTCCAACGTTGCATACTACGGCCGCGGCGAGCGCGAAAACCTGTGCGATTTCAATGCCCAGTCCCCGGTGGGGCTTTATAAGAGCACAGTCGCCGAAATGCACGAAAATTACATCAAGCCGCAGGACAACGGCAACCACGGCGGCACAAAGCGCTTAACTTTGACCGACGCGAACGGCGACGGCATCGCCGTGATCGGACTTCCGAAATTCAGCTTCAGCGTGCATGACTATACGCAGGCCCTTTTGTGTGAAGCGAAGCACCGCGAAGACCTGCGCGCGCAGAACACGACCTTCCTTTCGATCGACGGCTTTATGCGCGGCGCGGGCTCCAATGCCTGCGGTCCCGACGCGCTCGAGCAGTACCGCTTTACGTTCCGTGATGAGATCGAATTCAAATTCGCCGTGCAGCCTGTGAACGGGAAAAAAACGAAATGAAAACGGTTTGGTATGAAAGCGGCGAGGATTACACGCCCTGCGCCGCCGTTCGCAAAACCGTGTTCGTAGAAGAGCAGGGCTATACGCTCGATGAGGAATTTGACGAATACGACAAATCCTGCCCGCACCTCGTGATCCTCGACGGGGATGTGCCTGTTGCCGCCGGACGGCTGGTGCTGCTTGCAGACGGTACCGCAAAGCTCGGCCGCATCGCCGTCTTAAAGGCGTACCGCGGACGGCATCTCGGCGCGGCGGTGGTAGAAGCGTTGCTTGCCCGCGCGAAGGAAGCGGGCGCTAAGCGCGCGTATGTCAGCGCGCAGTCCTACGCCGTTCCTTTCTATAACAAGTTCGGCTTTCGGGAATACGGCGCGGAATTTCTCGACGGCCGCATCCCGCACCGCGACATGGATATGCAGATGTAAACTTTGTAAAGACGCAAGCAAGCGTAAGCCCCGAGGGAGTTCCCTCGGGGCTTTGTCTGTCAAAAATTTGGGTATCCGCCGTCAAACCGCGAACAGCCGCAACACCGCATTATAGTCCGCACCGCGAATATGTGCGGAAAATCCTGCCTCCATAAAGTAAGCGCCGCTTTTGACAAGCGTCTGATCGCCAAATTCCAGCCGATACTGCCGCTTGGGATTAAGCCCTGCAAGGCGCAGGATCACACGCTTTTTATAAAAGCGCGTACCGCGCGCGGCGAGGAACACGACGCTTTCCGTTTTGTTTTCGTTGACATACTGCGTGCAAAGGAATTCATCCTCGTCTGCATCGGCAAGCCGGTACAGATCGCCGAACTGCACAAGCGGGCGGATTTCTTTATACAGTGCAACGTTTTCGCGGCAAATTTCCATATCTGCTTCACTGTATTTTGTCAGATCCCCGCCGAGGCTCAAAGCGCCCTGCATGGCGATGTTGAAACGAAATTCGAGGGAAGTCGGCTTGTTCGGGCCGCCGATGTCCGTGACCCACGCGCGCATGGTCTTGACGGGTCGCAGCAGCGTATAGGTTTTTTGCAGCGTCATGCGGTCGATCGCATCCGTATTGTCGCTGGGCCAAACTTCATCGAAATGTGAAAGCGCACCGAGGTCTGACCGCCCGCCGCCGGAAGCGCAGCTTTCAAACTGTACCTGCGGGTGGCGCGCGCGCAGACGGTCTATCAGATCATATACTGCCATCGTGTGCAGGTACCATAGCATCTGCGGGTTTTCAAGGTTATCTGCGCCCGTTTCGGAAAACGGCCGGTTCATATCCCATTTGATATAACGGATGTTGTTTTCTTTAAGCAGGCGATCCAGCAGTTCAAACAGATACGCCTGTACGTCCGCGCGTGTCAGATTGAGCACCCGCTGGTTGCGCAGCTCGTGCGGGGTACGCGTGTCGTAGTGGTATGTCCAGTCGGGGTGGGCGCGGTACAGATCGCTGTCGGCGTTGACCATTTCGGGCTCGACCCAGATGCCGAAATCCATGCCGAGGCTGTTGACATACGAAATCAGCTCCTGCAAGCCGTTCGGAAATTTTTCCGCGTTTACAAACCAGTCGCCGAGCCCCGCACGGTCGTTGTTGCGCGCGCCGAACCAGCCGTCGTCCATGACGAACAGCTCCACGCCCGCCGCGGCCGCCTTTTTTGCAAGCTGCATCTGATTTTCGCAGCTTACGTCAAAGCCCGTCGCCTCCCAGGAGTTGTAAAGCACGGGCAGGGCTTTTGCCGCAAACGCCTTCGGCAGGACATTTTGCACGGCGAATTTGTGCATCTGGCGCGACATATCGCCGAAGCCTTTTGCAAGGCCGCAAAATACCTTCGGCGTTTCAAAGCATTCGCCGCCATGGAGCGTATAGGAAAAATCGAAATCATTGAGCCCCACATGGATGCGCGTAAAGCTGTATAGGTCGCGAGCAGCGCTCACCTTGAAATTGCCGCTGTAAGCGAGCGCGGCAAAATAGACGTCGCCCGAAAACTCATCGGCATTTTGGTATGCAATGAAATACGGAGATTGGTTGTGCCCGGAAATGCCGCGGCGGCTTTCAAACACCAGCGCGCCGCCCGTGAGCGTCTGCACGCATTCCACCCCTTCGCCGCCCCAGGCGCCGTTGGTGTTGCGGAACGTATAGGGCTTTTGTGACGGCAGGGAAAACTCGGCACTGCATACCTTTTCGAGCAGGATGGGCTGCTCGCCCGTATTTTCAAGCTTCACCCAACGGGTGAACACATCAAAGCCCGGGGCCAGTTCGTAGCAAAGCCGCACAGTAAGCGGATAGTACCGGTCCGAGAACCGCACCTCCAGCGTGTCGTCCTCCTGCGAAAAACCGTCGTATTGCAGATCCAGTTCCCGGCAGCCGTCCGAAAAGCGGACTTTCAGTGCACATTCACGATACATCGTCGAGCCGAATACGGTGTATTCCTGGCGGTATTCGTCGAGCATGGTGTGGTTGGAATTTTCATCTCCGAAAGATTCTGCAAAGAAGTCCGCCGGGTCGCATTTCGCGCCCCAGTGCAGATGACGGTTCAGTCCGCCGTCGTCTATCCCGAACACATACTGCGTGTGCGCGGTCTCCAGCACAAAAATATTGTCTTGCACAAAAATGGGCATACTAACGCTCCTTTTTCACCTGTTCGCTTCTTATCACATGGCATCATAGCAGATTTTACAATGCATTGCCAGCGAAAACATACGTAAAAAAGTGGAAATTATCACGATGTATTTCAGTATAACAGAAATAGGGAAAGATACTTTCGATTTCCTGCGCAACACTTATGAAAAACAACCTATATTTCTTAATCCGTAAAACAAACACCCGTGAAAAGCATCGTGCTCCTCACGGGTGGGAGGTTCCTGCGTAGATTCAGTTTCGGCGCTTCCATGCCTTGTAGTAGAACAGGATGAGCATGGGGTAGATCTCCAAACGGCCTGCCAGCATCAAAAAGGAAAGAACATATTTGGAAAAGCTCGAAAGGATCCCGAAGTTGCCGACCGGGCTCATGCGCCCGAAGGAGGGCCCGACATTGTTGAAGCAGGTCAGAACGCCGCCGATGGCTTCTTCCATGGTCACATCGTCAAAGCACACAAGAAACAGCCCAACGCATACCATCGCAATGTAAGCGCCCAAGTACGTCAGCACCCCGCGGATATAATTGGAATCGACCATTCTTCCGTCCACCTTAACGGGCACGACGGCACGGCCGTTGATCGCCTTTTTGATTTGCGCGACGATCGTTTTGCAAAGCACCATCAGGCGTTCCACCTTAAAGCCGCCGCCCGCGATGAGCACATGCTTGGTCGGGTGCTTGTAAATGCCCAGTTCCTTCATGAACGCCGCCATATCGCTGCGCTTGGAGGTGAAGTGGATGCGGTCGCCCGCCTCCAGCTGAAAACTGCCGTCCGGGATATAGACCTGCTCGCCGCGCTGTACCGCACAAAGCAGCACGCGGGCTTTGAAGCGCGTGGGGATGTCGCGCACACACAGCCCCGCAAGCGGGTTATTTTCACCGATTTTGATCTCCGCAAGATCCACACGGTCGCCCGCAAAGCTCTCCATATTGATCGCAGTCGGGAAGCACAGAATGCGCGCGATCTCGTTTGCCGCGGCAAATTCGGGGTTGACCACAAGGCTCAAGCCTAATTCTTCACGGAAAAAATGGAGCTGCTGCGCATACTCGGGATTGCGCACGCGCGCGATGGTGTGGCGTGCGCCGATCTTCTTTGCCACAAGGCAGCAAAGAATGTTCAGCTCGTCCGACGAGGTCGCGGCGATCAGCAGGCGCGACTTTTCCACCCCGGCCTCTTTTTGAACGCTGTAGCTTGCGCCGTTGCCGCACAGCCCCATAACATCGTAGGTGTTTGCCATCGCTTCCACAACGCGTGGGTCTTTGTCGATCACGACTACATCGTGACCCTCTTTGGATAGATGCTCGGTCAGCGCGGCGCCAACCTTACCGTCACCCACGATCACGATATTCATGCTCTGCTTACCCCTTTCGAAAAAAACAAAATTATAGCACAAGGGTTTACATACTGCAACGGTTCCAACGGAAAATCTGCACGCATCCTGCCGAAAATATGCAAAAACAGCTTGTGTGTTCCTGATTTTTTATGTATAATGTTAAATCAGAAATGGTATTACGCCTTAGGAGGTCATGACGATGACGGTTCGTGAGATTCAGGAGATCCTGTCTGCCGAAGTGATCTGCGGCGAGGACTTCCTCGAGCGCGAGGTCTTTTCCGCCTGCGGCAGCGATATGATGAGCGATGTATTGGCATATGTAAAAGAACAGGCGGTTCTGTTATCGGGGCTTGTGAACCCACAGGTGGTGCGAACGGCGGAGATGATGGATATGCAGTGCATCGTGTTCGTGCGCGGTAAGCATCCGGATGAAAGCATCGTGGGGCTTGCACGTGACCGCGACATCGTACTGCTGTCCACGCAGCTGCCCATGTTCGCCGCCTGCGGTATGCTGTACGAAAAGGGCTTGCGGGGAGGCGCTATCCAATGAGCCTCATCGAACTGCATTACGACGTGCCCGGCGACGATTTTTCCCGCGCGGGAGAGGCGTCCGGCAATGTGAAAGCCCAGCTAAAAAAACTCGGCTTTGATCCCGCTCTGATCCGCAATGTCGTTATCGCGCTGTATGAAGGCGAGATCAATATGGTCATCCATGCAAGCGGCGGAACGATCGATGTTTCCATTGACCCGGACTGTATCCGCATGGTGCTTGCAGACCACGGCCCCGGTATCGCGGATGTGGAGCTTGCCATGCAGGCGGGCTATTCCACCGCGCCAGACAATGTCCGCGCGCTGGGCTTCGGCGCGGGCATGGGGCTGCCCAATATCAAAAAATATACGGACGATATGCGTATTGATACGAAACTCGGCGAGGGTACGACCATGTACCTGCGCGTAGACGTAAAATAACGCATAGCATTCCTGATTCGGAGCGATTCACATGGCTTCCAAGGATTTTTTTCATTCGGTTCGGCTCGACGAGGA
Organism: uncultured Oscillospiraceae bacterium; assembly: GCA_900545625.1. GTDB lineage: Bacteria > Bacillota > Clostridia > Oscillospirales > Acutalibacteraceae > Fimenecus. Next base: position 7,322 of record UQZS01000042.1, on the reverse strand, counting down.
AAAGTGCAAGGGCTGCATCAACTGCATCAAGCGCTGCCCGACGGGCGCCATACGCGTGCGCCGCGGCAAGGCGTATATCATCTCGGAGCGCTGCATCGACTGCGGCGAGTGTATCCGCATTTGCCCGAACCACGCGAAATATGCCGAGCGGTATTCCTTCAACGAAATTCTGGATTATAAATACCGCGTGGCGCTGCCCGCGCCGACACTGTACGGGCAGTTCAACAATCTCGATAACGTGAATTATGTGTTGACCGCGCTTTTGCGGCTCGGCTTTGACGATGTGTTCGAGGTCTCGGCTGGCGCGGAACTCGTCTCGGACGCGACACGGCTTTATTTGGAGCGGCAGGACATTGTGCGCCCCGTCATCTCTTCGGCGTGTCCCGCCATTGTGCGGCTCATTCGCGTGCGTTTCCCGAACCTTATCCCGAATGTACTCGATTTAAACGCCCCTATGGAGGAGGCTGCGCGGCTCGCGCGAGCGCGCGCGCAAAAGAAAACAGGGCTTGCGCCCGAAGACATCGGCGTCTTTTTCCTCACGCCCTGTACGGCAAAGATCTCGGCGATCAAGCAGCCGATCTGCAACGAAAAGTCTGCGGTCAGCGGTGTGTTCGGGATCAAGGATATCTATCCCATACTGCTTGCCCAAATGGAAAAGCTCACGCGCGACGAGGTCGAAAAGTTGGCGGATTCGGGCTTTGCAGGCGTGCGCTGGGCGTCGTCGGGCGGGGAGTCCGCAGCGCTTAAGGATGACCGATACTTGGCGGCGGACGGCATTGAAAACGTTATTCAGGTGCTCGAAGAGCTCGAAAACGAAAAGCTCAACGACCTCGATTTTATCGAACTAAACGCCTGCTCGGGCGGGTGCGTCGGCGGGCCGCTGACGGTAGAAAACCCCTATGTCGCAAAAGCAAGGCTTTTGCGGCTTCACAAATATCTGCCGGAATCGTGCAACCGCCTGTCGGGCGCTGCGATCCCGCCTGAAATGCACTGGGAAACGCCGCTTGAACCCGTGGATATTTTAAAACTCGACAAAGATATCCGCCGCGCCATGGAAAAAATGCAGCGTCTCAACGAGATCGAAAAGCTGCTGCCGGGACTGGACTGCGGCACCTGCGGCGCGCCGTCGTGCCGTGATCTTGCCGAGGACATCGTGCGCGGTAAGGGCTCTATCGAGGACTGCGTGTTCTTTACGCGCGACACGGCCGACGGCAGCGGCTGCATCCCGATCCCCGCGCCGTTCCGCAAATCGGGCGAAGCGAAAGAAAAAGGAGACAGCCGTGACTAAAGTAAAAATCACCGTTTTAAAGACCACCTTACAGGCCGACCTCGCTGCGCAGTACGGCGTTGAAGGGCTTGACAAATGCCCGATGCTCAAAGAGGGACAGGTGTTTTACGCCGATTACGCGAAACCGGACGGCTTCTGCGACGAAGCGTGGAAGGCGATCTATCAGTATGTTTTCGCGCTTGCGCACGGCGCGGCGGGCGGGACGTTCTATTTCGGCGACTGGATCCGCGAACCGGGCGTTGCGATCTGTTGCTGCAACGATGGCCTGCGCCCGGTCATATTCAAGCTGGAAGCCACAAACGAGGCGTCCAGGCTCGATTATACGCCGGTGCGCTGAAAAGGAGAGACTATGACGGTTCGGGAATTTGCGGAAAAAATCGGATTGCAGACGGCGGTGGAAGCTGACCTTGACCGCGAGATCACGGGCGGCTACTGCGGGGATCTTTTAAGCTGGGTCATGTCGCGCGCGCAAAGCGGCGACTGCTGGTTTACCGTGATGGGCAATATCAACGCCGTAGCGGTGAGCGTATTGGCGGATTGCGCGTGCATCGTGCTTTGCGAGAACGCACCGCTCGATGATGCGGCAAAGCAGAAAGCGCAGCAGCAGGACGTGAATATCCTGTTGTCCGGGCAGAACGCCTACACGCTCTCTGCGGCGCTCTCGAAACTGCTATGAACGTTTACGCCGACCTGCATCTGCATTCCTGTCTGTCGCCCTGCGGCGACACGGATATGACGCCCAACAATCTGGTGCGTATGGCAAAGCTTTTGGGATACGATATGATCGCCCTGACCGACCACAACTCCTGCCGCAACTGCGCAGCTGCCATGGAAGTGGGTGCGCGCGAGGGGATCACGGTCGTGCCGGGTATGGAGCTTTGTACTGCCGAGGAGATCCACTGTGTCTGCCTGCTGCCCGATCTTGCGGCTGCCGCGGCGTTTTCCGAGCATGTGCACGCAACGCTGCCGCCCGTGCGCAACCGTCCCGAAATATTCGGCGAACAGCTCGTTCTGGATGCGCAGGATAACCGCTTGGACACGGAACCGCTGCTGCTGACCACGGCAAGCACCATCGGTATCGACGCACTGCCCGCGCTTGTGCGCACATTCGGCGGGGCGTGCTTTCCTGCGCACCTCGACCGTGCGTCCTACAGCGTTTTGTCGGTGCTCGGCGAATGGTACGCAGAGCTGGATTTTCGAACCGTAGAATTTACGCACAAGGCATTTTTGCCGCAGTATTTCGAACGGCATCCGCTTTTGCAGGGCAAGCGTATCGTGCGCAATTCCGACGCGCATTATCTGGAAAACATGGTTGAGCCCGCCGAACCGCTGCCGCTTTCCGCCTGCACGCCGGCGGCGCTTATCAACTTTATCAACGGAAGTTGAACCGAAAACCGAAAGACCCGATGCAGTTGTATAGCCGCATCGGGTCTTTTAAAATCTCGCTTATACGTTTACGCTTCTTCCGTCACCACAAGCAGCGCCTGCCGCGGCTCAATTTGCAGTGTGAGATCGCCGTTTCGGATCGGAAGCGTGTTTATAAAGGCATTCCCGTTTTCGGTGATCGCGTATACCTGCGCCGCGCTGCCGACCGCTTCGGGGATGTGCCAGGTGCGGTTGCCCCCGTTTTTGCTGTACGCGATATACTGCCCCTTTTTTTGCACCAATGGCAGAAGCAGGGTGTCTCCTTCTTTACGCACAACGCCGTTTTGCGTAATGGTTTGGGTATTGCCGAACGACTCGATCCCGTCGGAAAGCGTGCAGTGCAAATTGCCCCCGAAACCGTCTATCGCCAGCCGCTTGTGCGCGCATAGAAAATGGTAGGGGACTTGGAGCGTGGCGAACTGATGCAGAAAATCTTCGACCCAATGCGCGTTTGCCGTCGTGAGGATGTCCTCCCCGTGCATGTTGCCGTACAGGATCTTTTCATAGCGCTTTTCGCGGAACATGCCGCCGCAATATACCTGCGGCGGGATCTCGACCAGCTCTTTTTTTGTCTGCCGATTGCACCACCAGGTCATCGGGATGAAGCCGACCGTATCCATCGGCGCGCTGCGGTGATGCTCGCGCGGAAGCCCGAAAAGCGGACGGGTCGGCAGGTCTTCGGTTTCCTTATAGGTGAATTCCGAAGTGATGTCCAGTCCCTTGTCATGCGCATAAGCGACCATTTTGCGTCTGGCGTCCTGCATTTCCCGAATGCTGACCGCTGGGCTTTGGTTTTTGTAGCACTGAAAATTGTCTACATGGATGGTGCCCGTTTCGGCAATAAACGGAAACGTCTCAACAAAGCGGTCAAACTGCCGCTTGAACAGCCCCGATTCCCAATAGGCTTTCAAGCAGGTCTTATAGCAAGCGCGCCCGTTGTATTTTTCGATGGCGCGCGGCTGCCCGTTTTTCTTCCGGATCAGCGCACCTGCCCGAACAAAATCGTCAAACGAAGGCGCGTTGTCGTACGCATCATTGAAATTGATGTGTACGCTGACAACGGAATGATACTGCTTTGCTTCTTCGCACAGCCACCGAAAGCTGTCATAGGCGGTTGCGTCCTGTTCGCGCCTGAGCGCTTCATTTACCTCAAAAAAATCGGGATACTTATCGTCATGCCCGAGGTACTGCCAGCCGACTAAGTAATATATTTTCGGAATGCCCTGCGTGATAGCGTCCACTTTTTTGATGAAGTCCAGCGCCTGTTCAAACGTCATTAAGACCTTGCTTTTGTCCAAATTCGTTTTATCCGGGTGCGCCATCCCCAACTTCATGACCATGCACTTTGTATAATCGTAGTTGTACTTCCATTGCGATTCCATAAAACCGCCCCTTTTCTGTTGCTGCCAACAGCGTACCAAAAAATTTGCGGGATTACCATTCGAAATATCATCGAAAAGTTCAGAAATACGACCAAACTCGCACGGCAGATTTTCTAAATGATTTGCGCGTTTTTTGAAAGACCGCACCCGTGCGCGTTCTGTATAATAAAGGCGTAAACCGGTCGCACATTATATGGCATCCGAAGCGCGCCGATTTGCTTTACAATCGAGGTGGATTGACATGAAAAACGGAAACATCAAGCTGACCTTTAGCCCGGTAACGGGGGATTACGAGATCAAGCACAACGGATTTTCGTGGGTGAGCGACGGCCGGCGGCCATATATCATCCTGCGCCAAAAAGTCGGTAAGCGGTATATTAGCACCTTCCGCCCGCTGCAAAGCGCATTGAAAAAGCAGGTGGAAACCACGGAAAACCGCGTTATCTGCCGGTACAGCCATTTTGTTGCGTTCGGCAAGCTGCTTGATTTTACGCTTGTCTGCACCGCCGAGATCACAGGCGACGACACCGTGGAATTTTCGCTTCGCGCAGAGAATGAAACGGGTTTTGACGTGCAGGCCGTCTATTTCCCCGCACCGTTCAATTCCAAAGAGAAAGGCAAGATCTCATACCATGTGGACGCCATGCGGCAGGGCTTTTTGCTGCCGGACGGCTACAAAAAGAATTTCCTTTCCACCTTTGGCTTCGCGCATTACCTGCGCAAGATCAACACGGGCGACTGCTACATGCCGTTTTGGGGCAGGGTGTGCGACGGCCACGGCTTCTGCGCCATTGTCGAAACGCCCTATGACGCGTGTATGTTCTCCTCGTTCGGAAAACACGGCGCGTTTGTCAATTCCGTGCATTGGTCGTCCTCGCTCGGCAAGCTGTCTTACAAGCGAAAAATACGCTTTGTGTTCCATAGCGAATGCGACTACAATACGCTTGCAAAAGATTACCGCGCTTATTTAAAAGAGACCGGGCAGTTTGTTTCGATTGATGAGAAGATCGAAAAAAATCCGAACATCCGCCGCCTGCTCGGCTGCCCGGTGCTGCACCATAAGATCTATTCGCAGATCCGGCCGGCATCCAAATTTTACGACCCAAACGGCACCAATACATTTTTGTACGCTACCTTCGAAGCGCGCGCCGAACAGATGCAAAAGATCAAGGCGGCGGGGCTTGAAAAGCTCTATATTCACACCGACGGCTGGGGCGAGCAGGGGTATGACAACAACCACCCCTATATTCTCCCGCCCTGTCCGCAGGCGGGCGGCTGGGACGGATTAAAAACGCTTGCCGACATCTGCCGCCGCCTCGGTTATATCTTTGCATTGCACGACCAGTACCGCGATTTCTATTATTCTTCGCCCGCGTATGATCGGGAAAAAGCGGTCACCAATGTAGACGGCTCACACCCGTATTGCTCCATTTGGGACGGCGGTGAGCACACCTTCCTGTGCGCCGCCCAGGCGCCGGCGTTCGTCGAAAAGACGTACAGCGAATTGGAAGCGCACGGCGTGGACGTGCAGGGCGCATATTTGGATGTGTTCTCCGTCGTGCCCGGCGACGAGTGCTTCCACCCCGACCACCCTGCAACGCGGGAAGAGAGCATTCGGTATCGTGGTGAATGCTTTGACTATCTCAGCGACAAGGGGTTGATCCTGTCCTCCGAAGAACCCGCCATGCAGCTTTTAGACAAGATCGCACTGGTGCATCACGGCCCTTATACGCTGCGCCCGCAGGAGGACGGCGCGCCGGTGGGCATCCCGGTGCCGCTCGGAAGCCTTGTGTTCCATGACTGCGTGATGATCCCGTGGAACTGGTGGCACAACTGGGGCATCCCGAAAGGTGAGGACGGCATTTTACACTGCGCTTTAAACGCGGGCATGCCGTATTTCCATCCCTTTGCAGAAACGGATATGAAAATCGGGAACGACAACCGTTCTGCCGATATGGAGCTACTTTCCGACGCGGCGCTGCAAGCTGAGATAAAACGCGTCTTGCCGCTTGCGGCACTTCAGGAAAAGCTTTATAACCAGGAAATGGTCAGGCACGAATTCCTCGGCAGCACGCGCCGCCAGAGAACGACTTATGCGGATGGCACGACAATCACGGTGGACTTTGAAAAGGACACGTACACCGTGCGGGAATAAGCTTATAAGCAAGGATATCGAAACACGGTTCAAGCACAGGCTTTGAACCGTGTTTTTTGCACGGGGATTCCTTTGCTTTTTGCAGTCGAATTTCTAAATTATACGGCAGGAAATAGAAGTTCTTTTTCAGCTTTGTCCTGTATAATTTTTATAAAATACAAGCGCAAAAGAAGGGCAAATTATGAAAGATGTAAAAGCGCGCATCCGCCATGTAATCATGACCGTTTCCAGAGTGCTTGCCATTACGGCGGGGGCAGGCGGTATTTTTGCTGGCGTATATTTTTCGCGGCTTTCCGATTTCGGCGCTTTGAAAAAAACGATGTGTATCGGCGCAGCGGCTGCCGTCGTATGCAGTGTGTTTGCCAATGCAGAGAATTTACAGACCGTATTGTATGCGGTCTGCGGCGTTTTGCTTCTGATCGGCTGTTTGCTTTCGGATTTTGTCGAGCCCGCGCCGACCGTGCAGGCCTCGCCGCGCCGTCCCAAGACGGTGTGCGGTTCGCTTGCGGATTTCCTTGGGACAGGTACTTTGACTGCGCTTTTCGGCATCTCCTACAGCGTGTGGTGTGAAAACGCGGGCTTTGGCGAAACGGGCTTAACGGTCATTTTGGGATGTATTTGTATTCTGCTGGTCGCTTCCGCCCGGAAGCAACCGAATCTCCTGCACGCCGCAGCCCTGCTTTTGGGCAGTGCCGTCAGCTATTGCCTGGTGCACTTTGCCTCGGAGGTCATTACCTATTCGGCGAATCGCGTAATATACGTTTTGCCGTATTGGATCTTTGCGATCTGTTTCACAGTGTATCTCGGCAGCCTGCTGCTGCGTCTGTCGGCACGCAAAAACAAACCGCAGAACGGGAACGGTTAAAACAGGGGAAACAGCATGCCTTCGCTCAAATAGAACCTCGTATTTGGGCGAAGGCGAGCGGAAAAGCCGTATAAAAGATATTTTCCGACTCCTGTAAAAATTGCTTGACAGGGGCAGGGTTTGTCGATATAATAAATAGGCAGTTTGGCTTTGGGCCATTAGCTCAGTTGGTTAGAGCAACCGGCTCATAACCGGTCGGTCCGGGGT
>UQZS01000041.1 GCA_900545625.1 uncultured Oscillospiraceae bacterium | reverse complement strand
CATCGTCTATATGCCCTGCACGGCAGAAAACGGCTTTTTGCCGCAGATCCCGGACTGCCGCGTAGATATAATTTATCTATGCTTTCCGAACAACCCCACCGGCATGGCGGCGACGAAGGAACAGCTTAAAGCGTGGGTCGATTACGCCAACCGCGAGGGCGCGGTGATCTTGTTTGATTCGGCGTATGAGGCATTCATCACGACGCCCGGTGTGCCGCACTCGATCTATGAGGTCGAGGGCGCAAAGACCTGCGCCATCGAATTCCGCAGCTTCTCGAAAACGGCGGGCTTTACCGGCGTGCGCTGCGGTTATACGGTCGTGCCGCATGACCTGAAGGCGGACGGCGCGGAATTAAACGCCATGTGGGCGCGCCGTCAGGCGACGAAGTTCAACGGCGTTTCCTACATCACCCAGCGCGCCGCCGAGGCCTGCTACTCATCCCAGGGCAAGCAGCAGATCCGCGAGACCATTGCCTATTACCGGCGCAATGCGAAAACGATCTATGCGGGGCTTAAAGCCTGCGGCTTCGCCGTGTACGGCGCGGTGGATTCCCCGTATGTGTGGCTCAAAACGCCGAACGGCATGGGAAGCTGGGAATTCTTTGACCTTTTGCTCGAAAAGATGCAGGTCGTCGGCACCCCCGGCGAGGGCTTCGGCCCGTCGGGCGAAGGGTATTTCCGCCTGACCGCGTTCGGTTCTGCGGAAAATACCGAAAAAGCCGTGGAGCGCATCAAGGCGTATTTTGCAAAGTAAGACCGACTGCGGAGGACTGTTATGCAGATAGATAAAGAGCTTGTGACATATCTCGAAACGCTCGGGCGCATTGCGCTTTCCGAGGAACAGCGCGCCGAGACGGAAAAGGACTTGCAAAGCATTCTGGATTATATCGACACGTTAAACGAATTGGACACCGACGGCGTCGAGCCTGCGTCCCATTCGTTCCCTGTGGCGAACGTCGTGCGCGAGGACGAAGTGACGAACACTGCGCGCGCGGATGAGATCTTGCAAAACGCGCCGGACAGCCGAGAGGGCTGTTTCGCCGTGCCGAAAACCGTGGAATAAGGAGGCGCCGGAACTATGGAAATCATTGAAATGGGCGCGCTTGCGCTCGGCAGCGCCATCCGCAGGCGGGAGATCGGCGTGCGCGAGGCGGCTGAAAGCTATTTGGATGCGATCGAAGCGAAGGACAGCGAATTGCACTGCTATAATACCGTCTGCCGTGACGAGGCGTTGAAACGTGCGGAGGAAGTGCAAAAGGGCATTGACAACGGTACGTACACCTCGCCTTTGGCGGGCGTGCCCGTCGGCATTAAGGACAATATCTGCACAAAAGGCGTGAAAACGACCTGTTCTTCCAAGATCCTTTCGAATTTTGTGCCGACCTATGACGCGACCGTTGTGCAAAAGCTTCGCGACGCGGGGCTTGTGCCCTTAGGGAAGCTGAATATGGACGAGTTCGCCATGGGCAGCACCACCGAAACGTCCTTTACCGGTGCGACGCACAACCCGTGGGATGTAAGCCGCGTCCCGGGCGGCTCTTCGGGCGGGGCGGCGGCTGCGGTCGCAGCACGCTTGGCGCCCGTCACCTTGGGCTCGGACACGGGCGGCTCGATCCGCCAGCCCGCGTCGTTCTGCGGCGTGTCGGGCTTAAAGCCCACCTACGGCGCGGTGTCGCGCTATGGACTTGTGGCGTATGCGTCCTCGCTCGATCAGATCGGCCCGCTTGCCCACGATGCGGCGGACTGCGCCGCGCTGTTCGCGGAGATCGAGGGCAAGGATAAAATGGACGGCACGTCCATGGAAAACCCGAAGTTTGATTTCACGGCGGCGACAACAGCTTCCCTTGCCGGCAAAACCATTGGGCTTCCCGCCGACTATTTCGGCGAAGGGCTCTCTTCGGAAGTGCGTGCGGCGGTGGAAGCGGCGGCGAAGACCTGTGAGGAACTCGGCGCGAAGGTCGAGACCTTCCCCATGCCGATCGTCAAATATGCCGTGCCCGCCTACTACATCATCGCCTGCGCTGAGGCGTGCTCGAACCTGTCGCGCTACGACGGCATCAAGTACGGCTACCGCAGCGAACACGCGGAAAATTTGATGGAGACCTATGTCAAGACCCGCTCCGAGGGCTTCGGCATGGAGGTCAAGCGCCGCATCATGCTCGGCAACTTCGTGCTGAGCTCCGGCTATTACGACGCGTACTACAACAAGGCGCTCAAGGCGAAAAAGCTGATCCAGCAGTCGTTTTTCGAAGCGTTTGAAAAATACGATATGCTTTTGGGGCCCGTCGCGCCCACCACGGCGCCGAAAATGGGCGAAAGCCTTTCAGACCCCTTAAAAATGTATCTCGGCGACATTTACACCGTCATGATCAACATCGCGGGCGTGCCCTCCATGGCGCTGCCCTGCGGGTTTGACAAGGCGGGGCTGCCTGTCGGGATGCAGTTTATCGGAAAGCCGTTCTGCGAGGCGGAAATTTTGTCCGCCGCGGCGGCGTTCCAGCAGGCGACGGACTTCCACAAACAGTCCCCGCAGAAAAGATAAGGAGGCGTCGCTATGGAATGGGAAATCGTTATGGGGCTTGAGGTGCACACCGAGCTTGCCACCAAAACCAAAATTTTCTGCGGCTGCTCCACTGAATTCGGCGGCGAGCCGAACACGCACGTCTGCGAGATCTGCTCCGGCATGCCCGGCACGCTCCCGCTTTTAAACCGCCGCGTTGTGGAATACGCCGTGCGCACGGGTCTTGCGACGAACTGCGAGATCACGCGCAAAAATAAATTCGACCGCAAAAACTATTTCTATCCGGATCTCCCGAAAGCGTATCAGATCTCGCAGCTGTATCTGCCCATTTGCCGCAACGGCTTTATCGAAGTCAAGGCGGCGGACGGCGGCACGAAAAAGATCGGCATCCATGAGATCCACATGGAGGAGGACGCGGGCAAGCTCGTGCACGACGAATTTTCCGACTGCACGCTGGTGGACTACAACCGCTGCGGCGTGCCGCTTCTGGAAATCGTCTCCGAGCCGGATTTCCGCTCTGCCGAGGAGGTCGTGGACTACCTCGAAAAGCTGCGCGCCATTCTCCAGTTCACGGGCGTTTCCGACTGCAAAATGCAGGAGGGGTCGCTGCGCGCCGACGTGAACCTTTCCGTCCGCCCCAAGGGGCAGACGGAATTCGGCACGCGCACCGAAATGAAGAATTTGAATTCGTTCCGCGCCATCGCGCGCGCCATCGAATACGAGTCGCGCCGCCAGATCGACATTTTAGAGGACGGCGGCAAGGTCGTGCAGGAGACGCGCCGCTGGGACGACAACCGCGGGGTGTCCTACGCCATGCGCTCCAAAGAGGACGCGCAGGACTACAAATATTTCCCCGAACCGGATCTGCCGCCTATCGAGATCTCGGACGCGTTCATTGAAAAAGTGAAAGCGGAAATGCCGGAACTGCCCGAAGCGAAAAAGCGCCGTTACATGGAGGAACTGGGGCTGCCCGAATACGACACGTCCATCCTCACGAGCGACCTTGCGTTCGTGCGGCTGTTTGAAGCGACCGAGGCACTGTGCCAAAGCCCCAAGGATGCGGCGAATTGGATCATGGGCGAGGTTATGAAGCTCTTGAACGACAGCGGCACGCTGCCTGAGGAGATGACCCTTTCGCCCGAAAAGCTTGCGGCGGTCATCAACATGGTGAAGGCGGGCAAGATCAACCGCGGCACGGGTAAGACCGTGCTTGAAAAGGTGTTCGCGGAGGACGTGGACCCCGAAACGTATGTCCGAGAAAACAACCTTGCGCAGATCACCGACCTGTCCGCGCTGCGCCCGGTGCTCGAAGAGGTCATCGCCGCAAACGAAAAGAGCGTTTCGGAGTACAAGGGCGGCAAAACGCAGGCCATGGGCTACATCATGGGCCAGGCGATGCGCGCGCTTAAAGGCAAAGCCCCGGCGCAGGAGGTGCAAAAGCTCCTGCACGAGATGTTGGATTCTTAGATGCCGGATGGTTGCCGTTCAGAGAGCAGTTGTTAGATATTTGAGAGCAGATGTGCAGTGGGGGAATCCGCAAAAACCGAAAGTTTTTGCACAAACCCTTTCCTCCCTCTGACGAGGGAGGTGGCACGCGCTTTGCGCGTGTCGGAGGGAGAGACAAGGTAGAACGGGGCGCAGGTTTATCTCTCCCCCAGTCTGCTATCGCAGACAGCCCCCTCGTCAGAGGGGGCAAGGAAAACCGCCGGCAATCTGTGCGAATGCTTTCCTTCCGTCTAATCACCCGCCCCTACGACAACAAATTTTTGATATTCTGCGTAACCGCGGCTTTTGGAATGACCCGCCGATACCGCTTCTGACCTCTAATGTCTAACCTCTGAACTCTGAAAGGTGAACCGCCATGCCATACACCTGGGAGACCTTAAAAACCGAATGCTTGGCCTGCCGCAACTGCGAACTGTGCGAAACGCGGCACAACGTCGTGTTCGGCGTGGGCAAAACGGATGCGAAGGTCATGTTCATCGGCGAAGGGCCGGGCGAAAACGAGGACCTGCAGGGCGAGCCGTTCGTCGGGCGCGGCGGGCAGCTTCTGGACAAATATCTTGCGCATATCGACCTTTCGCGCGACGAAAATATCTATATCGCGAACATCGTCAAGTGCCGCCCGCCGAAAAACCGCGACCCGCGCGAGGAGGAGCAGGCGGCGTGCACGCCGTGGCTGCGCGAGCAGGTAAAGCTTCTGCGCCCGAAGATCATCGTGTGCTTGGGGCGCATTGCGGCGCAGTACATCCTCCGCCCCGATTTTCGCGTTACGAAAGAGCACGGCGTGTTTTACGAGCGGAACGGCACGCTGCTCATGGGCACCTACCACCCCGCAGCGCTGCTGCGCAACCCTGCGCAAAAGCCGGACGCGCTCTCCGATTTCTGCGCTTTGCGGGAGAAGATCACGGAACTTGGGTTGTAAAAACGCATTGTCCGTAAACGGCGTGTTGCACGCGAAACCGTGGTTCTCCCGCCCTACCCCAAAACCCGCGTTTCAGAAAGAATGATTTTCGCCTATGAATTGGATCCCCTACAATCCCGCCGATGCGTTTTATAAGAGCGTGCCGGGCGCCGTCGAAACAGACAGACCGTTTCGGCTGCGCCTGATTTTGCCGCGCGCATTCGGCGCGAGCGGGGCGCATTTCCTGCTGCAGCGCGACGGCGAAGCGGCGGTCGACCACCCAATGTACTGGGCGGGCATGGACGGCGATGACAAGGAGATCTGGGACATCGAGCTTTCCGTGCCGGAAAAGGGCCTGTATTTTTACCACTTCGACTATGACTCCTCCTGGGGGCGCGGGTCCGTGTTCCACAGCGGCGACGGCATCGGGGCGCTTCCGAGCGCCGGCGCGCGCCAAAGCTGGCAGCTGACCGTCTACGACAAAAATCTTCACACGCCCGACTGGCTCAAGGGCGGGATCTTTTATCAGATCTTCCCCGACCGGTTTTACAATTCGGGCAAAAAAAAGGTTGGCGTGCCCGACGACCGCATCCTGCGCGCGGACACCGAAAACCCGCCGTACTGGAAGCCCGACGAAACCGGCGAGGTGCGCAACAACGATTATTTCGGCGGCGATCTTGCGGGGATCTGCGAAAAACTGCCGTATCTTAAAAGCCTCGGGGTGACATGCCTGTATCTGAACCCCATTTTCGAAGCGCATTCCAACCACCGCTACAACACGGCGGATTACGAAAAGATCGACCCGCTTTTGGGCACCGAAGCGGACTTCAGATCGCTTTGCGCCGAAGCGGCGAAATACGGCATCCGCGTGGTGTTGGACGGCGTGTTTTCGCACACGGGTTCCGACAGCCGCTATTTCAACCGCGAGAACCGCTATCCGACGCTGGGCGCCTACAATTCAAAGGCATCCCCCTATTATCCGTGGTATACCTTTTCGGAATATCCCGACAAGTACAAAAGCTGGTGGGGCTTTGAAACGCTTCCCGAAGTCAACGAGGAAAGCCCCGCATACCTCGATTTCATCACAGGGCGAGACGGTATCGTGCGCCGCTGGCTGCGCGCGGGCGCTGCGGGCTGGCGGCTGGATGTCGCCGACGAGCTGCCGGATGCGTTTTTAGACGCGCTCGCAAAAGCCGCCAAGGCGGAAAAGCCGGATGCGCTCGTGCTCGGCGAGGTCTGGGAGGACGCCACGACCAAATGGGCATACGGCGTGCGGCGGCGGTATCTGCTCGGCGGGCAGCTCGACAGCGTGATGAACTATCCCTTTGCCGAAGCGGTGCTCGAATTTGCGCGCGGCGGGGCAGCCGAGGCTTTTCAGCGTGCGGTCACACCGATTTTGGAGCATTATCCGAAACCCGTTCTCGACGTTTTGATGAACCACATCGGCACGCACGACACCGAGCGCGCCGTTACGCGCCTTGCCGGCGAGAGCGCACGGTTCCACGACCGCGCGTGGCAGGCGCAGCAAACGCTTTCCGACGAAGCGTATCAAAAAGGCGTACAGCTGTTAAAGCTCGCGGCGGTGCTGCAATATACCCTGCCCGGCGTGCCCTGCGTCTACTACGGCGACGAGGCCGGCATGCAGGGCTATAAGGACCCGTTCAACCGCGGGTATTACCCGTGGGGGCGTGAAAATCAGGGGCTTTTGGCGTTCTACAAAAAGCTCGGCGCTTTGCGGCATGCGCTGCCTGCCTTGCGCGACGGCAAAATGCGCTTTGTTTCCGCCGTGCTCGGCTGCGTCGCCTATACGCGCGAAAGCACGGACGGCGCGGTTTTGGTCATCGCCAACCGCAACGAGCACGACATCGTTTACAACCTGCACGAAAACTGGCATTTTGCCCGCGAATGCTTACACGAAAGCCCCGTGACCTCATGCGTGCGTGTCGGGGCGATGGATTGTGCGGTTCTGGAGGCCGGATGTTAGCTTCCGGACGCCGGACGTGCGGCGAGCTGGTTTTCCGCGAAGCCGCGGCATTGCACAATCCTTCCCTGCACCGCGTCTAACTTCTAATATCTCACATCGGGCTGTCCCTACGGTTTGTACAAATTTTCGGCTTCGCAGAACCCGCCCAACCCCACATCCAGAATCCAGCATCTAACATCTAATATCTAAAATGGAGGCGCTTTGCTATGCAGGTCATCGGCATCACCGGGCAAACCGGCGCGGGCAAAAGCACCGTGTGCAAAATGCTTTGTACGCGCGGCTGGGCGCATATTGACGCCGACCGCGTGGCAAAATCTTTGTATATCCCCGGCTCGTCGCTGCTCGAAAAATTGCAGGCGGCGTTCGGTAGTCAAATTTTAACTACGGCTGGCGAGGTCGACCGCGCCGCACTCGCGAAAGCGGCGTTCGCTTCGCCCGAAGCGACAAAAACGCTCAACCGGATCGTCCACCCCGCCGTGACCGGAGCCGTGCGCGAACGTCTTTCCGAATTGGAACGCGCGGGCACTCCGGTTGCTTTGCTCGACGCGATCGCCCTGTTTGAAAGCGGCGAGGACGCGCTTTGCGCGCGCACCGTCGCCGTCGTCGCGCCCGAAAGCGTGCGCCTTGCGCGCATCTTGGAACGCGACGGGCTTTCCGAAACAGACGCGCTGCGGCGCATCCGTGCCCAGCATGACGAAGGCTGGTTTTGTGCGCGGTGCGACGCGGTCATCCGCAACTACCCGCCTTATACGCTTGCAGAGGAGATCGGAAGGGTGTTCCCGCTATGAAAAACAGACGAAAACGCATAGCCGCCGGCAAGCTCGCGGCGCTGACGCTGAGCTTCGTGCTCGTGATCGGCTCGGCGGTCTTTTTTGGCGGACGCGCAGTGCTGCGTGCCGTGTTCCCGCTCGAATATACTTCGGAGGTCGAAGCGGCGGCGGACGAATACGACGTGCCGCGCGCGCTGCTGTATGCCGTGCTGCACACCGAAAGCGGCTTTGACCCGAACGCCGAATCCCATGCGGGGGCGCTCGGCATTTCGCAGATCACGCCCGAGACGTTCGAATGGCTGCAAACGCGGACGGATGAGACGCTCCCGACCGATGCGCTCTATGAACCCGAGACCGCCATCCGCTACGCGGCGGTGTTTTTGGATCTGCTGCTCACGGAATTCGACGGCGACATTCCCACCGCGGTCGCCGCCTACCACGCAGGGCGCGGGCAGGTAAACAACTGGCTTTCCGATACGCGCTATTCTGCGGACGGCAAAACGCTTGATGTCATCCCCACAAGTGCCACCAACCACTATGTCTATAAGGTGCAAAGGGCGATGCGCATATATCAAAATCTTTACAAAGAGGAGCTGGACAGCAATGGCTGAAGAAAAAAGCAAGGCGGACGAGCTTAAGGAAAAGCTGTTTCACAAACGGGAAAACGCGGCGAAAAAGCTGACGCAACCCGAGATCGCCGAAGCGGACGCGTTCTGCGAAGGGTACAAGGACTTCCTCAATCGTGCCAAGACCGAGCGTGAGGCGGCGTCGTTCATGGAGGTGCGCGCGAAGGCGCACGGCTTCGCCGAATTCGACCCGAAAAAGGCGTATGCGGCGGGCGACAAGGTCTATTACAACAACCGCGGCAAGGCGGTCATCCTTGCGGTGATCGGCGAAAAGCCGCTTGAAGCGGGCCTGCGGCTGACGGCGGCGCACATCGATTCGCCCCGTCTCGACCTAAAGCCCAGCCCGCTTTACGAGGACGCCGGCTTGGCGCTTTTCAAAACGCATTATTACGGCGGCATCAAGAAATACCAGTGGACATGCCTGCCGCTTGCGCTGCACGGCGTGATGGTCAAAAAGGACGGCGAAAAAATCGAAGTGCGCATCGGCGAGGAAGCGGACGAACCGCGTTTTGCGGTAACGGATCTGCTGCCGCACCTGGCGAACGAGCAGATGAAGCGCACGCTCGCCGACGGCGTGCGCGGCGAGGAACTCAACGTGCTCGTGGGCAGCCGCCCGTTTTCCGCCGATGAGAGCAGCGATCAGGTCAAGCTGAACATTTTAAACATCCTGTTTGAAAAATACGGTGTGACGGAAAGCGACTTCTTAAGCGCGGAGCTTGAAATCGTCCCCGCCTATCCCGCTTGCGACATCGGCTTTGACCGCAGCATGATCGGTTCCTACGGCCACGACGACCGCGTGTGCGCCTACCCTGCCGCCGAGGCGATCTTTGCACTGGAGGGCACGCCTGCCTACACGGCGGTGACTGTGCTCACAGACAAGGAGGAGATCGGCTCGGAGGGCAACACGGGGCTTAATTCCGCGTATCTCGAACACTTTATTACGGATCTGTGCCTGGCTCGCGGCGAAAACGTCCGCACGGCGCTGCGCCATACGAAAAGCCTTTCGGCGGACGTGACGGCTGCGTTCGACCCGACCTACCCGGATGTCTGCGAGCGCAACAACGCCGCGTTCCTAAACGGGGGCGCCGCATTCATGAAGTACTCCGGCGCGCGCGGCAAGAGCGGCACGTCGGACGCTTCCGCCGAATATATGGCGGCGGTGCGCCGCATGCTTGACGAAAACGGCGTCGTTTGGCAGTGCGCGGAGCTCGGCAAGGTGGACGCGGGCGGCGGCGGCACGGTCGCGATGTTCTTGGCGGGCTTGGATATTGACGTTGTGGACATCGGCGTGCCGGTGCTTTCCATGCACGCGCCGTTCGAGATCGTCTCGAAGCTCGACGTGTTTATGACCTACCGCGCGTGCAAGGCGTTTTTCGAAGAAAAATAAACCACGCTTGCAAAAGCGCAGAGAAAAAGCCGGGGCGTACGCCTCGGCTTTTTATATATCAGATGGCCGAGGTTAGAAGTCAGAAGCGGGATGGGGCGGGGGTTGCGCAAAGCTGCGGGTTCGCCGTAAATCGAAAGGCTCTGCCTAAGCAGAGGCGGGCAAAATAATAACCCATGTCTATGATGAATGAAATGTTTCCGCGTAGTGGCAGGCTTCCACGCCTGCCGGAAAGAGTAGAATTTTGTTTTCATTTTCCGAGAAAAGGGACAGGAAATTTTCGAGACAGCAGAAAGTAGTTCCGTTTTTCGACCACCCTTTGGCAGGCATGGAAGCCTGCCACTACGCGTTTGATCGATTTTTCGGTATTCTGTGCAGCTACGGCTTCGAATAAATCTACCATGCCGCCTCTGCACTCTGCCGTCTGTCCTCTGCCCGCCGGCGCGCACATCCAGCGTCCAGCATCCAGCATCTAAAATCGCGCGGACTTTTACAAAAAAATTACGGCGAAATTCAGAAAGTTTTAACGATTTGGCGGTTGAGAATTTTCATAGCGTGGGTTATAATAACTACATATTGGAAAATTGCGCGCACTGCGCTTGGAAAGAAAGGAAGAGTCCTATGTTATTTTCACAGGATATTGGGATCGACCTCGGCACCGCCAATACCCTTGTTTTCGTTAAAGGCAAGGGCATTGTGATCCGTGAGCCCTCGGTCGTTGCGGTGGACGTGAGCGCCTACCCGCAGAAGGTCGTCGCCGTCGGTGACAAGGCGAAGCAGATGATCGGCAGAACGCCCGGCTCCATCACGGCGGTGCGCCCCTTGAAGGACGGCGTTATCGCTGACTTTGAGATCACCTCGGACATGCTCAAGGAATTCATCCGCATGGCGATCAACAAATCCCCGTTCTCGAAAGCGCGCGTGCTCATCTGCATCCCCTCGGGCGTCACGGAGGTGGAGCGCAAGGCGGTGCACGACGCGGCGCGTTCGGCGGGCGCGAAGTATGTCAGCCTCATCGAAGAACCCATGGCGGCAGCGATCGGCGCGGGGCTGCCCGTTTCCGAAGCGGTCGGCTCCATGGTCGTGGACATCGGCGGCGGTACCAGCGAAGTCGCGGTCATTTCGTTCGGCGACATCGTCACCGCGCAGTCCGCGCGCGTGGCGGGCGACAATTTTGACGAATCCATCATCGCCTATATCCGCAAAAAGCACAACCTGCTGATCGGCGAGCGCACGGCGGAGGATATCAAGATCAAGATCGGCTCTGCTTACCCCTACGACGGCGAGGGCGCTATGGACGTCAAGGGCAGGAACCTGCTCGACGGCCTGCCGAAGAACATTGAGATCACCTCCGAAGAGGTGCGCGAGGCGCTTTCCGATCCGGTCAACCAGATCCTTGACACCATCCGTTCGACGCTCGAGAAGACCCCGCCCGAGCTTTCCGCCGACATCATCGACCGCGGCATCATGCTCACGGGCGGCGGCGCGCTGCTGCGCGGGCTCGACAAGCTGATCTCCATTGAGACGAAGATCCCCGTGCACGTCGCGGAAAATCCGCTGGACTGCGTGGTGGACGGCTGCGGCAAGTGCCTGGAGAACGACGCCGTGCTTGCCGTGACCGGCAAACGGAACTACGATTAAGAAAAAGATCAGATTTCAGCGGGCAGAGGACAGAAGCGCAATGGGAAAAATTGCAGGAAAAGCAAAAAACCGATCGGACGCGTAGCGGCGGGGATTCCCCTGCAAGGGAAAATATCCGCGTAAGTGAAAAAGGGCGCCGCTTGGGGCTCTCCCTCCGTCACGACGTTCCGCCGTGCCACCTCCCTCCTCAGAGGGAGGAAAGGGTTTCAGCAAACTTTCGGTCAAGCGTTTCCCCCTCTGACGAGGGGGAAGGCGAGCGAAGCAAGCCTGGGGGAGAGAAAAAACCGGCGAATAGCAGGCGGTAAAAGCCCAAGCGGAAACCCGCCCGTCTTGCTTCTGACCGCCGATCTCTGAAATCTACCCCCCGCCCTCTGCCTTTTTGTGTGTCTGCCCAAAGGAGAACTATGCGTAACTTTTTCAAGACCGCCGCATTTAAAATCCTGCTGGCTGCTGCCGTGGTGCTGCTCGCGTGCGTGATCGCCGCGGCGGCGTTTTCCGGCGGCACCTCCGTGCTGACGTCTGCGGTGAGCACGGTGCTCTCGCCCTTGGAGCGCGCCTGCACCTACATAGCGGACAAGGTGGGCGACGCGGCGGGCGGCTTCGTTTCGGCGGGCGCATACCGCGACCGCGTAGAGGAGCTCGAAAACCAGATCGCCGAATACCAGGGGATGCTTGTGGACTATGAGGAGCTGCAGCGCCGGGTAGAAAGCTATGAAAACTTTCTTGGAGTCAAGGAGGAGAACCCCGACTTTCAATTCGTCGCGGGCACGCTCATCGGGCGCGACGCCGCCGATGTGTTCGGGTCGTTCACTTTAAGCTGCGGCGAGACCGACGGCGTTTCCGTCGGCGACCCGGTCATCAGCGGCGAATATCTGATCGGCATCGTGTCCGAGGTCGCCCCCACCACCTGCGTGGTGCTGTCGATCTGCGACCCGAAGGTGAGCGCTGCCGCATATGAGATCCGCACGGGCGAGACGGGCTATACCGAAACGACCTCTGCACTTGCTGCCGAAGGGCTGGTGAAGCTCACGGGGCTGTCGCAGAGCACCACCGTCGCCCCGGGCGGGATCGTCTGCACCTCCGGCGTGGGCGGCGTGTTCCCGCGCAACCTTATCATCGGTACGGTCACACAGGTGTATCAGGAGGAGGGCGACGTCTCCTACTGTGCCGAGATCCGGCCCGGCGTAGACATCGGCGAGGTGCAGGACGCCTTTGTTATCACGGATTTTGAGGGGAAAGGCGATGCGTAAGCGGACAAGGATCTTGCTATTGCGCCGCGCGATTTTCGCGCTGCTGATCTTAGGCGCGCACCTGCTGCAAAATACGCCCGGCGCGTTCCCGTCGGTGTGCGGCGTGCGGGCGTTTTTCCTTTTGTCGCTGACGGTTTGCCTGGGGCTTTTTGAACGCGAGGTCGCCGGCGCGCTGTTCGGCGCGTTTGCAGGCGTCCTTTGGGACAGCGTCTCGCCCCTGGGCGACGGGTTCCACGCGCTGTTGTTTATGCTCATCGGCGCGGCGTGCGGCATCCTCATCAACACGATCATGCGCAACAACCTGATCACCGCCATGCTGCTGTCGGTGCTCGCGCACGTTTTGTATGTATCTTTGTATGTGATCTTTTTTGTGGTCGCCGAGGGCGTGGACAGCGCCGGCTGGCTGTATGTACGCTACTATTTGCCGGCGGTCGTGTTTTCCGTTTTGTTTACCCCGCTGTTCTATCTGCTCGTGCGCACAGTCATGCGCCGCACGCGCCTGCCGGAATAGGCGCACGGCAGAAGCTGAAAAGGAGTCCCCCATGAAAGAAAAAAGCCTGCGGCTGCGCACCATGGCGTTTATCGTTGCCATCGCGCTGTTTTTCTCCGTGTTTTTAGTGGAGCTGTTCCGCGTGCAGGTCGTCAACGCCGGCGAGTATTCCACCGACGGCGTCGCGCTCAATTCCGTGGACAGCACCATTGAAGCGGCGCGCGGCGAGATCCTCGACTGCAACGGCGTGCCGCTTGTTACGAATGAGCAGGTCAACACGATCGTGCTCAACGCCTCGTATTTCCCGCCGACTTCTGAGCAGGAGCGGCGCAACGAGATCTTAGCGGCGCTCATCGCGCTGTGCGAGGAACACGGCGTGGAATGGAACGACGACCTGCCGCTGGAATTTGACGCGAACGGCAACATCCAATACAAGGAAAACGCCGATTCCGATATCGCGTTTTTGAAATCGCGCGACGTGCTGCATTTGAACTCTTACGCCACGGCGCAAAACTGCTTCGACGCGCTGGTCGAGAAATTTAAATTGCAGGATTACGATCCGCAGACGGCGCGCAAGATCGGCTCTGTGTGCTACTCGCTCAAGCGCATCTCGTTCTCGGCGGTGAACCCTTTTACTTTTGCAGACGAGGTCTCGACCGAGGTCGCCGCGATCATCAAGGAAAACAGCGCGACGTATGTCGGCGTGGATATTGAAGTCACGACGCGCCGCAGCTACACGGACGGCACCATTGCCCCGCACATCATCGGGGTGACGGGGTCGCTCGACGCCGAGGAATATGCGTCGCTTTCCGAAGAATACAAAACGGCGTCCGCCGACGAGTCGCTGACCGACGCCGAACGGCAGACGCTGTCCTTACGCGCCTACGCCATGGACGACACCATCGGCAAATTCGGCATCGAAAGCGCCATGGAGGATTATCTGCGCGGGACGAACGGCGTCATGACCACAACGACCGACGCAGACGGCAATAAGGCCTCCGAGATCACCACCGCGCCCGAAGCGGGCAACGCCGTGATCCTGACGATCGATTCGGGGCTGCAAAAGCAGGTGCAGGACGCGCTTGCGGCGTTCGTGGAGGAGTACCGCGACAAGGAATCCATCCCTGCGGTCGGCTCTGCGGTCGTCATCGACGTGAAAACGGGCGGGGTGCTCGCCTGCGCGACCTACCCGAGCTACGACCTTTCGACCTATTACGACAATTACGCGGCGCTTGCGGCAGATACGGATTCGCCGCTGTGGAACCGCGCGCTGCTCTCGACCTACGCGCCCGGCTCTACGATGAAGCCTGCCATCGCCGTGGCGGGCTTAGAGGAGGGCGTCATCACCGAGACTTCCACCTTCCGCTGCACGCGCTACTATACCTATTTTACGGATACCGTCTTCCGCTGCACCGGGTATCACGGCAGCATTGACGTTAAAGAGGCGCTCAACCAGTCCTGCAACATCTTTTTCTATGAGACGGGCAGGCTTTTGGGGATCGAGCGCATGAACGAATATTGCTCGCGCTTCGGGCTCGGGCAGAAGACCGGCGTGGAGGTGGGCGAATCCACGGGCGTGCTCGCCAGCATCGAATACCGTGAATCCCACGGCGGCACCTGGTACCCCGGCGATACCGTGCAGGCGGCGATCGGACAGTCCGACAACCTGTTCACGCCCATCCAGCTTGCGAACTACGCCGCTGCGCTTGCCACGGGGACGCGCTATCAGGCACATTTTGTGAAAAGCATCAGGACCGCCGACTATTCCGAGACGATCCTCGAAAACACCGGCACGGTCGCGCAGGAACTGAACGTTTCCGACAACACCCTGCGCATCGTGCGCGAGGGTATGCGCCGCTACGGCGCGCGCGTTTCGGCGCTGCGCAACCTTCCCGTAGCGGTCGCCGCGAAGAGCGGTACGGCGGAATCCAAGGCGAAGGTAGACGGCGACATTGTCGAAGGCTTGAACGGCTTTATGATCTCCTTCGCGCCGTATGACGATCCCGAGATTGCCGTCGCCGTGGCGATCGAAAACCTGAACAGCGGTACGGCAACAGCTACGCTCGTCGCACAGATCTACGAAGCCTATTTTGCCGCCGCGACACAGTTGGATACCGAGCAGGGCTATAACAGCGTGCTCGGCTGAACCGGAAAGGGGAACGGAGAATGGCAAAACGCATCCTGATCTGCTCCGGCAAGGGCGGCGCGGGAAAGTCCACCGCCGCCGTGTGCCTGGCGCATGCCCTGCTTGCGCGCGGGCAGAGGGTGCTGCTCATCGACTGCGACGCGGGGCTGCGCACGCTCGACCTGCTGACGGGTCTCGGCGCCGAGGCTGTATACACTTGGCTGGACGCCGCTGAAAGCGTTTGTGCGCCGTCCGACGCGCTGCTGAAAACCGAGGACGGGCGGCTGGGGCTCATGCTGCCGCCGCCGGCTGATGCGGCACTGCCGGACGAAACCGCTTTTTCTGCGGTGCTCGGCGCAGTGGAAGGGGATTTTGATTTCTGCCTGCTGGACGCGCCGGCAGGGCTTGCGGGCTTTGTGCCGACGCTTTGCTGCGTTTCGAACGCGGCGGTGGCCGTCGCTACCCCCGACGCGGTCTGTGTGCGCGCCGCATCGGCGCTCGGCGCGCTTTTGTTTGCGCACATTCCCGAACAGGAGGTGCGCTTGCTGCTCAACCGGTTTGATTATTTTCAGCTTCGCGCACACGAGTGCCTGTCGCCGGACAGTGCGGTCACGCAAAGCGGGATGCGTCTTATCGGCGCGATCCCCGACGACCCGCATCTCAGGCGCCTTGCCGAGGGTGACCGCCCGCTTGCGTCCACCCGCGCTGCCTTTGCACGGGTCGCCGCCCGCCTTTTGGGCGAGGACGTGGAATTCAAGGTGAAGAAAGTACGGTGTTAGATTTTAGATGGTAGATATTAGACGTTAGAGATTAGATGTGGTACGGGCGGGTTTCATGCTCTCCCGCGGCTGCTCGCAAAACGGAAATCCCATGTAGGGCGCGGGCTTGCTCGCACCGTGGGTTCTCCGGCGCTTGCGGCGGGAGCAAGCCCCCCGCCCTACAACGCAAACAGAAACTTTTTACAAACCGCGTGGTGGTGATTCCCCTGCAAGGGCAAATGTCCGCCGCTACGCGGCCGATCAAATTTTCGGCTTCTGCAATTTTCCCCATTATGCGTCTGACCACTGAAATCTGCCTTCTGATTTCTGAGTGCTGCCCCCTGCTTTCGCCCCGATTTGCACGGGTTTGAAAATTTTGTAAAAAAACGCTAAACAACAGTTGAAATTCCCGTAAAAGTTTGGTATGCTATATAACGGTATATTGTTTCAGACCGCGGTTGACGGCATTTCTCCGGCAAACGCGGGTTTTGTGTCTTGAATTTTTGTGAAAGAGAGGAACGCTATGAACATTGCCCTGATGGCGCACGATTCCAAAAAAGAATTGCTCACGCAGTTCTGCATCGCCTACTGCGGGATCCTGTCCCGCCACAACCTCTGCGCGACCGGTACGACGGGCAAGCTGGTCGCGGAAGCGACAGGCTTAAAGATCACACGCTTTCTTAACGGCTCGCAGGGCGGCGATCAGCAGATCGGCGCGCGCATTGCCTGCAACGAGATCGATCTGCTTTTGATTTTCCGTGACCCCTTAAACCCCAAGCCCCACGAACCTAAGGAGAATAATCTGCTGCGCCTTTGCGATGTGCACAATATCCCTGTGGCGACCAATATCGCTACCGCCGAAGCGATCATCCATTCGCTTGAGCGCGGCGACCTCGATTGGCGCGACATCGTCAATCCCAAATAAACCCGGAATACAAGGCGTCCCCCTCCCAAGGGAGGGGGCGCTTCTATCCCATGTAAGGAAGAACGACTATGGCACTTATCACCAATGCGATCAAGGGGACGCTCGACCTGCTCCCGAAAGAGAGCAGCAAGACCCAGTATATCGAAGCGGCTGTGCGCGAGATCGCCGAAAATTACGGGTTCTCGGAAATGCGCACGCCCGTTTTTGAGCACACCGAGCTGTTCCAACGCTCGGTCGGCGAAACGACCGACGTCGTGCAAAAGGAAATGTATACCTTTGAAGACAAGGGCGGGCGCTCCATCACCCTGCGCCCCGAGGGCACGGCGGGCGCGGCGCGCGCGTTTTTAGAGCACGGGCTTTTCAACGACGCCCTGCCGCAGAAAATCTACTATCTGACCTCCTGCTACCGCTACGAAAAGCCGCAGGCGGGCAGATTGCGCG
>UQZS01000040.1 GCA_900545625.1 uncultured Oscillospiraceae bacterium | reverse complement strand
CTTCAGGTCGCTGCGGCTGCGAATGACGGCGGCGTGATGAACACGACTCCCGCCGGCGACGACACCCTGACCTTCGCGCTTACCGGCACGACCGATGCGCAGTCTTTCTCCGGCTATGTGGCCTCCCAGACCGTGGATCTGGATGCGACCGTTTCTTCTTTCGCAGGCGTTGCAGTCGGTCAATACACCGGCACCATGACCTACACCGTCACCTACACGGCTGCTTAAGTACGCTGACCATCTGTTTAGCATACGAACGGCTTTGAAGTACTCGAAAGGGGTGATTTCATGAAAAAAGCTTGCAGCGCCGTGCTGGCCTTGCTGCTGTGCTGTGCGATGCAGCTCGGCGCCTTTGGCCTTGGCAGTGTAGAGGTGAGCACGGTCGTACCCGGCGAGCATGAAATTACCGTGACTTACAACGAAGGCGGCTACATCCTGTATGAGGGTGAGATCCTGCCCAGCGGCACGACGCTGACGGTGGAACGCTTCGACGATGTGACACTCAGTGTCATCTGTCAGGCGGAGGACCACCTGCAGAGCGTCACCGTCAACGGCGAGGATGTAACGGATCAGATGCTGTACGGACAGCTGACGCTTTCCGACGTGCACACCGACGTGGACGTTATGTTCACGTTCCAGGCATGCGCAGACGCAAAGCCCCTCGACCCCTCTGATCCCGAATATGACCCCGAGGATCCCAACAAGGGCGCGGATGAATGTGTGCATTATGCCTTAAGCGGCGGCGTGTACCGCGGCGACAAGCCGTATCCGAATGCGGGGCTGGTCTTTGACTTCGGTGAGATCGAGACCGCCGCGAACGAAGACGGCGAATATGCCGTGGACGACATCAAAGACGGCTACCACACCGTAACCATCTATGACCCCGACGGCACGGTGGCGGGCACGGCGAATTTCTCCGTGACCGAAAGCGAGACCGCAACGGAAGTCACCGTGACGAAGCTCCCCGACGGCACGCAGCTTGTGACTGTTCCTGCCGGCACGGAAAGCATCCTGCTTGACTTCGTCGTGAATGACGACGGTACCGTTACCCTTGTCCCCGGCACAGAGCCCGAAGTGCCCATCACGGAAAACCCGATCATCATCCAGACCGGTGCGCTGATCCGGGAATACCCCGTGGCGGCGGGCGCAACGCTCGTGCTGATCTTCGGCGGCATTCCGTTCCTGTTCTTCCTGCTGCGCAGAAAGAAGAAGCAGGAAGAAGAGAACACCGCTGTGTAAGGTAAGGCGTTTCATGCCGCGTGCGGCTTTTCGCCGCACGGCACATGGAAATGAAGTGCAAATCCAATCACGCCCCGTGCGAAAGCACGGGGCGGTTTTTAGATTTTAGATGTCAGACATTAGATATTAGATGTGGGATTGGTAAGTTTGCAGTAAAGCCGAAATGCGCACAATCCGTAGGGAAAGCCCTTGCGGCTGTCCGTTTTAGCGCTTAGAAGTTAGACATTAGAGATTAGATGTGGTACAGGACGGTCTGTGCAAAGCCTCGGCTTTGCACGAAATCTTCCTACACCGCTTCTGATATCTGTCTTCTAACTTCTGAAATCTGACCGGCGGTGGGGGTAAAAACCTTTATTTCTTCGGAAACCCTTTGCACGTCCTCCTGTCCGACAAATGAAATTTTTATGATTTCCGCAGATAAACCAACACGGGCGCAGTCCATGGACTGCGCCCGTGCGTGCGTATGTTGTGAAATCTGCGAAGAACCTCAGCGTTTCGCTGCGGCTGTCTCGTGTTCGGCGGAAATACCATGTGCAGCGGCAGGGTTCGGACCGCCGTCGGTGCTTGCGGGCTGCCCTTTGAAAAAGTTCCGTATGCGCTCGCGAGAAAAATACTTTCGATATTCAAAGCATTTGAACAGCTGGAAGCTCACACTCCCGAGATATCCTGCGACAATATCACCCATGGTGTCGGTGTTGCCATGCTGGACGCCCATGTGCAGAATGCAGTCCGTCAAAAATTCAATGATCTCCCAAAACCCAGCGCCTGCAAAGGAAAAGAAGCCGCCGAACAGAATCACCACAAAAGGCTCATGCGGCAGGCTCAGCCGCTTGAACAGCCATTCGATCAAATATATTCCAATCGCTCCGAGCAGCAGACCGCTGATATAGTGCACCACGCGGTCATATCCCGGAAAACGGTCATAGAGTTTTAAAATTGATCCGGCAGCAGGAAAAATCAGAAACAGGTTCACCATTAAATAAGTACCGATCGGGAAGCGGCAAAGAAAAAGTGCGATCGCAAACACAGCCAGTTCCATACCGATCTTGTCAAACAGCTCCGTCTGCGGCGGGGCGAAGATGCAAAACAAAAAGATAACGAGTGCCGTGAGAAGCGAGATCCCCAGGCGTCGCAATGCCTCAACCTTGATACCTCTCCACTCTACAAGCCTGTTTTCCATAAAAACTCCTTTCTTATCCGACTGTTGTGCAGGTTTCGGAAGCCTGCACCGTTTCTTCTATGAACCAACGCGCCGTTTGCGCCCTGTATGCGGTGTAAAGCGGCGCGGCAGGATCGAAATTGATTTGATACATGCGGAATACCACAGGAATGTTTTTGGGCTGCCAAAGCTCTGTGTATGAATAGGCATAGTGCATGCCGAGCCTCTGCATGACGGCGCCGCTGCGCGGATTTTCGCGGTCATGCGTTGCGGTTACAAACGGCATGCCGTCCGCCTTTGCCCGTGCCAGCACCAGACGTGCTGCACGCGTCATGATGCCTTGACCCCAAAACTCCTGTTGCAGTGCATACCCAAGGTCGCGTGCGCCGTCCGCCTCTAAATGGACATAGCCGATGGGCAGATTATCCGCTTGCAGGCAGACCGCGTAACGGTAACCGGCCGAGTTTCGGTAGAATGTCTCATACTTTTCCCGGAACAGCGATTCAGCCTGCGCCTGTGTCTCAATGGGAAAACACGGCAAAAACTTGTTGACCGCCCGATCCGCATAAAGCGCAAACAGCGCGGGGATATCGCTTTCGAAAAACCGCCGCAGAATCAGATCGCCTTCTGCGAGCAGCGGTGTGTTTTGGCTTGTGCTCATACCGCATCCCCCGTCCACACCAACAGGCACACGCTTTCCACGTGGCTCGTGCGCGGAAAAAGGTCAGCGGCGGCAAGCCGGCGCGCCGTATAGCCAAGAGGCTGCAAGCGTGCGCAGTCGCGTGCGAGTGTGGCGGGGTCACAGGAAATATAGACGATTTTCTGCGGCTGCATGGCGGCGATCGTCTTAAGCACCTGCTCGCCGCAGCCCTTGCGCGGCGGGTCAAGCAAAACCACATCGGGGCGAACGCCCAAAGTCTGCAGCCGCGCCGACGCGTCGCCTGCATCCCCACAGAAAAATTCCGCGTTTTCAATCCCGTTTTCCGCGGCGTTCCGGCGCGCATCCTCCACCGCTTCGGGCACGATCTCCGCACCGTACAGCCGACCGATCCTTCGCGCCATCGAAAGCCCGATGAGCCCTGTGCCGCAGTAGAGGTCAAGCACGGTTTCCCGTCCTGTCAGCCCCGCGAATTCTGCGGCTTTTCCGTAAAGCCGTTCCGCCATGTCGCGGTTGACCTGGTAAAACGACTGCGGCGAAAGCCGCACGCGGATGCCGCAAAGCGTATCCGTGATATACGGCGCACCCCAAAGCACGGTGCAGCTTGCGCCGAGGATGACATTGGTGCGTTCGGTATTGCGGTTGAGCTGTATGCTTGTAATACCCGCATGTAGCTCCAAAAGGCGTGCGATAAGCGTGTCTGCGTGCGGCAGCACGCCGCCGTTTATCACAACACAGACCATGATTTCACCGCTCACGAAGCCCTTGCGCAAATACAAATGGCGAATAAGCCCCTTATGCGTGTCGGCATTATATACCGAAATGTCAAATTCTTCTAAAAATGTGCGGAACACCCGCACGATCTCTGCAAATTCCGCAGGCTGCAAAAGGCAGTCCGTGCAGTCGATCACACGGTGCGAGCGCGGCGCGTAAAAGCCGATCTGCACCTCCCCGTCCACACGGGCGACCGGGTATTGCGCCTTGTTGCGGTAGCGTTCTGTGCTCGCCGGTACAAGGAGCTCTTCACAGGCAGCGTCGATATGCGCAAGGCGGCGGAAGGCGTCCTCCACACGGCGCTTTTTTTCTTCCGCTTCAAAGCCGTATTTGAGCTCACGAAGCGCGCAGCCGCCGCAGCGCGGGAACAGCGGACAGTCGTTTGGAATACGGTGCGGCGACGCGGACAAGACGCGCGTGACCTTGGCGACTGCGTAGTTTGTTTTCGATTTGATGATGTGCGCTTCGACCGTATCGCCGGGCACGCCGCCGCGCACGAATATCGCAAAACCGTCTAAATGGCCCACGCCGCTTCCCTCGGCGGTAAGCGCTTCAATTTTCAGCGTGAGGGTCTGGTTCTTTTGGGGTGTGGGCATGATGTTCCTCCGCTTTATATTTCCGGATCCGCCGTACAAGCAGCGCGCCGAGCAGGATGCTAAGCAGTACAGCCGCTGCTGCGACGCAAACGAGCTCCGCCGCGCGGCGCTCAGGGGTCAATTCCGCTGCTTCCGAAAAAAAGCGGAACACGTCTGAAAAATCCACTCGTACAGCTCCTTTCCCATATGCACACAGCCTGCGCACATGTCGAATCTGTGATTATTTTAACACACATCCGCCCAAAAGGGAAGAGGGATTCTCAACAAATGTCTATAAATTCCTGCTGCGCCGTGCGCAAGATTTACCGTGCAGCGTGTTTTCTCTTACCACAGACCAAGTCCCAAAAAACGGACTTTTCCTGCGGACAAGCCTTGTCAAAGGTGCGATAGGATGTTACAATCGAGCACAGAAAACGAACATTTGTTCTGTTATTTCGGAAGAGAGGGAGCGCATGACATTGACACAAATGGCACAAACCTACCGGCAGGATGAAGAGACCTTGACGCGGCAGATCGACCGCTTTTTGCCGTATGCCAAGTCCCTTTCGGGCGAGAAACGGCACGAGGCATACCGCCGCCTTGCCTGCCTTTACGAAATGCGCCGCGATGTGCGCATGACGGCGGGGCTTTTGGAAACCTATTATACGGACTGTGCAAAACGGCGCGTTTACCGCGATAATCGACAATTTTTTTATGGAAAGAATTAGCAGTTTGTGATTTTTTCTATTGATAATCGAGCGGCAAATCAGTATAATATATGCAGTCCTGTTGAGAAAGGAGTTCCAAAAAACATGATGAACTATTCCCATGAAGTTGAAAAAATGTGCTGTGTTGCAAAAGGCCCCAAGCACGGCCCCGCACCCATCCCCGAGGAAGGGAAATGGGTCAAGGCGTATGAGATCAAGGACATCTCCGGCTTTTCGCACGGTGTGGGCTGGTGCGCACCGCAGCAGGGTACCTGCAAGCTGTCGCTCAACGTCAAAAACGGCATTGTTGAGGAAGCGCTGGTCGAGACCATCGGCTGTTCGGGCATGACCCATTCGGCGGCTATGGCGGCGGAGATCCTGCCCGGCAAAACGCTGCTCGAATGCTTAAATACCGACCTTGTGTGCGACGCGATCAACGTTGCCATGCGCGAGATCTTTTTGCAGTTTGTTTACGGCAGAACGCAGTCCGCGTTCTCAGAGGACGGTCTGGTCATCGGCGCGGCGCTCGAGGATCTCGGCAAAGGCCTTCGTTCGCAGGTCGGTACGATGTTCTCCACGAAGCTGAAGGGCGTCCGCTACATGGAAATGGCGGAAGGCTATGTCACCAGAATGGCGCTCGACGAGAACGACGAGGTCATCGGCTATGAGTTCATCAAGGTCGGCAAGATGCTTGAGGATATCCGCCACGGCGTCTCCGCCGACGAGGCGCTTAAAAAGAATACAGGTACGTACGGTCGTTTTGCAAACGCTGCAAAATACATCGACCCTCGTGAAGAATAAGGGAGGGACTTCCACATGGCTAACGATGTAATGTTTGAAGGTAAAGAGAGAAGAATGGCGAAAATCGAGAAGTGCCTTGCCGAATACGGCATTGCCAGCCTTGAAGACGCCAAAGCCCTTTGCACCGAAAAGGGCATCGACGTAGAAAGCATCGTCAAGGGCGTGCAGCCCATCGCATTCGACAACGCCGTCTGGGCGTATACGCTGGGCGTGGCGCTGGCGCTCAAGACCGGCGTCAAGACCGCTTCCGAAGCGGCTGCGACCATCGGTAAGGGCCTGCAGGCATTCTGCGTGCCCGGTTCCGTTGCCGAGCAGAGAAACGTCGGCCTCGGCCACGGCAACCTCGGCGCAATGCTTTTGAACGAGGATACCAAGTGCTTTGCGTTCCTTGCGGGCCACGAATCTTTCGCTGCGGCGGAGGGCGCCATTGGTATCGCCAAGACCGCGAACAAGGTCCGCAAAGAGCCCCTGCGCGTCATCCTCAACGGCTTAGGGAAAGATGCGGCGATGATCATTTCGCGTATCAACGGCTTTACCTATGTCAAGACCGACTATGATTTCTACACCGGCGAGCTGACGGTGCTGAGCGAAACGCCGTATTCCGAGGGTGAGCGCGCGGCGGTCAAGTGCTACGGCGCAAACGACGTGCTTGAAGGCGTTGCCATCATGAAGAAAGAGGGCGTGGATGTCTCCATCACGGGCAACTCCACGAACCCGACGCGCTTCCAGCACCTGGTCGCGGGCACGTATAAGAAATGGGCGAACGAGAACGGCGTCAAGTACTTCTCCGTGGCGTCCGGCGGCGGCACGGGCAGAACGCTCCACCCCGACAACGTCGCGGCGGGCCCCGCTTCTTACGGTATCACGGACACCATGGGCCGCATGCATTCCGACGCCCAGTTTGCCGGCTCCTCTTCCGTGCCTGCGCACGTGGAAATGATGGGCCTTATCGGCATGGGCAACAACCCCATGGTCGGTGCTACGGTCGCTTGCGCGGTCGCGGTCGAAGAAGCGATGAAATAAGCTTTCGCCTATATTGTGCAGACAAGCAAACAGCAAAACCCATAACGAAGGCCGTCCCGAAAGGGGCGGTCTTTTTTAGATGTTAGATAGTAGATGTTAGAGGTTAGATGTTGGATAAGGAAGTTTTCCGCAAAGCCGAAAATCAGTACAGTCCCGTAGGGCGGGGGTGATTCCCCTGATAGGGGAAATGTCGCAAAGCGACAAAAGGGTTTGGGATTCGGAGAATCTGCTCCCGCCGCGCGTCTGTGCAAATCGCGTAGTGGCGGACTTCCATGTCCGCCAAAGGGCAGTTGGGCAAACAAACCATCTTCCGCCTGCCCGGAAAATTTTCTGCCCGAATTCCCGGAAACAAAGACAAAATCACTACTTCCTATGGCGGGGGTGGAACCCCGCCACTACGCGGCGGACGTAAAAATCTATTTCGAACGCAGCGGGGGGGGGATCCTGTTATCCCCACTTCGGCGAAGAAAACCCGTAGGGTGCGCCTGCTATTTTACAAAAAACACTTGACAAACCATATACCTTGTAATACAATGTATATAGAATACATTGTAAAGCGAGGTATAAACATGCGATACAGCAAAGAATTGTTAAAGGGCAGCACGCCGATGCTCGTCTTGTGCGTGCTCAAACGCAGCGACCAGTACGGTTACCGCATTATCCGCGAATTGGAAGCGGCGAGCGAGCAGGCATTTCACATGACGGAGGGGACGCTTTACCCCATCCTGCACGCGCTCGAAAAGGAAAAGCTGCTGGAATCCTATTGGCAGGAATTCGACGGCAGAAATCGAAAGTATTACCACCTCACCCGCAAGGGGCTGCGCGCGCTGGAGGCAAAAAAGGAGGAGTGGGAATCGTTTTCGCACGCTGTCAAAAAGGTCCTCAATTATGCGTGAGAAAATGACGTTGCAGGACTACATCAACCGCGTGGTCGTGCCGATTTCCGACGAGGAAGAGAAGAACGAAACCGCGCGGGAAATCCGGGCACACCTTGAAGAACGCAAGGACTTTTATAAGGAAATCGGCTACGACGATGGGACCGCGGAGGAAAAGGCGGTCGAGGACATGGGCGACCCCGAACCCGTCGGAGCGTCGCTCTCCCGCCTCCACCCGAAAGGACGCGTCATTTCCGCCGTTTTGGCGGTGCTGCCGCTGGTGCTGATCGGCTTTTTTACAGGACTGATTTTACTGTTTACCGCAGATGAAAGGCGGATCGGTGCTCGTTTCATCACGGAGACACTGTGGCTTGTTGGGCTGCTCGGGATTTCGCACATGGGAAAAAGGCGAAACTGCCAAACGTTGTGTACGATCTCTGTGCTTCTGTTTTGCACTCTTGGAGTGTGGCAGATTATATTTTCTTTTGGTTCAGAGCTTACATCTGTGTATTCGCCGCATGTGCTGATTGCGGCCTGCCTGCTTACAGGCGATATGGAGTGCCTGCGCATTTTCCCGCTTGTTGGTGGGGTAACGTTCGCGCCATGGCTTACGGCGCTGTCTGTTGCGTTTTATGTCCTGCTTTTTGCTTTGCTGCTTGCGGCGGCGTTCAGTGTTGCCCGGATGCAGAAAACAAACTACCGTTTGCGCGATAAAAAGGCGAACAAGCGTATCGGTACGGTGCAGCGGAGCGTACAAGTGCTTCTTGCGTTTTGCATGGTGGCTGCCTTAATCCTGCCGTACGCACAATCTACGCGGCGGGAAGAGCCGCTTGAGGGCATACAATATGCATATTTTAGCACGATCATTATCGCACAAAGCGACACACCCTGCCACGCAGAAGATGTCAAGCCGCAGGACTTTTTGATTTTTGAGTCAGCATATCATGCTTCACCCTATTATGTTGCGTCTTGGGATGCGGCGGATTATGTCTACCCGACCGGAGAGATCACGGTAGAATCTCAGAATTCGCAGCGGATCACCATACCTTGCGGAAATAAGCTGCAATATGAAGTTTGTGTTGAAACCTTGACGTGCAAGATCACCAAGCCGTATGTGTACATTGGCTTCACTACACTGCAAAATTCCGCGTTAATTGAGGATGGGATCTATGCCAACGTGGCGATCGAACCGGAGGATTGGCAACCGATCGAGTCCATTGGCACAGTAGACACGGTGGTGGACTATTATAACCGCGTGGAGATCGTCATAACCGACGCGCGGGAGTAAAATGCGGAGGGCATACGCGGGAAAGCATGAAACCCGCCCGCACCGCATCTGATCTCTAACATCTAATTTCTAATATTTGGCATCTAACAACAGCGCCCCGTATGCATTTGCATACGGGGCGCGTAACGTTCCATATGGGGTTCTGTAATTCGCTTACTGTTTCCACGGGTTATCCTCGTCCGGGTCGGTGGGATCCCAGCCACGGCGGCTGTCGTTCGTGTCGATGCGCACGGGTGTAGGCGGGGTGAGGGGTTCGGCTTCGGCGCTGTCATAGATCACAACGGTCGTGCCCTTCGGGCAGTTGTCATAGATCCACTTTGCATCCTCTACAGTCAGGCGGATGCAGCCGAGCGAAGCGGCCTGCCCCAGCTTGTTGAATTCTTCATATTCAAGGTCGCTCTTGTCCTTTGTGAAATACGGGACGGAGTGGAACAAAATGTGCCCTGTGATGCGTGTGGCATACTGCCCGTACACATTGCCCGAAAGCAGCCGCCAGGTGTATTTATCGGTCGTGTTGTAGGTACCTGTGGGCGTTTTGCCGTCAAGCCCCACCGAGCATGCCATCGCTTTATACGGCACGGTGTAGTCGCCGTTCGCATCCTTGCTGTAAACGGTGACGATATTTTGCTGCCGGTTGACGCGGATGAGGTACGGCGCGTCGTCGTTCTGCTCGCCGCCGGGGGCTTCCGCAACATATTCGCCCGAAACATAGCCCACGCCGCCGTCATAATCGATGCGGTACCAGCCGTTTGAGCACCGCCCCGTGACGGAAAGCGGCGTATCCTGCCCGACCATGCCGAGCTTTTCACCGTCCGCAGAGGGCGTCGCGCGCACATTGAGCGTCACAACGGTGGAATACATCGTCGTTTGCATGTCCGTGATCGTCACGTCCCCGGCGGCCTGCGCCTGTGTGGTGGGCGCCTGTGTGGTGGGCGCGGTGGTCGTGACGGCTTGCGTCTGTGTTTCGATCTGCGCACCCGCGGCAGGATCCGCCGCGCGGTTATGACGCACAACGAGCACCGTGGTGACGACCGCTGCGACAACGAGCACGGCGGCAAGCACGATAAGCGCAATTTTTTTCTTCTTGTCAAGCCCGTGTTTGCGGTTGCGCGGCGCACGCGGGCTTTTCTTTTTATAAGTAGAGGAAAATTCCATGGTGTCCTTCCTTTGCCGTCAATTCTTTGTAAAGACAGTATATGCGCAAAGCGGCGGCTTGTCAATAAAAGAACGCCGATTTCCTGTAAGTCCCGGCAGCTGTTGTTTTGTATGCCCGTTATTGTGCAGCGCATACTAAAATTGATTTTACAAAATCTTTACGAAATCGTTTTTGCTTTACGCACTTTTAACGCAACCGTGCTTGCAGCCTTTACATTTGTCGGATAAGCTAATCCCATACCGAAAGCAAAAAAGGAGAATCTGTATGAAAAAAACAGTTTTAGGTGTTTTAGCGGGCGCGCTGGCGCTCACCATATTGTTTGCAGGCTGCACGGGCGGTGCGTTTGATGCGGCGGATGAGATCACGGTCATTTCCCGCGAGGAGGGCTCGGGAACGCGCGGCGCATTCGTAGAGCTGTTCGGCGTGGAGGAAGAGAATGAATCCGGCGAAAAGGTGGACCGCACCGTGGCGACTGCCGATGTGCAGACCAGCACGGGCGTGGTGCTCACCAGCGTTTCCGGCAACCGCAACGCCATCGGCTACATTTCATTGGGTTCCTTAAACGATACGGTCAAGGCGCTGCAGATCGACGGCGTAGCGCCCTCCGTAGCGGCGGTCAAGGACGGCAGCTACAAGATCGCGCGACCCTTTAATATTGCGTATAACGAGGCGTCACTCTCCGACGCGGCGCGCGAGTTCATCGCTTACATCCTCTCGGCGGGAGGACAGCAGATCGTCGAAGAGGCGGGCTATATCCCCGTTTCGGAAAACGCTGCGGCCTTTGCTTCTTCGGGCGCTTCGGGCACGGTAACAGTGTCGGGCTCGTCCTCGGTGACACCGGTCATGGAAAAGCTCAAGGAAGCGTTTGCCGCTGTGAACGCGAATATCACCGTAGAGGTCAATATGAGCGATTCCACCACCGGTATGACGGATGCGGCAAGCGGCAACTGCGACATCGGTATGGCGAGCCGCGCGCTCAAAGACAGCGAGCTTTCTTCGGGCCTTACCGGCACGCAGATTGCGCTGGACGGCATTGCGGTGATCGTCAACCCCGAAAACCCGCTGACCTCACTTTCCGGCGAGCAGGTCAAATCGATCTATGTCGGCGACGCGACCGTTTGGGCGGATGTAATGGCGTAAAAATTATACACCTGCGCTCCCGCCGCGCGAAAAAAGCGCGGCGGGAGCCCTGTGCGTTTTTCGGAAAGGATAGCCTATGCTTCAAAAAATACGGGAGCGCGGTATGCACCTCCTCTTCTTTCTTTCGGCGGGCGTAAGCATCGCCGCCGTACTTCTGATCTGCATCTTTTTATTTTCGCGCGGCGTACCCGCCATACGCGAGATCGGGGTGCAGGAATTCCTGCTGGGCAAGGTCTGGAAGCCCTCTTCCGATCTGTACGGCATTTTTCCCATGATCATCGGCAGCCTATATGTTACGGCGGGGGCGATCGCCGTCGGCGTGCCCATAGGGCTTTTGACGGCGGTGTTCCTCGCGTTTTTCTGTCCTAAGCGTCTGTACCGCTTTTTGAAACCTGCCGTAGAGCTGCTTGCGGGGATCCCCTCGGTGGTCTACGGCTTTTTCGGGCTGATGGTGATCGTACCGTTTATCCGCAACACCTTCGGCGGCAGCGGCACAAGCTGGTTGGCGGCAAGCTTAGTGTTAGGGATCATGATTCTGCCGACGGTCATCGGCGTGTCCGAAGCGGCGCTGCGTGCCGTGCCGAAAAGCTATTATGAGGGCAGCCTCGCTTTAGGCGCAACGCATGAGCGCAGTGTGTTCCGCACCATGCTGCCTGCCGCGGGCTCCGGTGTGCTTTCCGCGATCATCCTTGGGGTGGGGCGTGCGGTCGGCGAGACGATGGCAGTCATCATGGTCGCGGGCAATCAGGCGGTCTTGCCGTCGTCGCTTACCAAAGGGCTTCGGACACTGACGGCGAATATCGTGCTGGAAATGGGCTACGCTACGGACCTGCACCGCGAGGCGCTCATTGCGACGGCGGTGGTGCTGTTTGTGTTCGTGCTGCTCATCAACCTGTCGTTTTCCGCCGTGAAAAGGAGGAAGGGCTGATGCGCAATACGTCGCTTTCCAAAGATCAGGCGGCGCGCCGCGCGAAACGCAATGCGGCAGCCTTGCGTGCGGCGGTATACACAGGTGCAGGGATCTGTGTTGCCGTGCTTGCCGGGATCCTTGTCTATATTTTAGTAAAAGGCGTGCCGAACCTCACGCCGGAGCTGTTTTCTTTGCAGTATACCTCGGAAAACGCCTCGGTCGTGCCGGCGCTGCTCAATACGCTGGTCATCGTGGCGCTCTCCCTTGCGATCGCCGTCCCGCTCGGGATCTTTTCCGCGATCTATCTGGTGGAATACGCCAAA
This sequence comes from uncultured Oscillospiraceae bacterium, assembly GCA_900545625.1. GTDB lineage: Bacteria > Bacillota > Clostridia > Oscillospirales > Acutalibacteraceae > Fimenecus. The sequence goes on along the minus strand of UQZS01000040.1, from coordinate 5,342 downwards.
AAGGGCAACCGCTTTGTGAAAGTCGTGCGCATTACGGCGGAAACGCTTGCGGGAATCCCCTCCATCGTATACGGGCTGTTCGGCTATCTGCTGTTCGTCACGACGCTGGGCTTCGGCTATTCCCTGCTCGCAGGCGCGCTGACGTTGAGCATTATGATCCTGCCCGTTATTCTGCGCACCACCGAAGAAGCGCTGCAAAGCGTGCCCGACCTGTACCGTGAGGGCTCGTTCGGCCTTGGCGCGGGTAAGCTGCGAACCGTGTTCCGCATCGTGCTGCCCTCCGCCGCGCCCGGTATCCTCGCGGGCGTGATCCTTGCCGTCGGACGGCTTGTCGGCGAAACGGCGGCGCTCATTTTCACGGCAGGTACGGTGGCGCAGACGCCCGACAGCCTCTTGGGCTCTGGACGCACGCTCGCGGTACACCTGTATGCGTTGTGGAACGAGGGGCTTGCAACCGAAAAGGCGTATGCCACGGCGGTGATCCTGCTGGTGCTTGTGGCGGGTATCAACACGCTTTCTTCGGTGATCGCCTCCAAATGGACGAAAGGAAACAAAAATGGATAACGTTTGCATCGATATACAAAAATTTGACCTGTTTTACGGGGATTTTCAAGCGCTCAAAAATGTCAGCCTGCAGATCCCGAAGCAGCGCATCACGGCATTCATCGGACCGTCCGGCTGCGGGAAATCCACCCTCTTAAAATCCCTCAACCGGATGAATGACCTTGTGGAGGGCTGCCGCACGACCGGCGACATCACACTCGACGGCGATAACATCCGACAGATGGATCCGAACGTCCTGCGCCGCCGCGTGGGCATGGTGTTCCAAAAGCCCAATCCCTTCCCGATGAGCGTCTACGACAACATCGCATACGGGCCGCGCACCCACGGCGTGCGCAAAAAGGCGGAACTCGACGAGATCGTGGAGCGCGCGCTCACTGCCGCGGCGATTTTTGACGAGGTCAAGGACAGATTGAAAAAATCGGCGCTGGGGCTTTCAGGCGGGCAGCAGCAGCGCCTGTGCATAGCGCGTGCACTCGCCGTCGAACCCGAGGTGCTTTTGATGGATGAGCCTACAAGCGCGCTCGACCCCATTTCAACGGGGAAGATCGAAGAGCTTGCCCTGGAACTGCGGAAAACGTATACGATCGTCATTGTGACGCACAATATGCAGCAGGCGACGCGTATTTCCGACCGCACGGCGTTCTTCCTTTTGGGGGAACTTGTGGAGGCGGATTCGACCGAACAGTTGTTCGCGACACCGCGTGACCGGCGCACGGAGGACTATATTACAGGGAGGTTCGGATGATGCGAAGCAGATTTGAAAGGCAGCTAAACGAGCTGCATGAGGATATGATCGATATGGGCGCACTGTGCGAAACGGCGATCGGTGAAGCGGTGCGCGTCCTGTTTGCCGCCGACCGGGAAGCCGCCCGGCAGGTGGTATACGGCGATCGAGATATCGACCGTAAGGAGCATGAGATCGAAGGACTTTGCCTGCGCCTTTTGCTGCAGCAGCAGCCCGTGGCGCGCGATCTGCGGCATATCTCGGCCGCATTGAAAATGATTACGGATATGGAGCGTATCGGCGACCAGGCGGCGGACATCGCCGAGATCACCCAGCACTTCCGCTTGCCGCAGGACGAGGCGAGCGAGCGGCACATCACCAAAATGACGAAGGCGGTCATCGCGATGGTGAATGAAAGCATCGACGCCTTCGTGCGCGAGGACGAACCGCTCGCGCGCAAGGTGCTTGCAAGCGATGACGAGGTAGATCGCTTGTTTTTCAAGCTGCGAAGTGATATAATAGATATGATCTCCCAAAATCCCGCCGGCGGCGAGGAGGCGGTGGATCTTCTGATGGTCGCAAAATACCTCGAACGCATCGGCGACCACGCCGAAAACATTGCGGAATGGGCGCTGTTCACCATAACGGGCGAACGTCCCGACGATGGCTCGCCGGCGCCGGGCACAGAGAAAGGAAACGTATGATCTATTACGCCGAGGACGACAAAAGCATCCGCGAGCTTGTGGTGTATACGCTGCAAAGCACGGGGTACGAAGCGCGGGGTGTTGAAAACGGTGAGGCGCTGTTCGCGGCGATCCGCGAACAGTCCCCGGAGCTGATCCTTCTGGACATCATGCTGCCCGGCGAGGACGGCATCTCGATCTTAAAAAAGCTGCGCGCGAATGACGACACCAAGGATATCCCCGTGATCCTGCTGACGGCAAAGGGCTCGGAATACGACAAGGTCAAGGGGCTCGACTGCGGCGCAGACGACTACATCACCAAGCCTTTTGGCATGATGGAGACGGTTTCGCGCGTGCGCGCCGTACTGCGGCGTGCACAGCGCCGCGAAGACGGCGAGGTTTACCGCTGCGGGCCGATTGAACTGAACGTCAAAACGCACCGTGTGTATGTCGACGGCGCGCCGGTGGAGCTGACGTATAAGGAATTTGCCCTGCTCAAGTACCTTTTGCAAAATGAGGGCATCGCGCTCACGCGCGATATGCTGTTGGAAAAAATCTGGGGCTACGACTTTGACGGTGAGACGCGCACCGCCGACGTACATATCCGCACCCTGCGCGCAAAGCTCGGCGACGCCGGGAAATATGTCGAGACCGTCCGCGGGGTCGGTTATCGGATCGGCGGTGAGGGCTGATGCGGAAAAGCCTAATGAAAACCGTTTTGACCTATAGTATAGCGCTGCTGCCCGGTATCGCGGGGCTCATCCTTTTGGTGCTGCGGCTCGATGATATCTGGGCTTTGGTGTGCGCGGGCGTTTTGGTCCTGTTTTCCTGTGTGCTGTTGATGCTCATGCGTTATTGCTTAAAGCTGGAAGCGGATTATACAAAACGGCTGCAAGTGCACGATGAGGAAGCCGCGCGCCGCGAAAAACAGCTGGCGCAGAGCGTAGAGGAATTCAACGCGATCATTGCGGGCATGCCCGACGGGCTGGTCGTTTTTGCCGCCGACGGCTCTGTCGTCTCCGCCAATCCCGCTGCGCGGGAGATCTTGGCGGGCGACACGACGGGCGGGTATCAATCGCTCAGCCGTGAAAAGCACTACCTTTCCGTGGTGGAAAGTGCGCTGGCCGGCGAAACAAAGACAAAAAAAATGAAGCGCGCAGGGCGTGTGTATTCCCTGTCTGCAGCGCCGGCAACGGGCACGAAAGGCGACACCGCCGCCGTGCTGTTTATCGTAGACATCACGGACGCGGAGCTTTCCAAAAAAATGCGCCGCGAATTTTCCGCCAATGTCTCGCACGAATTGAAAACGCCCCTGACCTCGATCCTCGGCTACGCCGAGATCATCGGCAACGGGCTTGTAAAGCCGGAGGACATCCCGAAATTCGCAGGGCGCATCCGCAAGGAGGCAGCCCGGCTTTTGACGCTCATTGAGGACATCATCAAACTTTCTCGTCTTGACGAGGACGAACTGCGTGCCGAATTCGCACCGGTCGAGCTGCACGGACTGTGCGAGGCGGTGCTCGGCGAGCTTGCCGCAAAAGCCGAAAAATCGCAGGTGACGCTTTCGCTTACGGGCAAGGCGACGGTCGTAAGCGGCTTCGAGCCCGCGCTTTATGAAATGGTGCACAACCTCTGCGACAATGCGATTGCGTATAACCGTCCGGGCGGCGGGGTGCGCGTTGCGCTTGAGACGGTGGACGGCAGGCCGCAGCTTTCGGTCGCGGATGACGGTATCGGTATCGCACCCGAGCACCTCGGACGGATCTTTGAGCGGTTCTACCGCGTGGACAAAAGCCATTCCAAGGATACAGGCGGCACGGGGCTCGGGCTTTCGATCGTCAAGCACGACGCGCAGCTTCACGACGCGCAGCTGTCTGTAGACAGCACCCCGGGTGTGGGTACGACCATCCGCGTGCTGTTCCGCGCGCAGGCGAGAGAGAAAGAATAACCGATATGAAAAAGCGGCCCCGCATTTTTGCGGGGCCGTATCTATTTTATAAACCCCATTTGCATCGTGTATTCGTATCGTGTGAACAGTCCTCGCGATTGTCCGTCCGAGCAGAGCATTGGAAGAAAACGACCTGCGTTTACGATAAAGCGTAAATGATTTCGCGTAGTGGCAGGCTTCCATGCCTGCCCGAGCACAGCGCGGCAAATTAAAAATCTGCGTCTGTGATAAAAATCGGAATTCTGTTTTTTACAGGGAATAGCTACGAAAATAGACCTCGTTGATGGCAGGCGTGGAAGCCTGCCACTACGTGTTGTGCGTAAGCTTTCGGTCTTGCGGATGCTGCTCAATGTCCAAACAGGATTCATGCCGAAATTCATAGACGCAGCGTTTTCGCATAATACAAGACGATTTCCCCGTCCTCGGCCGCTTCTGCCAAAAATTCCGTGTAGCCCCAGTGCCGGTAAATGGCGCGGGTACGTGATTCGTGCTTGCTCGCGCCGATCGTCAGGCGCGTAAAGCCCCGTTCGGCGGCATACCGCTCCATTTCTTTTATAAGGGCTGAAATCTGTCCCTGCCCTTCATAGGGCTTGCGGATGCGCAGGGCATTGATGTTCGCCGTATGCACGCCGTCGGCAAGCCACTCGCGTCCGCGCACGGCGTCGGCTTTTGGGGAAAACAACAGCGTCCCCTCGCCGACGGGCGTTCCGTTATGCAGAACCGCAAAGGTCGCGCCTGCACCGTTGCGGTTGAGCTGCAAAAACGCCCGCTTCCACGCGCGGTACCGGCGGTCGAACGGGTGCTCCAGAATGCTTCGGTTCCAAAGGCGGCGAAGCTCTTTTTCTGTCACTTTCCGGTATTGAAACACGTAGAGCGCCCCCTTTTTTCTCCATTCTATCCGAAATCTTCCGCACTGTCAATTCGCAGGGGCGGCGCGCAGCGCAGCCGAAAAACAAAGCATAAAAAACAGTTGTACAAGCACACAAGATATGGTATAATCTTATAATAACTATGCCTATGTGCCGCACAGGCGTGAAAGGGGCGGGCTATGCCGCGGGATGTGAAAAATCAAGATCTCATCATCGGGCGCAACGCCGTAGCGGAGGCGCTGCGCGCCGACCGCACGATCGACACGCTGTATGTGCTCGCCGGGGAACGCGCACCGGCGGTGCGCCGGCTGGCTGCCGCCTGCCGCGAAAGCGGCGCTGTCGTCAAAGAGGTTGACCGTAAAAAGCTGGACGCCCTCTGCGGCGCGGGCAACTACGAGCTTACCGTCGACCACGCCGCTTACAAGGTAACGGTGCTGCTGGCTCTGGCGGCTCAGCAAAACTTCGAGGCGGCGCAGGAGATGCTTTACAACATGCTGCCGGCAAACCTTGTGATCGAGGTTTCGCTCATGTACAACCGCCATGAAGATTTGACG
>UQZS01000039.1 GCA_900545625.1 uncultured Oscillospiraceae bacterium | reverse complement strand
CGCACGAGGGTGCGCTTCGCGCCGGCGGCAAAACGATCGCCGTGCTCGGCTGCGGGCTCGGGACGGATTATCTGCGTGAGAACGGCGGGCTTCGCCGAAAAATCGCGCACAGCGGCGCGGTCATCAGCGAATTCCTCCCCTATTCGCCCGCGTCGCGCACCACTTTCCCGTTGCGCAACCGCGTGATCTCTGCGCTCGCGCCGGGCACCGTGGTCATTGAGGCGGGCGAGCACAGCGGGTCGCTGATCACGGCGCGCTGCGCTATGGAGCAGGGCCGCGATCTGTTTGCCGTACCGGGCGATGTGATCTCCAGCGCCTTTACGGGTGCCAATCGGCTCATCCGCGACGGGGCAAAGCCCGTGTTCTCGCCCATGGACGTGTTGGAGGAATACCTCTATCGTTTCCCCGACGAACTGCACGAAGCCTGCGGGGAGAAAACGTTCGGAGAGCTGCTGCGCGAGAGCGGGCAAGATACGGCACAAACGCCGCACGCACGCAGCGCAGGGCGGCTGAAAACGGCAAAGGACGGTAAGGCGCCGCCCGGCTCCGGTGCGCCGGGATCAGAACCAAAAGCCTTGCCTGACGCGCTGAGCGAAAATGCGCGCACGGTGTACCGTGTGCTGGCGTGCGAACCGAAGCACATCGATATGCTTTCAGAGGAAGCGGGGCTTCCCGCGGCCGCGTGCCTGGCGGCGCTCACCGAGCTCGAGCTGTACGGCTGCGCAGAGCTTACGGAAGGCAGAAAATACAGAAAAATATAGGAAGGTTTATCTATGGCAGATCTTGTGATCGTAGAGTCGCCCTCCAAGGCGAAAACCATTCAAAAATATCTCGGAAAAGGGTATAAGGTCACCGCGTCCGTCGGGCACATCCGCGACCTGCCCGCCGCGAAGCTGAGCGTGGACGTCAAACACGATTTCGCGCCGAAATACACCATTGTCAAGGGCAAGGAAAAGCTCGTCAAAGAGCTCAAAGAGCTGGTCAAGGACGCCGACCGCGTGTACCTCGCGACCGACCCGGATCGCGAGGGCGAGGCGATCTCCTGGCACCTTGCCACGGTGCTCGGGCTTGATATGGAGGAGAAAAACCGCGTCAAGTTCAACGAGATCAACAAGTCGGGCGTGCAAAAGGGCATGGCGCACCCCGAAAAGATCGATCTTGACCTTGTGGACGCCCAGCAGGCGCGCCGCATTTTAGACCGCTTGGTCGGGTATAAGCTCAGCCCGTTCGTATCGCAGAAGATCCGCCGCGGGCTTTCCGCAGGCCGCGTGCAGTCTGTCGCGCTGCGGCTCATTGTAGACCGCGAGGAAGAGATCCGCGCCTTTGTACCGGAAGAATACTGGACGCTCGACGCGAAGTTCACGGCGCCCTCGTCGAAGCGCGCGTTTGCCGCCGCCTTTGCGGGCGACGAGACCGGCAAGATCAAAATCGAGAATAAGGAACAGTCCGACGCGTACCTGCAGCGCTTGCAGGGCGCCGCTTACACGGTGGCGAGTGTAAAAAAAGGCACGCGCCGCCGTCAGCCCGCCCCGCCGTTCACGACCTCCACTTTGCAGCAGGAGGCTTCTCGGAAGCTTGGCTTCCAAGGCAAGCGCACCATGCGCGTCGCGCAGGAGCTTTACGAGGGCGTGGAAGTCGAGGGGTACGGCGCGATGGGTCTGATCACCTATATGCGTACCGACTCCCTGCGCATTTCCGAGGAATCGCGCGCCGAAGGCAACGCCTATATCGAACAGAACTTCGGGAAAGAATATCTGCCCGAAAAGCCGCGGTATTATAAGACCAAGGCGACCGCGCAGGACGGGCACGAGGCGATCCGCCCGACGGTGCCCTCCCTTACGCCCGAGCAGGCGAAAAAGAACCTTTCCTCCGACCAGTATAAGCTGTATGCCCTCATCTGGAAACGCTTTATGGCGAGCCTGATGGCGAACTGCGTGCAGGATACGGTGCGTGCGGAGATCCACGGGGCGAACGAAACGGACGCGGCGGCGGGCAGGTTCTGCCTGTTCACGGCGGCGGGCTACACCGTGCGCTTTGACGGCTATACGAAGCTGTACGTCGCGGGGACGGATGAGGAGGAAGAAAGCGCGTCGCAGCTGCCCGAGCTCAAAGCCGGCGACACGCTCAAATTAAAAGAGCTCGGCGGCAACCAGCACTTCACCCAGCCGCCCGCGCGCTATACGGAAGCGTCGCTTGTCAAAACGCTTGAAGAGACGGGCGTGGGGAGACCCAGCACCTATGTCTCCATCGTTTCGACCATCACGGGCCGAGAATACGTCACGCGCGAGCAAAAGCAGCTTAAACCCACGGAACTCGGCGAAGCGGTCACAAAGCTTTTAAAAGAGCAGTTCCCGAAGATCGTCAACGTAAAGTTCACCGCGAACATGGAAAGCGACCTCGACAAGGTCGAGCACGGCGAAGTGGATTATGTGGCGATGCTGCACACGTTCTACGACGAGTTCGACGAGACCCTGCAAAAGGCGAAGGCGTCCATGGAGGGCGTAAAGATCAAGCTCAAGGAGGATGAGACGAACATCCCCTGCGAAAAATGCGGGCGGATGATGGTCATCAAAACCGGGCGCTACGGCAAATTCCTGGCGTGCCCCGGCTACCCCGAGTGCAAAAACACCAAGCCGCTCGTCATCGAAACGGCGGCGCGCTGCCCGAAGTGCGGCGGCAAGGTGATCCAGAAAAAGAGCAAGCGCGGCTACACCTTCTATGGCTGCGACAATTACCCGAACTGCAACTTTATGACCTGGGATGTCCCCACGGACGAGGTCTGCCCGCAGTGCGGCAAATCGCTGTTCAAGCGGCGCGGCGGACTGCTTGTGTGCGAGGACGAGGCTTGCGGCTACCAGAAAAAAGCGGAGCGCAAGCGCAAGAAAAAGGACGAAGCGGAGGCGTAACGCATGAAAGCAGCGGTCATCGGCGCGGGGCTTGCGGGCGTGGAAGCGGCGTGGCAGCTGCAAAAGCGGGGCGTCGCGGTCGAGCTTTATGAAATGAAACCGCATAAGCGCTCGCCCGCGCACCGCGCGGACGGCTTTGCGGAGCTTGTGTGCTCGAACTCCTTAAAAGCCGAGCGTGTAAATTCCGCGGCGGGGCTTTTGAAAGCGGAAATGGCAGAATTTTCCTCCGTCTGCGTCGAAGCGGCGTACCAAACGCGCGTGCCCGCAGGCGGCGCGCTCGCCGTGGACCGCGAGCGGTTCTCCGCGTATATCACCGAAAAGATCGAGGGCTGCGCGGGCATCACGGTCATTCATAAAGAAGTCACAGAGCTTCCGACGGATGCGGATGTCGTGATCGTCGCCGCAGGACCCCTGGCAAGCGACGCGCTCGCCGAAACGATCCGGAGGCTCACGGGCGAAGCGGGGCTTTCGTTTTACGACGCTGCCGCACCCATCGTGACAGCGGAGAGCATTGATTTTTCCGAAGCGTTCACGCAGTCGCGCTACGACCGCGGCGGGGCGGACGACTACGTCAACTGCCCGATGGACAAGGCGCAGTACGAGGCGTTTTACGAGGCGATCACCTCAGCCGAACGCGCCGAAACGCACAGCTTTGACGAGCGGCGCGACGTGTATGAGGGCTGCATGCCCATCGAAGCGCTCGCTTCGCGCGGGCGTGACACCATGCGCTACGGGCCGTTAAAGCCTGTGGGGCTTGTAGACCCCAAAACGGGGCACCGCCCGTGGGCGAATTTGCAGCTTCGCAAGGAAAACAACGCCGGCACGATGTATAACCTCGTCGGCTTCCAGACGAATTTGAAATTCGGCGAGCAAAAGCGCGTGTTTTCGATGATCCCCGCGCTCAAAAACGCACAGTTCGTGCGCTACGGGGTCATGCACCGCAACACGTTTTTGGATTCGCCCCGGCTTTTGTCGGCGGATTTCAGCCTGCGCGCTGACCCGCACATCTTTTTCGCGGGGCAGATCACCGGCGTGGAAGGGTACATGGAATCGGCTTCGTCGGGTATTTTAGCGGGGATCAACGCTGCGAGAAGGCTCGAAGAGAAAGAACCGCTCATCCTCCCCGCGACGACCATGATGGGCGCACTCTCAAGGTATATCAGCGACGGGAGCGTCAAAGACTTTCAGCCGATGGGCGCGAATTTCGGCGTGCTGCCCCCGCTCGACGAAAAGATCCGCGACAAGGCGGCGCGCTATCAGGCGCTCGCCGACCGCGCGTTGGCGGCGCTGGATGCGTATAAGGAGGAAACAGGCGAATGAGGATTTTAGCAGATGCTTTCGGCGGCGATAACGCGCCGTCCGAGATCTTAAAGGGCTGTGCGGCGGCAAAGCGCGCCTACGGCTATGACATCACGCTTGTGGGCGATGAACAGAAGATCAAAGCCTGCGCCGCGCACGACGGTACGGATATTTCCGGTATGGACATCCTGCACGCGGACGGCGTATTCTCGATGGAGACGCAGCCGACCGCGCTTTTGAAAGAGGGCAAGGATACCTCCATGGCGGTGGGGCTTCGCGCACTCGCCGACGGCGCAGGCGATGCGTTCGTTTCGGCGGGCAGTACGGGCGCGCTGCTGGTGGGCGCAACCTTCCTTGTCAAGCGCATCAAGGGTGTCAAGCGCCCGGCTTTGGGTGCTGTCATGCCGTCTGCGACTACGCCGTTTATTTTGGTGGACACGGGCGCGAACGCCGAATGCACCGTGCCGATGCTGTGCAGCTTTGCGAAGCTCGGCGACATCTATATGCGCCAGATCCTCGGCGTGGAAAATCCGCGCGTGGGGCTTGCGAACATCGGGACGGAAGCGACCAAGGGCACAAAACTGCAGATCGAAGCGTATCAGGCGCTTTCCGAGCTGCCCGACATCCATTTTACGGGCAACGTCGAGGTGCGCGACATACCCCTAGGCGCGGCGGACGTTGTCGTCGCGGACGGCTTTACGGGCAACGTGATCCTTAAAATGTATGAGGGCGTCGCCAAAATGATGTCCAATGAGATCAAAGCCATGTTCAAGAAAAATCCGCTGACCATGCTTTCCTACCTCGGCGTAAAGTCCGGCATGGACGGCTTTCGCAAAAAACTCGACTATAAGCAGTACGGCGGCGCGCCGATCCTCGGCGTGCAAAAGCCGGTCATCAAAGCACACGGCTCGTCGGACGCCTATGCGTTCCAAAGCGCGCTGCGGCAGGCGGCGGACTGCGTGAACGGGGATGTGACGGGCAAGGTGAAGGAGGCGTTGCAGCGTGAACCGCAATCTGAAAGCGTTGGAGAATGAACTCGGCTATACGTTTCAAAACCCCGCCCTGCTCGACCGCGCGCTGACCCATTCCTCCTATGCCAACGAGCGCGAGGCTTTAGGCGACAACGAGCGGCTGGAGTTTTTGGGCGACTCGGTGCTGGGCTTCATCACGGCGGAATACCTGTTTTCCGAGCACCGGGGCGTGCCCGAAGGGGAATTGACGCGCCTGCGCGCCTACGCCGTATGTGAAAAATCGCTGGATGTGTACGCGCGCGAGATCGGACTCGGCGACTACCTGCTTTTGGGCAAGGGCGAGGAGCGCACGGGCGGGCGCGAACGCGCCTCGGTGCTGTCCGATGCGTTTGAGGCGGTCATCGCCGCAATCTATCTTGACGGCGGGATCGAAGCCGCGAAAAAATTCGTCCTGCGCTTTGTGCGCCCGTATGTCGAGGCGAAGCCCGTGTTTAAGGACTACAAGACCATGCTGCAGGAGGTCACGCAGAAAAACCCCGGCGAGACGCTCGAATATGTGCTCGTCTCGGAATCGGGTCCCGACCACGACAAGCACTTTGAGGTAGAGGTGCACTTAAACAGCAATGTCATCGGGCGCGGCAGCGGCCCGAGCAAGAAAAAGGCGGAGCAGGACGCCGCGCGCGAAGCCCTCGCGCTGATGGGGCTATAAACTTCCGAGAAACGCGAAAAGGCGTTGCAAGCGAAGGCGTTTCGTTGTAAAATAAAGGGAAACCGGCGTTTTTATGCGCTAAACGGATAAAGGATACGGATACATGATATTAAAGTCGCTGGAAATGCAGGGGTTCAAGTCCTTCCCGGACAAGACCGTGCTGGAATTCAATCAGGGCATCACGGCGGTTGTCGGACCGAACGGCAGCGGTAAAAGCAACATTTCCGACGCGGTGCGCTGGGTGCTGGGCGAGCAGTCCACCAAAAGCCTGCGCGGCTCAAAGATGGAGGACGTCATCTTTATGGGGACGGATCTGCGCCGTGCCAAAGGCTTTGCCGAGGTGACGCTGCGCTTTGACAACCGCGACCGCACGCTCCAAAAGGATACGGATGAGGTCTCGGTCACGCGCCGTTACTACCGCTCGGGCGAAAGCGAATACATCATCAACGGCGAAACGGCGCGGCTTCGCGACATCAACGAGCTGTTTATGGATACGGGGCTTGGCCGCGACGGGTATTCCATCGTCGGGCAGGGGCGCATTGCCGATATGGTGTCCTCAAAAGCGGGCGAACGCCGCGAAATGCTGGAGGAGGCGGCGGGGATCTCGCATTTCCGCTACCGCCGCAACGACGCGAACAAACGCCTTGCCGCAGCGGAGGAAAACCTGCTGCGCGCGACATTCTGACCGAGCTTGAGGGGCGCGTAGGCCCTTTGAAAGCGCAGAGCGAAAAGGCGCAGAAGTTTTTGGTGCTTGCCGAGGAGAAAAAGCAGCTTGAGATCGGGCTGTGGCTTTACACCATCGACCGCACCGACGACCGCCTGCGTGAGCAGTCGCACAAAATTGCGACCGCCGAAGCGGCGCACGGCGAGGCGGCGGCGCAGTTAGAAGATCTGGGCGCGCAGATCGATAAGGCGGCTGAGGAGACGCAGGCGCTGCTTGTAAAAATCGAAGAAGTGCGCGCCGAAAGCGCGAAGTTTGAGGAACAGGCGGCAGCGCTTGACGCACAGGTACAGGTCGAAGAGACCTCCATCCGCCACAACAAGGAAGCGATTGAGCGCCTGATGCGCGACCGCACCGCCGAGGAGGAAACGGCGGGGCACTTGGATGCACGCATCGCCGAAGCGCAAAGCCGCATTGACGAAAGCGAGAAAGCGCGCGACGCCTGTAAAGAAAAGCTCGCGCAGCTTACTGCCGAGCAGGAGGCGCGCCTTTCCGACAGCGCGCGTTTTTCCGAGGAAGCGGCGCAGCTTTCCGCCGCAGTCTCGGCGCTGTCCGTGCAGATTGCAGACGACCGCGTGACTGCGGAAACGGCGAATTCCTCCGTCGAGGAGATCGAGACGCGCATCCGCACGATCGACGAGACTCTCGGTACGCGGGAAGAGAGCTATCAAACGCTTCTTGCGGCGCACGACAAGGCAAAAGCCGCGCTGGAAGCGAGCGAAACGACGATCCGGGAACTGCAAAACGCCATGGACGGCTACACCATGCGCTTTGCCTCACGCTCGAAAAAGGCGGAGGAAATGCGCACGCGGCTTTCCGAAAAGGAACGCGAGCTTCAGAAAATGCAGGACCGCATCCGGTTGCTCTCCGACCTTGAAAAGAACATGGAAGGCTATCAGGGCGCGGTCAAGGCGGTCATGCGCGAAGCCTCGCGCGGGGCGCTGCGGGGCATCCACGGGCCGCTCTCGCAGCTCATCTCCGTAAAACCGAAGTATACCACGGCGGTGGAAACGGCGCTTGGCGCGGCGGTGCAGCACATCGTGACCGAAACGGAAAACGACGCGAAACGCGCCATTGCTTACTTAAAAGAAAACCGTGCCGGGCGCGCGACCTTTTTGCCCATTTCCGCCATCCGCGCACGGGAATTCCGTGAAACGGGGCTGGAGGATCAATACGGCTTCGTGAGCCTTGCGGCGGATCTGGTGACCGCCGACGCAAAATATACGGAGATCATCCGCGCCCAGCTTGCGCGCACCGTGGTTGCCGAGGACATGGACTGCGCCATCGCCATGGCGAAAAAATACAATTACCGTTTCCGTATCGTGACGCTCGACGGGCAGGTCATCAACGCGGGCGGCTCGATGACGGGCGGCTCGCGCGCGCAGAGCGTGGGTATTTTGAGCCGCGGCAACGAGATCGAAAAGCTCAAAACCGCCGAAAGGGCGGCGCAGACCGAGCTTGCCGCCATGCAGGCGGACTGCAAGCAGCTGACCGAAGACGCCGCCGCCGCGAAAGCAGACCTTGACGGCGCACAGGGCGACCTTTTGCGCGCGGGGGAGGAAAAGATCCGCCGTGAGGGCGAATATAAATTGGCTGCCGAGCAGCTATCCTCCGTTTCGGGCGCGGTCAAAGAACTGGTCGACGAAAAGGAGACGCTGCGCGCCCGCGCCGACCGCATTTTGCAAAACGCCGCCGAGGCGCGAGCTTCGCTCGAAACACTGGGCGCACAGCTCCGCGAAAAGGAATCGGCGCTCGAAAAGCTGACCGGCGACCGCGCGGCGCTCGATTCGGCGCGCGAAGCGCTTTCCGCAAATGTCTCGGAGCTGAGCTTGCAGATTCTGACGCTTGAAAAGGATATGGAGACCGCCGCCGACGAAATCAAGCACCTTGAAAACCGGCGGGCGGGCCACGCAGACAAGCATACTGCGCTGGAGCAGGAGATCGCCGAATACGATCGGAAAAACGAATCGCTTACCGAAAACATCCGCAACCTGCGTGAAAACGCCGAAAAGCTGCGCGCGGGGACGGCAACATCGCGCGAGCAGATCGACGCGCTCATCTCAGAGCGCGACCGGCTTACCAAACAGCAGAACGACCTGCGCGTGCTCGAACGCGCAAAATCCGAGGAACGCGAACGGTTAAGCGGTGAGCTTGCGCGCTTGGAAGAACGCAAGACCGCCATGCGCAAGGAATATGACGACCTGATCGCGAAGCTGTATGAAGAATACCAGCTCACGCGCCGCGAGGCGGCGGCGATGGGCATCGAGATCGAGGACTACGGCGCTTCGAACAAACGCCTGACGGAACTCAAAGGGCAGATCCGTGCACTCGGCTCCGTCAATGTTGCGGCGATCGAGGAATACAAAGAGGTCTCCGAACGGTACGAATTTTTGTCCGGGCAGATCGCGGACGTTGAAAAATCGCGTGAAGAGCTGCATCGGCTCATCGGCGAGCTGACCGAAAAAATGGCGCAGCAGTTCCGCGACCGTTTCGCCCGCATCAACCGCGCGTTCGGCGAAACGTTTTCCGAGCTGTTCGGCGGCGGCAGCGCGCAGCTGCTGCTCTCCGACGAGCATGACATCTTAGAATGCGACATCGAGATCAAGGTGCAGCCGCCGGGCAAAAACCTCAAAAGCATCGAGCCGCTTTCCGGCGGCGAAAAGGGGCTTTCGGCGATCTCCCTGCTGTTCGCCATCTTGAAGGTTACGCCCGCGCCGTTCTGCATTTTCGACGAGGTCGAGGCGGCGCTCGACGACGTGAACGTCACACGCTACGCGCAGTATGTGCGCCGCATGACGAAGAACACGCAGTTTATTCTCATCACCCACCGCCGCGGCACCATGGAGGAGGCGGACGTCCTCTACGGCGTGACCATGCAGGAGAGCGGCGTTTCCAAGCTCTTAGAGCTCAAGACCGCCGAAATGGCGAAGCAATTAGGGTTAGCATAAGGAAAGGATTAGGCTCATGGGCATTTTCAGTAAGATCAATTTCGGGCTTTCCAAGACCCGCAACAAAATGGCGGGCGCCATTGACAGCCTGTTTGCGGACGGCGGCGAGATCACCGACGACCTGTACGCCGAGCTTGAGGAGATCCTCGTGATGGGCGATGTCGGCATGGTCACGGCGGTCGAGATCACCGAACGCTTAAAAAAGCGCGTTTCGGAAAAGCGGCTTCGCGGGGCGGACGCCGTCAAAAACGAGATCAAGGAGATCGTCGCCGAGCTTTTGGAGGGCGGCGAGGATATGGGGCTTGTCACCGTGCCGAGCGTGGTGCTCGTCATCGGCGTCAACGGCGTGGGCAAGACCACGACCATCGGCAAGCTCGCCGCGATGTATAAGGCAGAAGGCAAGCGCGTCATTTTGGGCGCGGCGGACACCTTCCGCGCGGCGGCGATCGACCAACTCGGCGTCTGGGCCGGGCGCGCGGGCGTGGAGCTTGTCAAGCACTCCGAGGGTGCCGACCCTGCCGCCGTGGTATTCGACACGGTCAACGCCGCGAAAGCCCGCGACTGCGACATCGTGATCATCGACACCGCAGGCAGACTGCACAACAAGAAAAACCTGATGGACGAGCTTGCAAAGATCTACCGCGTCATCGACCGCGAGCTCCCCTATTCCGACCGCGAGGTGCTTCTGGTGCTCGACGCGACTACCGGGCAGAACGCCGTCAACCAGGCGCGCGAGTTCATGCATGTCGCCGAGATCACGGGTATCGTGCTTACGAAGCTCGACGGCACGGCGCGCGGCGGCGTGGTGCTTGCCATCAAAAACGAACTTGGCATCCCGGTGAAATTCGTCGGCGTGGGCGAGCAGATGGACGATTTGCAGCCCTTTGATCCCCGCGCCTTTGCCGAAGGGCTGTTTGAGCAGAAAACGTATGACGAGGAGGAGAGCACGCATGCGCAAGTGGAGAAAAACGATGTGGAAGCTCGCATTTCGGACGTTTCAGGCGTTCGACACCCCGCCGCAGCACGACCTGTACCCGAAAACGAACCCGCCGGCGCGGCGCCGGACGCTGCGGCATCCGAGACGGGGCGCGCCGCTGCCGGTACACAAGCAGATGAAAGCGGAATTTCGGAATTGGACACGGCTGCGGACGAAGTGACCGAAACGCAAGCACCCGAAAAACCGAAAAAGGAGAAAAGACGTTTTGGATTTTTTAATCGCCACACATAATCTGAAAAAACGGGATGAGTTACAGCGCATTTTAGCGCCTCTGGGCGTGCACGTGCTGACTGCCGACGAAGCCGGCAGCGACCTTTCCGATGTGGAGGAAACGGGCACGACCTTTATGGAAAACGCGCTTTTGAAAGCCCGTTCGGGCTGCAAAGAGAGCGGTATGCCCTGTATCGCCGATGATTCCGGCCTTTGCGTGGACGCGCTTGACGGCGCGCCCGGCGTGTATTCCGCGCGTTTTGCGGGCGAACACGGCAACGACAAAAAGAATAATGCAAAGCTTTTGGGACTGCTCGAAAACGTCCCCGACGAAAACCGCACGGCAAAGTTTGTAAGCGCCGTTGCCTGCGTGTTCCCCGACGGGCGCGAATGCACCGTTGAGGGCGAATGCAGGGGTAAGATCGGCTACGCGCCGAAAGGCGAGGGCGGCTTCGGCTACGACCCGCTCTTTTTCGTGGGCGACAAGTCCTTTGCCGAGCTGCGCCCCGAAGAAAAGGACGCCGTAAGCCACCGCGGCAACGCCTTGCGCGCGCTGGCAGACAAGCTGCCCGCCTATTTGTAAGAAGCAGATACGAAAGGAAATCAACCTATGACCGGAAAAGAACGCGCCGCGCTGCGCGCGCAGGCAAACGGGCTTGAACCGCTGTTCCAAGTGGGCAAGGGCGGCGTTTCGGATGCGCTCATCAAACAGACCGACGACGCGCTGACCGCCAGAGAGCTCATCAAGCTCAAGGTGCTTTTGGAGACCGCGCCCGCCCGCCCGCGCGACATCGCCGACGAGATCGCCGCCGCGACAGGCGCCGAAGTCGTCTCCGTCGTGGGCGGCAGCATGGTGTTTTACCGTTACAGCGAAAAGCTGCATGAAAAGGACAAAAAGGAAAAGGGAAATACGCCGAAAAGGAAAAAATGAAATGCCTATGAAGATCGCACTGTACGGCGGCACGTTCAACCCACCGCATTTCGGGCATGTGCGGCTGCTGGA
The DNA here is from genome assembly GCA_900545625.1 of uncultured Oscillospiraceae bacterium. Taxonomy (GTDB): domain Bacteria; phylum Bacillota; class Clostridia; order Oscillospirales; family Acutalibacteraceae; genus Fimenecus. The sequence continues at coordinate 6,366 of UQZS01000039.1, read as the reverse complement.
AGCGTTTTGCAGGGAGATCGCATTCGACAAGGTGCTGATCGTTCCCGACAAGCGCCCCGTCCACAAGATCTGTGAGGACTTGGCGCTCGACAGCGAACGGCTCGATATGTGCCGCCTCGCCTTCCCCGATCCGCGGTATGAAGTCAGCGACATGGAGATCATACGCCCGTCCGACAGCTATACCGTGTATACCGTCCGCGCGCTCGACGCACAATATCCGCAGGCGGAGATCTTTCTTTTGATGGGCTCGGATATGTTTTTGTCGTTCCATAAATGGTATCACTACCGCGAACTGCTGGAACGCTGCACACTGTGCGTCGCTGCGCGGCAAAATGCAGACGATCTGCAAAAAATGCGTAGCTATGCGTTTTCGCATTTGCGCATTTATGTGCAGGACCATACGGCGCCGCACCTGCGATTTTCAGACATCGAGCCGTTGGAGATCAGTTCCTCCGCGCTTCGCGAAGCGATCCGAAGCGGCGCGGACACACAAGTCTATCTGCCGCCGGCGGTGGAAGCCTATATACGGGAAAAGGGATTGTATGGATACCGAACGCAACGCTGAATTTTTGGATGCGATAAAGCAAAAACTGAATCCACAGCGTCTGCACCACTCGCTGTGCGTCGCCGAAAGCGCGCGCGAGCTTGCAATGCAATACGGCGCAGACCCGGAAAAAGCCTACACGGCGGGGCTTGTGCATGACATCATGAAAAACACGCCGCCCGACGACATGTTGAAATTCTTTTGCGACAATGGTATAATGCTCACAAAAACGCAGCGCCAAAGCCCGAAAACCTGGCACGCCATTGCGGGGGAAGCGTATTTGAGAAGTCGCCTGCATGTCACGGACGAGGATATTTTGACGGCGGTGCGCTACCACACCACGGGGCGCGCGGACATGACGTGCCTTGAAAAGGTCGTTTTTATTGCGGACTTTGTTTCCGCCGACCGCGATTACCCCGAGGTCGAGCATATGCGCGCGACTGCGAAACGCTCTTTGGAAGAAGCGATCATCGAGGGACTGCAATTCACGGTTGCCGAGCTCGTTGCCGCCGCCGCGCTTGTAGACCCCGACAGCATCGGCGCATACAACGACGCGGTGCTGGTTGTGAGAGAAAAAGCGGAGGAGAAATAGGCATAATCGGAAAATGTGCAGCTTAGGCGACGTGGTTATTCTTCCTCCCTCTGATGAGGGAGGTGGCACGCGCTTTGCGCGTGACGGAGGGAGAGACAAAGTAGCATTTATAACGGAAAACGCGGTGTTACTTCTCTCCCCCAGTCTCGCTGTGCTCGACAGCCCCCTCGTCAGAGGGGGCAAAAAGAGAACCGAGGGTTTGTGCGAGATCGTTCTTCCACGGGAAGAGCGGGACAACAACACGCGCAAAAGGGTTGCCGTTCAACTCTCTCCAAAAGCGAATTATTTTTAGAGAAAGTATAATGGGATAAAACAGAAAGGATGAAACGCCTTACATGGAACCGAAGGCCATTCTTGAAAACGCCGTAAAAATTTTAGACGCGAAAAAGGGCATGGATTTGACCGCGCTGGAAATTGCGGAGGTCAGCTCCGTCGCCGACTATTTCCTGCTTGTCACGGGCACGTCATCCACGCACGTGCGCGCGCTTGCCGACGAGCTTGAGGAAAAGCTCGCAGAGCTCGGCGTGGAACCTGACCATATCGAGGGCAAAACCACGGGCTGGATCTTACTCGACTACAAAAGCGTGGTCGTGCACGTGTTCACTGCCGCCGACCGCGCGCTGTTCGCACTCGAAAAGCTCTGGGGCGACGCAAAACCGGTCGATCTTTCGGCGTGGGTCACGGAATAATTTTACAATAGTTAAAAATCATCTACCGCATACAAAGGGTGAAAGCAATGGAGTACAATTTTAAGGCTGTGGAGCCGAAATGGCAGAAAAAGTGGGAGGATGCGGGCGTGTTCCACGCCGCCGACAAGTCCGACAAGCCGAAGTATTACGCGCTGGTCGAATTCCCGTACCCGTCGGGCGCGGGCATGCACGTCGGGCATATCAAGGCATACAGCGGGCTGGAGGTCCTCTCGCGCAAGCGGCGCTTGCAGGGCTACAACGTTCTGTTCCCCATCGGGTTTGACGCTTACGGCCTGCCGACCGAAAACTACGCCATCAAAACGGGCATCCACCCGCGCAAGGTGACCGACACGAACATTGCGAAATTCACCTCGCAGCTTAAAAAAGTCGGCTTCTCGTTCGACTGGACGCGCGTCATCGACACGACCGAGGAAGGCTACTACAAGTGGACGCAGTGGATCTTCTTAAAGATGTTTGAAAACGGGCTTGCGTTCCGCGACAAAACGCTGGTCAACTACTGCCCGTCGTGCAAGGTCGTTCTTTCCAACGAGGATTCCCAGGGCGGTAAGTGCGACATCTGCCACAGCGACGTGGTGCAGAAGTCCAAGGACGTCTGGTACCTGCGCATCACCGAGTACGCCGACAAGCTGCTGGAGGGCTTGGAAACGGTGGATTACCTGCCGAACGTCAAGCAGCAGCAGGTCAACTGGATCGGCAAATCGCGCGGCGCGTTCGTCAATTTCCAACTGAAGAACATACCCGAAACGCTGCGCATCTACACCACCCGTCCCGATACGCTGTTCGGCGTGACCTTCATGGTCATGGCGCCGGAGCATCCGCTCATCGATCAGTACGCCGAAAAGATTGGTAACATGGGAGAAGTGGAAAGCTACCGCGCCGAATGTGCGAAAAAGACCGAGTTTGAGCGCACGCAGCTCGTCAAAGATAAGACCGGCGTGAAGCTCGAGGGCTTCACCGCCGTCAATCCCGTGAATGGGAAAGAGATCCCGATCTACATTTCCGACTACGTGATGATGGGCTACGGCACGGGCGCAATCATGGCGGTGCCCGCGCACGACCAGCGCGACTATGAATTTGCCAAAAAGTTCGGCATCGACATCATCGAGGTCATCAAAGGCGGCGACATTTCAAAGGAAGCCTACACGGGCGACGGCGAAATGGTCAATTCCGGCTTCTTGAACGGGCTTACGAACAAGGCGGATTCGATCGCCAAAATGATCGAATATCTTACCGAAAAGGGCATCGGCGAAGGCGGCGTGCAGTATAAGATGAAGGACTGGGCGTTCAACCGCCAGCGCTATTGGGGCGAGCCTATCCCGATCGTCCACTGCCCGCACTGCGGCATGGTCGCCGTGCCGTATGAGGAACTGCCGCTCAAGCTCCCTGCCGTCGAAAACTTCGAGCCCGGCTCGGACGGCGAAAGCCCGCTTGCCAAGATCGACAGCTTTGTCAACTGCAAGTGCCCGAAATGCGGCGGCGACGCGAAGCGCGAGACGGACACCATGCCCCAATGGGCGGGGTCGTCGTGGTACTTCCTGCGCTATGTGGACCCGCACAACGACAAGGCGTTAGCCGATTATGATAAACTGAAATACTGGATGCCCGTCGATTGGTACAACGGCGGCATGGAGCACGTCACCCGCCACCTGATCTATTCGCGGTTCTGGCACCGCTTCCTCTATGATATCGGCGTGGTGCCCTGTGCGGAACCGTATGCCAAACGCACGGCGCAGGGGCTCATTTTAGGCCCGGACGGCGTGAAGATGTCGAAATCCCGCGGCAACGTCATCGACCCCAACGAGGTCGTCGAAAGCTATGGCGCGGACGTCCTGCGCACCTATGTGCTCTTCATGGGCGACTACGAAAAGGCGGCGCCCTGGTCGGAAAACAGCGTCAAGGGATGCAAGCGCTTCATCGACCGCGTTTGGAATTTGCAGGAAATGCTTACCGACGGCGACGCGTATTCCGAAAAGCTCGAAAGCGCGTTCCACAAAACCGTCAAAAAGGTCTCGGAGGACATTGAGCAGCTCAAATACAACACCGCCATCGCCGCAATGATGACGCTCTTAAACGCGATTTACGACACGGGCAGCATCAACCGCGCAGAGCTGCGCACGTTCCTTTTGATGCTCAACCCCTTTGCCCCGCACGTCACCGAGGAAATGTGGACGACGCTCGGCTACGGCGAAATGCTCGCAAAAGACGGCGTGTGGCCGGACTTCGACGAAGCGAAGTGCGTGGACGCGACCATTGAGATCGCGGTGCAGGTCAACGGCAAGCTGCGCTCGAAGCTGACCGTCCCCGCGGATATTGCCGCTGCCGATGCCATCGCCGCGGCGAAAGCGGACGAAAAGACGCAGACGTTCTTAGACGGCAAAACCGTCGTCAAGGAAATTTACGTCCCCGACAAGCTCGTGAACCTTGTTGTCAAGGGCTGACGCGCCGAAAAATCATTTTTGCCGCAAGACGGAAGCGACGGCGATTTGCGCGGCTCGGCTTCCCTTGCAAAGGGATATTGCCGCTTACTGCGGCAGAACGGAGAGAGGAAACATGAAAACCCTGCGTGACCGCGTGGAGGATATCTCCAACTACTTCCGCAACCGCCGCAGTTCCGACTTTTTCCTTCTGGTCGGCTCGCTGTTCGCCGCACTGTTCCAAGGCAGGGCGAAATAGACGGAGAAGTAGACAGATATAAAAGCGCATGGCAAACCAAAACCGGGCAGCCCGTTTCGGGCTGCCCGGCTGCGTTTTGCTCATATGATTTTGTCAAGCGTCCGGCTTGCGTCAATCTCACCGCCGGCTCGGTTTGTTCACGCCACCTTGAAATCGAAGATCTGGATGATGTTTTCGACCTCTTCCTGTGTGAGGTTGAAAATGCGCTTGCCCAGCTCCACAAATCCCGCTTCATCCTCTTTGCCGCAGAGCATCGAAAACGTCCGCCCGATCTCCAAAATCACATTCGGCGTTTCCTTGCGCATGGCGAGGTAATAAAAGCTGTATTCCCCGCCGTCGGAAAATTCCTCATAAAACGCCGCGTCGCCGTATTTGATATTGCCGTACAGGGCGTTGATCGCCGTGCTTTTGAGGATCATGTTCGGCAGCTCGCGGTTGATGCAGTATTCCGCTGCGAAAAACATCAGGATCTTGATCTGGTGGATGACCGCAGCGGGGTAGTCGAGCGCGCCGACTTCTTCCGAAAGACGGCGCAGCAGCTCATCCTCGTTCAAAAAAATGTCCGAAAGGTAGTCGCCCAGCTTTGAAGCCTTGTCGATGTTGCCGTTTGCGCGCTGCGCTTCCATTAGGCGGATAAGCTGCAGCTCGTCCGTCTCGCCCGCTTTTGGCTCTTTGCCGAAAATTTTGATGTCGCTGTCTTCCATAGCGTTCCTCCCGCGCGGTCAGCCCGCGCTCTCGCTCGCCGCTTTCTGCGCTTTTTTGGCAAGGCGTTTCTGCCGCGCCTTGTAGCCGAGCAGCTTTTGCAGCGCGTCGTCGGGCGTTGCCACGTCGCCGACGCGCACGCGCGATGTATTGTAAAGCCCGCGGAAATCCGTCCCGCCGAGCATCAGCAGCTTGTGCTTGGCTGCGAGCTTTTTAAGCGCCGCCGACGACTCTTCGTCCGCCGACGGGTGCCAGACCTCCAGCCCATCCAGCCCATGCTCCAAAAGGCGGGGCAGGGCGTCCAGGTTGTCATCTAAAACCGGGTGCGCAAGCACGGCAATGCCGCCCGCCGCGTGCACGGCATCGATCACCTCCGCCGCGTCCGGGAACTTCGGCGCAACATAGATGCTGCCGGGTACGCCCGGATCGAACAGCCGGTGATAAAGCTCGCCGTACAACGAATCCGTACAGCCGCACTCCATGAGCGCCTGCATCATGTGCGCGGGGAAGATATTGGTCGAACCCGTCGCACATTTGACGATGAATTCCGTGCTGACGGGGAAACGCTTTGCGATCTGCAGCATCATATAGTGCGCCGCCTTTTTGCGCGCCAGCGAATTGCGGTGGCAAAGCCCCTCGAGCCGGTCGGGAAACTCGCTTAAATACCCAAGAATATGTGCGCGCTTGCCGGTCGTTGAATCAACCGCCGAAAGCTCCACCCCCGGAATCACCCGCACGCCGAGGCGCTCGCCGATGATCCTGCCGCGCACCGTGCCCGCAAGGCAGTCGTGATCCGCAATCGCGATCGTATCCACGCCGCAGCGTTTGGCGAGCGCGATCAGATCTTCGATCCCCAAAGAGCCGTCCGAAAGTTTGGTGTGACAATGTAAATCTCCGCCCACGGTACTCGTTCCTCCTTACCGAAAATTTAACGAAAAACCGATCCTGTCTGCGCGTATACGGCGCGCATTCCCCCATATTCAGGCTCTTTCGGCGCGCAAAATACCGCAATATACCATAAATAGCATATCCATTATACTCTTTTTCGACAGGCGTTGCAAGCAGTTTTTGCCGCAAAAGCAGAAATGTGCTGTAGGTGTTACAATGATGTGTAACAAATAAGAAAAAAAGATAGCGAATAGAAA
>UQZS01000038.1 GCA_900545625.1 uncultured Oscillospiraceae bacterium | reverse complement strand
GCAGCCGAGCGCCGTACCGTCTGCGGCGACATAGATGACCGTACTACCCGCGTTATGCGCCTGTGCTGCGATTTCGTTTTCCGGCAGGGAAACGCCGTGCTCTGTGAGCAGCTTTTCGTTGCCTGCCAACACCGTTTTGCCGTCAACCACCGCCGAAACACCTTTGCCGGGGCGCATGCGGAAATCCGCGGCGGGCGGCAGATCGCCGTCTGTTTCCTGTTTGCAGCAACGGACGATCGCCTTGCCGAGCGGGTGCTCGGAGTACTGCTCTGCGGCGGCTGTGAGCCGGTACAGCGTATCGCGCGGACAGTCGGAAAAGGGAACGACCGCTGTGACCTGCGGCGTGCCGTGCGTGAGCGTGCCCGTTTTGTCAAAGGTGATGACCGAAACGCCCGAAAGGCGTTCGAGCGCATCCCCCGCACGCACCAAAAAGCCGTGCTTGGTCGCATTGCCGATGGCAGCCATAATGGCGGTGGGTGTGGCGAGCACCAGCGAGCAGGGGCAGAACACGACTAAGATCGTCACCGCGCGGATGATCTCGCCCGAGATCACCCAGGTCAGCGCCGCGACGGACAGTGCGATGATGACGATCCACGTTGCCCAGCGGTCGGCGATGCCGACGATCTTCGCCTTGCCTGCGTCCGCGGACTGCACAAGGCGGATCATGCGCTGAATCGAACTGTCCGCACCGACCTTGGTCGCGCGCATGGCGAACGCGCCGAATTGGTTGACCGTACCGCTCGAGACCTCATCGCCCGTACTTTTATCCACAGGCAGGGATTCGCCGGTCATGACCGCCTGGTTGATGGACGTCTGGCCCTCGGTGATCACGCCGTCCACGGGCACGGTCTCGCCGGGCAGCACGCGCAGCAGATCGCCGACTCGGACTTCCTCGGCGGGCACGATGCGCTCCGTCCCGTTTGTGCAGACCCGTGCGGTCTGCGGCGTTAGGTGCACGAGCTTTTCAATGCCCGCGCGCGCCCGCGCCACGGTCAGTTCTTCCAAAAGCGCGCCGAGCTGCATGATAAAAGCGACCTCGCCCGCCGCGAAATTCTCACCGATGCAGACCGACGCGATCAGCGCCATGGAAACGAGCACGTCGGCCTTGATGTCGAATGCCGTCACAAGCCCGATGAGCGCTTCAAGCACAATGGGAATGCCGCACAGCAGAATAGCGACCCAAGCCGCGTCGAGCGGCAGCTTGAACCAATCAAAAATGCTGACGATCAGCGCCGCGCCCGAAAGCACAAGCAGCAGGATGTCCTTGCGGATGCCGCCGAGCGCCAAAAATGCCTCCAGCTTTTCGGCACATGCTTTTATGCAGCGCATAAGAACCCTCTTTTCTACAACAACTATACCTATAGGGGTATATGTATATTATACGGATGGATATATGCGCTGTCAAGAGGGGGCCGGATATTTCTGCACGGAAAATGAAACCGCCGTCTCTCATCGCCTGCGCAGATATGCGCCCTTGCGGCGCCCGCAAAACAGAACGACCTGCGTTTGAAATCTGCAAAATAAAGGCGGCTTCCCCGAAAAGGGAAAGCCGCCCGAAAGCCGTCTGTTACTGCATATTGGCAAACCGCTCCACAGCCTTGGTGAAGTTTTCAATGGTTTTATCTGCGTCGCCGTGCTCGATCCCATCACGCACACAGTGCTTGATATGTCCCTCCAAAACGACCTGCCCGACCTTATTCAGGGCGGATTTTGCTGCATTGATCTGTGAGAGCACATCCTCGCAGGGTACGTCCTCATCCACCATGCGGTCGATCGCCTGCACCTGCCCGATGATTTTTTTCAGCCTGCGGTGCAGGTTGTCCGCGTCCATGCATTGCCGCATCGCTATCGCCTCCGTTCGCGAGAATCGAATCTATCTTTTATTATATCGGATTGTGCCGCCCTGTCAAGCGCGGCGCAGGGAAACAGTCGGTTCAAAATGCATCCGTTTTGCCGACGCGGGCTTAAAAACAGGCGGTTCCCAAAGGCGTAAATTTATGCTACAATCAAACAAAAAGGGGGAACGCCATGTTGGAAGTCGTGTTCAGCGAAAGCGCCGCGGGTGCGCTCTCGTTCGCCATGCTCGGCGGAGGGTCTTCCGGCGGCGCGGCAAGCGTGATCCTGTCCCGCCGTGACGGCCGAAAACCAACCAAAGCAGAACTTCGCGAAGCGCAAAAAGAGAGCGAAGCACGCGACCGCCGTGCTTGGGCGCAGGCTGTACCGCTTGGCGGCAGGCGCGAGGATATCCTGACCTTCCCACTTTTCTTAAGCGTGGGTGAGATCGACGAAGCGGGCATCGGCGAAAAGCGCGAAGCCGCACTTTCCCGCCTGATGGGCATTTTTCCGCACATACAAGCGGAAACGACACAGGCGATGCTTAGCTCCGCGCGCAAAAGCCTTTCGGCATTTTCCGAGCGTGTGAAAGCCGGCGAACGCGTGCGCATCTGGACGAGCGACAACCCCGACGACGCCTGCGGGCTTTGCTGGCTTATGGAGCAGATGCGGCTTTGTTCGCTTGCGGAGGCGGACATAACGCTGGTGCGGCTGCCGCGTTTTTCGGAAGATGAGAATGGGAAGGTGGTTCCCTGTCGCAGCTGGGGCGAGGTGGAACCGCACAGATGGGGCGGGCTTGCCGCCGCGCACAGCGAACCTTTATCGCCCGGTATGGCGCGCACCATGGCGGGACATTGGCGGGAACTGCAAAAAGAAAACGCACCGCTGCGTGCGGTGCTCGGCGGCGTGTTGGCAAGCGTTCCCGAAACGCTGTACGACACCTGTATTTTGCAGGAGATCGAAAAAGCGGAAACAGAGTTTCCCCAGGCGCAGGTCATCGGGTCGGTGATCTTAAAATATCCGATCGGCCTCGACGCCAATTGGGTCGCACTGCGCATGGAACAGTTCATAAAGGAAGGCTTGCTTGAACCCGTCACCGCCCCGAAACGAGATGACCCGATGTACCACCGCATTTTGCGCAAGTGCAAAGTTGAAAAGGCAAAGCTATAAAGATACGCAAAACAGATTTTACACGGAGGTATGCCATGCAGTATATCAGCCGTTATGCGTCCCCTTTGGGCAGCATCCTTTTGGCGGCGGATGATATCGGCCTTGTCGGGCTGTGGTTCGAGGGGCAGAAATATTTTGCGAACTGTCTTGAAAAAACACACGAAGAAAAAGAGATTCCGCTGTTCGCAAAAGTAAAACGCTGGCTCGATATTTATTTTTCGGGGCAGCAGCCGCAGTTTACCGTGCCGCTGCATTTCATCGGGAGCGATTTTCAGAAAGAGGTTTGGGAGCTTCTCTGCACGATTCCCTACGGCCAGACGACAACATACGGCGCGATCGCAAAGCAGCTTGCCGCAAAAAGGGGACTGCCGCATATGTCCGCACAGGCGGTCGGCGGCGCGGTCGGGCACAACGAGATCTCTGTGATCGTCCCCTGCCACCGGGTCGTCGGCAAAAACGGCAGCCTGACCGGCTATGCGGGTGGGATCGATAAAAAAGCGGAGCTGCTGCGTTTGGAAAAGACGGATATGCGTACGTTCTTTATACCGAAAAAGGGCAGTGCGCTGTGAGGGCGGCAAGCGGAGAAAACCGCTTCTGTGCCCTTATGCAGACTGTGCAGAACAGTATGGTTGAATACGATAAAGTAAAGCGCGGGGAAGCCGTTTCGGCTTTCCCGCGCTTTTGCGCGCAAGCGGCGCGTTGACGGGGGAGAAACGTCGTGATACAATAAAATATATCCGCCGCTTATGCGTGATGTAAAAAACGATAGGCGGCGTAACCGGAACTTGGAAAGGAAGCATGCATATGAAGGTTTTGATGATCAACGGCAGCCCGCGCGCCAAGGGCAATACGGCGATTGCGCTTGCGGAAATGGAAAAAATCTTTGTTTCCGAGGGCGTCGAGGTCGAGACGGTGCGTGTCGGGAGCATGGATGTGCGCGGCTGCATCGCCTGCGGTACCTGCGCAAAACGCGGGAAATGTGTGTTTGACGATGTTGTCAATGAACTTGCGCCGAAGTTTGAGGCATGCGACGGGCTGGTGGTCGCCTCGCCCGTGTATTACGCCTCCGCGAATGCGACGCTCATCGCGGTTTTGGACCGCCTGTTTTACAGCACGCCGTTTGACAAAACCATGAAGGTGGGCGCAAGCGTTGTGGCGGCGCGCCGCGGCGGGCTTTCGGCGACGTTTGACGAGCTGAACAAGTATTTCACCATAAGCGGCATGCCCGTCGCGTCCGGGCAGTATTGGAACAGTGTCCACGGCAGAGAGGCAGGCGAAGCCGCCGGGGACGCGGAGGGCTTGCAGGGTATGCGCACGCTTGCGCGCAATATGACGTTTTTGATGAAAAGCATCGCGCTCGGCAAGGAAAAGTACGGCCTGCCCGAAAAAGAACCGTTCATCCGCACAAATTTCATTCGCTGAAGGGTATAACTGAAACGACCTCGGGCAATTTGCTGAGTGTGTATAAGGCAGTATCCTGAAAACACGCAGAAACCGGCATTGCAGGGTAGAAACGAGAGTACGGATTGAAGGATTCGTACTCTTTTTCTGTATATATCGTTAAAACTGTAATCGGCACTTTGGTTTTTCCTGAGAATCTTCTGTAGAATGAAAATATCATAAAACACAGGAGGTTTTTACGATGAAAAGCATTTATGAAGAAGCAGGCGGCACATATACCCGGCAAGGCGATTATGAACTTCCCAATCTGATAATACCGCCCGAAAAAGAAATTGAAATCGGAGTTTGGGGACAACGATACCGGCGACATTAGTTACAATCAGAAACAATCGGATGGAAGGCGTAAAACATGCAAGAAGCAAAGAAAGAACTGCCCGCCTGCCCGGTGGAGACGACGCTGACACTTATCGGCGACAAGTGGAAGGTGCTGATCCTGCGGGATCTTTTGCCGGGAACCAAGCGTTTTGGAGAACTGAAAAAGTCGATCGGCAGCGTAAGCCAAAAGGTGCTGACCGCACAGCTTCGGGATATGGAGGCGAACGGGCTTGTGCACCGCGAGGTTTTCGCGGAGGTGCCGCCGCGCGTGGAATACTCCTTAACCGATCTCGGCAAAAGCCTGAAACCCATTTTGGACGCGATGAAGGACTGGGGAGAAGAGTACAAGGCTTCGCAAAACTGAAAACAGCGGGTATCCGTTTTTCGGATACCCGCTGTTCCTTTGCAAGCCGTTAATTTGCTTTCGGCTTTTTGATTTTATTTAAGGACTTATTCAGATCCAAAATCTGCTCTTTCGTGAATTTGCCGCCGAGCATCGCGAACACGCGCTTTACGGTAAAGCCCTTTGCCATGTCAAACATGGTACGGTTGAGCGTAAAGCCCGAAACGGAACGGACTTTGGAATTTACGCCTTTTTTCTTTTCTTTGGGCTTTTGCTCAGAATCACCTTTCAGCCCGGACAGCAGTACCTTCGCAAATTTCAGCATAAACAGCTTGCCGCGCGCCGTAGAAAGGATGCTCCCGATGGTGTCGTTGACGGAAAAATACCCCTCCGGCGTCGTGATCTCAAACCAGTTGATGACGCCGCCGGCCTCTTTCATGCGGTAGCTTTCGTCGAACTGCTCGACCTTTTGAAGCTTTGCTTCATCCGTGCTTTCGCCCGCCTTTGCGACGAGCACCGTTTCACCCTCGTTTTGCACATTGAAATAGAAGAACGGGTATTTGCCCTTTTGCTGTACGCCGACGCTCTTGCCGTTGGCAAACAGCTCTACTTCGTCGCGGTTGGAATACACCGTGACCTTGGTCACATCTTCCGCGCGCCGCACATACCGCTTGCCGCAGATGTGCACGAACGGTTCGTTGGAGAGCCATGCCTTGTAGGCGTAAAAGCTGTCTTTTTTGTATTTGCGGTCAAAGGTCACAAGCCCCTTGTGGTTCATGCCGTTTTCACCGCCTTCGGCTCTGGCATCGGCGGCAAAGTCAAACATATTCCAAACATGCGTTGCCCAAAGGTAGGGGCGGTCTATGATCTGCTTGATGAGTTCTTCGTGGTAATACGCCTGATACTCCTCGGTATAATCCCCCTGCACGGGCTCTGAGGTATGCCAGTCGAGCGCCTCGCAGCCGTATTCGCTGATGCCGATGGCGCGGTTCGGGTATTTTTTGTGGAAGCGGTCGAACCACGGTCCGTACATATCGACTGTCCCGCCGTACCAACCGAAGTAGTGGTTGTAGGAGACGATGTCCGTCATGTGCACATAGGCTTCGTCCATGCCGCACATCGTCAGCACCGCGAGCGTCGTGGGGCGGGTTTTATCTAAGCTGTGTGCCAAGTCGTTGAGCATTTTGTGATTGTCTAAAAGCCCTTTATCCGCCGCGCCGTGCATTGTGATCTCGTTGGAAAGGCCCCATGTCACGATGCAGGGATGGTTGTAGTTCTGGCAGATGAGCTCCGTTAGCTGCGTTTTGGTGTTTTCCACGCCGTTCGGCAGGTGCTGCGAGATATACGGAATCTCTGCCCAAACGACCAGCCCGCGTTCGTCGCACAGGTCATAAAACGCCTGCGCGTGCTGGTAGTGGGCGAGCCGAATCGTGTTCGCGCCCATTTCGCAGATGAGGTCTATATCCTCTTTATGATGTTCCGACTTCAGCGCATTGCCGATGCCGGGCCGGTCCTGATGGCGCGAAACGCCGCGAAGGGGATAGGGCTTGCCGTTTAAGAAAAAGCCCTCCTGTGCATCCATGCGGAAGCTACGGCAGCCGAAACGCGCGGAGACCTCGTCCTGTGCCTCCCCGCCGAGCAAAAGCGTCGCACGAAGTGTATAGAGATACGGGTCATGTATGCCGTCCCAAAGATGCGCGTTTGTAAGGCGCATCGTCGTTTCCGTGCTATCTGATGTGACCTCCGCCGTCAACACCGTTTCATTGTCCGCAAGGATCTCATAGCGAATGCCGCACGGCGTTTTGCACTGCACAAACGTCTTGACCGTAACGGCGCAGTCCTTCCCCTCCATAACGGGGGTGACCATCAGGCCCGGCGCACCGTTCCACAGCAGGTCAAAATGGTTTTCAGGCACGCCGATGAGCGTTACGTCGCGGTAAATGCCGCCGTAAAACGTGAAGTCCGCCATTTGCGGATATACGTGGTCGTTCGGCGCGTTGTCCGCGACTACCGCGAGCAGGTTTTCTTCGAGTGCTTCGGGCAGGCGCACACGAAAAGTCGAATATCCGCCGTCGTGCGCGGCGATCTTTTCGCCGTTCCAATAGATCTCGGCGGACGAGTTCACGCCGTCAAATTGAATATAGCGCTCTGCGCCTTCGGGCAAGTCCGAAGCGGCAAGGGACTTGACAAAACAGCCCTTCCCGCGGAAATAGTCGTTGCCGCCGTCCTGCCCGTCAGAACCGTTCCAGGTGTACGGCAGGTCGAGTGCCTCGAAGTCCGTAAGCATCATGTCGGGCGAGTAATCCGCATCCTTTTTGAACAGCCAGCCCTGATCGATAAGCTTTGTATTACGCATAAGTCATTCTCCTTGCATGGTTTCCGCAGCGTCTCCGTTTGCCGGGGCAAACGCCTGCTCCTGCTTGAGGTCGATGTTATAGATGAATTTCATAGAGACCGTCATGACCGCAAGCCCTGCGACGAGCAGCAGGATGTACAATGTCTTGAACCCTGCGGAGGCTTCGTCGGTCTGCACGGGGGCGGATTCCACATAGCCGACCGCGCTCAAAGACAGCGCCACAACGGCGGAGCCGACGCCCTGCGCGAGATTGCGGAAGAAGGAATAGATCGCGTAAAGCGACCCTTCCTCGCGCACGCCCTTTTTGCGGTAGCTCATTTCAATGCAGTCGGCAACGATCGCCCACACGATGATCTGGAACACGCAGCCGCCGATATTGACAAGCATCAGCCCGGCGATATACAGCACCATGCCTTTTGTGTCGGGCGTGATGGGCAGGAACAGCATCAGAATACCCGCAAGCATACTGCCCAAGCCCCCGAGGACGATGAACCGCTTTTTGCCGACCTTGCCGACAATCGTAGAGGCGAACGGCATGAGCGCCAGCAGCGGCACATAGGAGGCGATCATGGCGAAAGACGCTTTTTCCGCATCATGGAAATAAAATTGGAATACCAGGTTGTTGACCGAAGCAGAGGAATTGTGAAACGCCACAACAGCGAAGGTCGCGATAGTGATGGCGAGCAGCGCGCGGTTCGTGAAAAAGGACTTGATCGTGGAAAGATAGCTGACCTTTTCTACGCGTTCCTCGCGAACGACACGTTCCGTCACCATTTTGCGAAGCAGGATAAACACAAAAAAGGCCACCACGGAAAATACGACAGCCACGAGGAACATCCGGCTTTCCGAAAGCACATTGTTCACATACACAACCTGCGGAAGCAGCATGACGAGAACAGCGGCAACACCCGCACCGATGCTGCGGAAGGTGGAAAGCGAGGTGCGCTGCTTCGGGTCCTCGGTGATGACGGAGTGCAGGGAACCGTATGGAACATTGACCATGGTGTAAGCGGTCGTATACAGCCCATAGATCAAAAGGCACCAGATCGCTTTGCCGGCCTGCGAGAGCTGCTGCACGGGCAAAAACAAAAGGATCGAAAAAGCCAGAAGCCCCACCGAGCCGATGGCGATCCACGGCATGAACTTACTTTTTTTACTGAGCCTGTGCCGATCTACCATGCCGCCGATAATAATGTCGTTGACCGCATCCCAAATTTTCGATACCACAATGATCCAGGCCCAATTCTTGGTCGTAAGCCCGATGCATTGTGTGTAAAACAGGAACATATATGAGGAAATCAGCTGGAACGAAAGGTTGCAGCCGAGATCCCCCATGGCGTACCCGATCTTGTCGCGCGCGCCGAACGGGCGCAGCTTCTCTGCCGTTTGCATAGACAAAGCTCCTTTCCAAGCGATTTTGCAGATGTGCATATAATAGGAGTTTTCCCAAAAGATACACGTTCCGGCGTGCAGTGCGCAGAAAAATCTTCCCAATCCGCAAAATCAGCGGTGGATCTGAATATCTTGTACAGAATATATAATTTTATATTACAGGAACAGGAAAATAATGTCAAGGATAACGTGAATAATTGTCTGAACAGAAAAAAGCCGCCCAAGAGGGCGGCAATATGCGAAAAGCAACAGCGCGTCTGTCTGCGACAGACACGCAAAATTTTTACAGAAACCGCCCCGTCACGCTTTCCGGCGTGCGGCGGATCTCTTCGGGCGTGCCGGCGGCAACAATGCGCCCGCCTGCCTCGCCGCCGCCCGGCCCCATGTCGATCAGGTAGTCCGCGCTGCGGATCACGTCGAGGTCATGCTCGATGACCACCACGGTGGCGCCGTGCTCGATCAAAGTTTGGAAGACCCCGAGCAGCGTCCGCACATCCAGCGGATGAAGGCCGATGGTGGGCTCGTCGAACACAAACAGCGTGTCCGACTGTCCCTTGCCCATCTCGCTGGCGAGCTTTAACCGCTGGGCTTCACCGCCGGAAAGGCTCGGTGTCTCCTCCCCTAAGGTCAGATAGCCAAGCCCCAGGTCCGCAAGCACCTGCAAACGCTCTCGGACCAAGCGCATATCCTGGACTGCGTCGAGCGCCGTGTGTACGTCCATCGCCATAAGCTCAGGGAGCGTATACCGCTTGCCCGCCTTGTTTTCCCAATGGACCTTTCCCGCGTCTGTGCCATAGCGCGTCCCGCGGCAGGCCGGGCAGGGGATGTCCACGTCCGGCAGGAACTGGACGTCCAGACTGATCTCCCCGGTCCCGTCGCAGGTCGGGCAGCGCAGGCGACCGGTGTTGTAGGAAAAATCCCCGGCCTTGTAGCCAAGGGCTTTTGCCTCCGGCGTGCGCGCAAAGATCTTGCGCAGCTCGTCGTGGACATTGGCATAGGTCGCGACGGTGGAGCGCACGTTGATGCCGATCGGCGTCGCGTCAATAAGCTTGACTTGGTCGATGCCCTCGGCGTCTACGGCGCGGACGTGCGCGGGCAGGGGCGCACCGTTGATGCTTGCCTGCAGCCCCGGGATCAGGCTTTCTAAGATCAAGGTGGTCTTGCCGGAGCCGGACACGCCCGTCACGACAGTCAGCCGCCCTTTGGGGATGTCGACTTCGAGGGGCTTGACCGTATGGATGGCGTCGGTCGAAAGGTGCAGCCGCCCAAGCTCGAACAGCGCGTCCTTCGGGACGGGCGGGCGCAGGCTTTCGCTTGGTTCCCCGGTCAGGAACGGGCCGATCTTGGAAGCCGGGTTTTGTGTCAGCTGTTCGACCGTCCCTTCGGCGATCACGTTCCCGCCGCTCGCCCCGGCGCCGGGTCCCATTTCCAAGATCCAGTCGGCTTTCGAGAGAATTTGGGCATCGTGATCCACAAGGATCACGGAGTTGCCGTCCGCGACCAAGTCCTGCATGACGCCCGTGAGTCCCACAATGTTGGACGGATGCAGCCCGATAGAGGGTTCGTCGAGCACATACAAAACGCCGGTCGTGCGGTTGCGCACCGCTCTTGCCAACTGCATGCGCTGGCGTTCGCCGGTGGAGAGGGTGGAGGCGGCGCGGTCGAGCGTCAGGTAGCCGAGTCCCAGATCCATCAGCCGCTTTGCCATGCCCTGAAACGCGTCGCTAATGCTCTGCGCCATCGTGACCATCTCCGGCGGGAGCGTCCCCGGCACGCCGGTGACCCAGTCCACAAGCGCTTCCAGCGTCATTTGGCAGGCGGCGTCCAGCGAGATTCCCCGCAGCAGCGGTGCGCGCGCCGCGTCACAAAGCCGTGAACCGCCGCAGTCCGGGCAGGTGTCCTGCTTCAAAAATCTCTCCACCCGCTTCATGCCTTTTTCGTCCTTGACCTTGGCAAGGGCATTTTCCACGGTGTGCACGGCAGAAAAATAGGTGAAATCCAATTCCGCCGCATCATTGGAGCCTTTGGGATGGTAGAAAATATGCTTCTTTACCGCCGGCCCGTCGTAGACGATGTGCTTTTCTTCTTCCGTAAGCTCTCGGAAGGGCATGTCGGTGCGCACGCCCATGGCGCGGCAGACATCGGTCATCAGCGACCACATCAGCGTTTTCCACGGCATAACCGCGCCTTGGTCGATGGTCAGGGAATCGTCCGGGACCAACGTAGCGCGGTCCACCGTGCGCACGATCCCGGTCCCGCCGCAGGTGCGGCAGGCGCCCTGGCTGTTAAACGCGAGTTCCTCCGCCGACGGGGGATAAAAGGTCGCCCCGCAGTCCGGACAGGTCAATGTCTGCCCGGCGGCGACGGCAAGCGTCGGGGGCAGGTAGTGCCCGTTGGGGCAGCGGTGGCTTGCTAAGCGGGAATACATCAGCCGAAGGCTGTTGAGCAGTTCCGTGCCCGTGCCGAAGGTGCTGCGGATCCCCGGTACGCCCGGCCGCTGGTGCAACGCCAATGCCGCCGGCACATACAGCACCTCGTCCACCTGCGCCTTGGCGGCCTGCGTCATACGGCGGCGCGTGTAGGTGGACAGCGCCTCCAGATACCGGCGCGAACCCTCGGCATACAAAACGCCCAAAGCCAGCGAGGATTTCCCGGAGCCGGATACCCCCGCAATGCCGACGATCTTTTGCAGCGGCACATCCACGTCAATATTTTTAAGGTTGTGCACCCGCGCACCGCGGATCTCGATATGGTCGATCATTTTTGCGTCCCTTTCGTTTTTCGAGTGTGGTTTTATGTGCTTCCAAGTTACCAATTCATCGGTAACGCAGAACTCGCGCGCTTCCTTTATGTAGCTATTATAATCTCTCCGACCGCATTTTGCAAACTAAAGCAGATGCGTTTTCTGTGTTGGCGGTTTCGCCGATAGGGAAAAGGAATGTCCCTTCCAAATAACGGCAGGCGCATCCGATCGAAAATATACATTTGCGGCTTACCGCACATAAAAAACAGCTTAGATCCCGAAGTCACCTTCGAGATCTAAGCTAATAAAGCCTTGATTTTAACGGGCTATTCCCACTCTTTTACGATATTCTCACACGCCTTATTTTCAATATGTTTTCCTATCATTTTAGGCGTTTTTCAAGCCATTTTTCTCTATATTATTTTATTTATCATAGCTCGTGTTGCAAAGAGTGTTGCAATTAAGCAAAAGGAATAATCGCCAGTGGTTTGCACACTGGTCCAAGACTTATTGCTAATTCATTTACGTCAATGATATTTTGCTCTGATTTACTTATCCGCTGGCTCTGATGTCGGGTCTCAAATACTTAATTATAAGTGATGTGTACAGTCGTGTTTCTTGATGAACAATCATATTGTAACAAATTGTGTGAATAATTTAGTTCTGCATCCATATAATCAGGAAATTGTTGTTTGAACATAGGATATTAATTTATTGTATTTTTCATCATCAAACGAATCACCATGATAAACAGCAGAGCACAGTTCTTTCACCACTGATAATATATCTTCACTTGCATTTGTTTCTATGCCTTTTATCATTCCATCAATTCGATTTTTTATTGCATTGAGGTTCTCGGAAAGATATTGCTTGTCTTCTTCGTCAACAAGAAGTTCACGATTTTTCGAATACATCCACAATTCTTCCCCTATATCAGCTATACGACTAAGCCAGATATTTGTTGGTTGTTTTTCCTGAAGAATGTACTCGCCATCGAAACATTTTAGCAGTTCTTGGGTTACCTCGACAGGATATGGAGAAGCTAAAGGATCCATTTCTTCTTCGAGCCCTAAGTTTATGACATTGTAGAGATATTGGAATGTCTTTTTGGGAAACTTGATTGCATTCGGAATAACTTCACCAGTATCATTTGCCGTCAATAAAAGCAAATAATCATAAGAAGATTCTGCAAATGGAATAGCAGTAATTAAGAAATCGTTCATTATCTCCTCTTTTGTTGGATCAAAATCTCTTAGCAATATTGGATAGCACACAAATATATTGTCATGATATGAGCTTATAGGTAGAACGGCATCGTATGAGACCGTTAAATCTGTCATAACACGATTTACTTTATCTATTTCTGCTTTTCGTGATGATGAAAACCAAACTTTAACTTGATACTTATTGTAATTGGTATCAGGCATATGAGATAAATAGTATTCACAACACATATAAGTTTCAAAAACGACTTTTTCTTCGTGGGCACATAGTTCTATATGCTTGCTTTGAAGCTCGCTATCCAATGTAATATCATCAAAGAACTTCTGAACATTATGTAGCGCTGCTAATGATGTTTTTAAATTATAAATTGCCAATCGTTTCGCATTTTCCTCTTTTTTGATAAAACTAATTAATTGGTTAGCAAAATTTTGGATTCCATCAAAGTAATTCCGTTTCGCTTTATTAAAAAGTGTCGGTAATTCAGGTTTCTTTTCAAACGGGCGATGCTCTCTAGGATATGACATATGCGCGACCATTATGCTGCTATAGCGATTATGTAAGGTGTCAAATAAACTACCAGTATCACCAAGTTTTCGTTTGCCCAATAATTTGTGTAAACATGCGGAGCTCGCAGCCAATAAGTCACACGCACATTTACGAACATCGAGCCAATGATCAATCCATGCATATACTGTGTCAAATTCATAATTACTTTCTATAGTTCTTAACCATAGACCATTAAACTCTTGATGAAACGTTATAATTATGTTCTTTTTGGGCATTTCTTTATGTGTATCATTTGGAATTTGATAGCTTGCCAATAAATCGATTTGCGGCTTGATTGCGTCCGAACAATACATTTCAAAGATGGGAAGAGTACGACATATATCGGTTAGCCTTGAAACACTTTCATTATTGCCTTTTGTCAGCTCACTTGTTCTAAGTAAATACTCGACCTTTATTTCTTTATTATCGTTACTTACTTGAATCTTGTGAGAATTAGTTTTACGTTTGAGATAGCTAATGATTCTCAGAAGATTGTTTTTTACAAACTCGTTGTATTCTTCTTCATTTCCACAAAAAGATGAATACATTAATGATGATACAGTTTTAATAGAATGGTTTTCGGCCTGAGCCCAAAGATCATTCAGAGAAATTTTTGATGATAAATTCATTGAAGGATCAATATTGTAAAGCCAATCTACAATAACTGCATATGATTCTAAATCTCTGATGTGTGTAAAATCAATTTCTTTTAGTTTTAAATATAAGGCAGAACTTAAGCAATAGATGTCAGTTTTTGAAGTTCTGAATTTCGGGATTGAATCACGTAGTTTAATCAAATGTTGGATATTGGTATTATCCGGCATCATTTCGGACATTTTTTCAAGTGTATGCAATTCATTTTCATAATCTTTAAACTTTGTAAATGGGCAAAGATCTGTGACTATAAGCATTAGTCCGCCGTGCTCATACGCGTCATCAAATAATGCCTTGTGAGTTTGGAAATACTGCATTACACTTCCCGAAAAAGCACCTCGAATTGCTTGAACGAAGCGTGATAAGTCCGATCCACATAGCCACATATCAACAACATTAGCATAAAATCTATCCTTGTCAAAATCGAATTCCGGATAATGAGAAAACAAAACTGATATATCTGAATCAGATGCAATCTTTGCGATAGAAAGAGCAGTTTCATCAAGAGAAATATATTCGTGTAATCGATTAATAATATGCTGTGATCGTACAGGATGCAACCCCTCGATATAGTCACCCTCCGAGCTAACATGTACCAGAAATTCATCAGCCAAGCTTTTAAGTACCTCACCAATATCTGAGTTGGTTTTAGCAGTTAAATTGCTAATTAGTGACTTGGTTTCAAGTTTAATACCACAAACATCAGCAAAGCAAACCTTCCTTAAAATTTCAAGTTTGGTGTCTCCAGCTGATGCATTACCAAGCTGCTTCATTTGCGCAGAGATTCGTTCAGCCATCATCTCACCATGAGTCAAAAGATATATATACTCAATAAGAAGTTGACGATCTGCAATCTTCGACCACGCTTTTTTCCAATCGGTAATATCTTCATGAAGCTTTTTCTCTTTTTTGAGTGTGTTATATATATTCTCGGCTTCTTTTTCGCCGAGAGCAGGCTTGATGATTTGCAAATGATGAAGACTGCTTATGTCCCCGCCATAATTGTACCAGTCATTTTCACGAGAAGTGACGAGTAGTTTATAATGATATGTGACATCTGTTTGCATAAGTTGAGCTAGCAAATTCCACTCGCTCAAATGAGCATCGAGATTATCAAGTAGAATAAGCGGCTTTTCACCTATTCGTGTACGCATACGAAAATATTCAACGATATGCCCTAACTCCGCATCGTTGTTACATCTTATAATTTGATATGGTGTGTACTCTTCGGTTAATAAAAATATTGCTCTTAACGCAAGTGTGGTTTTACCTTGACCGCTGGATGTTTTGATGACAGTGATTGTGTTTTTGTTGATCGAATCAATGATTTCATTTTCAACAATTGGGCGTATCACTGGTAGATTGTTTGCAATGTCGGAAGGAGTGGCTTTCTTACCTTCATAGTAATCTGAAGAATATTCATCAGATTTAGAAAATTGAAGCCTTTGAATCCAAGCATGAGCTGGATTTTGAGGACCTTTACTTACATCGAATTTTATTTTTTCTATGCAATGAGTTATTTCGCTATGTGTTACTTCAGCACGGTTCTCCATTTTGTCAAAGCACAATAATTTGATGCCATTGGCAAATAAAGAAATATTGTCGGTTTCAATCCCAAAACTCTTTATCAACAAATCCTCAATACTTTTCTCGAGAGAGTCCTTTTTAACATTTTTGAAAGATAACCGTTGGATAAAATCTTCGAAATCGAAATCACTCCAATTCCATAAAGAAGTTTCCTTTTTAATATTATCAATTTTAGTCTTCCAGAATTCCTTTGACTTTTTATCAAGATTTCCCGAAAATAGTTTACTTAAATTTCCGGTTGCGACAGAAAAATCATACACTAATTTAAAATATCTATTCTTATCAATTAGGTATGCCTCAAGATAGTTTTTCAACACACTATCCATAAAGCTGGCATCCTGCCGTTGAGTAGAGTATTTTAACTGGATGTGTGTAATTGTTTTACTGCCATCACTGTATTTTATGGCGTCAATATCTTCAATTCCCTCGAGAGTAAAAACTGCATTAGTATCAGAAGATAAAATCAAATTGCACGAATACAGGAATTGATAGGAGTAGCCCCTCAAAGCAATTTGGCCACCATCTCTTGATTCTTGCAGTTCCTGAAGATTAACTTTAGCAAAAGGCTTCTTATTTGCTTTTTGTTTCTTTTTCTTTGCCATATTGACAACCTCATTTTTCTGCTTTTTCGCTGAATACTCACTCATCAATTTATAAAACCTTGAACTGCCTGACTATTCCAGTACTGTACGCAGGCTGATTCTTTGGTGAAAGCTATCGCAACCGCCACGCCTCGGGAAAAAGATACGATCCGCTATTTCTAACATGTCACCACTCTGTTAACTCTTATAAATAGCCTGTTTATTTACAAAAACCGCATGGAATTTCTTCCATACGGTTGACTTGGCAGGGCAAAGCCTACCGTTAATAAATTATAGCATAAAACCTGCTATTTTTCAACCAAGCCGCTATATATAGTCATCTTATCAAGTTTTGATACCACTTCCTGCTGCGTAGACGGAAAAACATGAGCATAGCGATAAGTAATGTCAATGCTTTCGTGCCCAACACGGTCAGCAATAGCGACTGCATTGCAGCCCATATCAATTAGTAACGAAATATGCGAATGTCTGATACCATGAATTTTGATTTTCTTTACGCCGCTGGCAGTACAACCTCGTCGCATTTCATGATGCAGATAAGATTTCGTAAACGGAAATATTCGTTTATCTTCAGCAGCATCTTTCAATCCAGACAAATATTGCTGAATTTCTTCGGATAGGAAATCGGGTAACAGAACTCGTCTGATACTTTTATCTGTTTTCGGCGGCGTTATAATGTCTTTACCTCCAATACGTTGATAGGACTTCGTTATTACCAAAATACTTTTCTCAAAATCAAAATCGCTTGGAGTCAACGCCAACAATTCACCCAAACGCAGACCGCACCAATAAAGTATTTCAAAAGCGATAAATGATGCAGACCGATCTTTAATTGCGGCAGAAAACTGCCGATATTCCTCTTTCGTCCAAATAAGAACTTCGTCCGCTTTTCCCTTGCCCATATTACCGGCTATTGCAGCGGGATTTTTAGGTAATCCATAAAATCGTACTGCATGATTAAATATTGCACTAAGCTGATTATGAATCGTTTTAAGGTACATAGGTGAGTATGGTATACCGTTTTTATCACAAAATTCAATCATTATATTTTGCCAACGCAGTACATCGATTGGTTTGATATCACAAATGCGTTTACTGCCAAAGTAAGGAAGTATTTTCTTCTCTACAATCCCAGACTTTGTTT
The DNA here is from genome assembly GCA_900545625.1 of uncultured Oscillospiraceae bacterium. Classification (GTDB taxonomy): domain Bacteria; phylum Bacillota; class Clostridia; order Oscillospirales; family Acutalibacteraceae; genus Fimenecus. The sequence goes on along the minus strand of UQZS01000038.1, from coordinate 961 downwards.
GCCATGTATTTTCTCTTAACCGATTTTGCAAATTGTTCTTGTAAACCTCATAAAATGACTGAAAGGTCATTTCCAAATTTCCATCATTTTTAGCGATAAACTCTCTTTCCCACGCCAATGCTTCCCGTTTTGTAGAAAATCCCCGTTTCATTTTTCTTTTTGCTTCTCCTGCCCAGTTTTTATAGCGGGCAGAAGCAAACCATGTTCCGTTTTTGTCTTTGTAAGCTCCCATAATAGCCTCCTGAATATAATAATTGATTTCAATCATTATACCAAACGCAATAGAAAAGCCTCTGAGCATTGCAAATGCAATACTCAGAGGCTACTTTAAAACCACTTGGAACTATTCACTTTTTGTTTCAAAACGGTATCACCTCAAAGGAGAGGATAATACGGAGAATATAAATAAACACGATAAAATCAGTGCTTTTCAAATAAAATAGATACTCTGTGGGATTTTGACCTTTATTCCCACTCGGCAAATTCAGATATAGTAGGGTGTATTTGAGGTGATTTCGCAGGAAAAACTTTCGCAAATATGTTAATATTCCACCTGCTATTTTCGGCTGTAAAGTTTATTAGTATCAAAATAGTATCACAAAAGGCTGGGAAATACAACAGAATTATGTGGAGCTCTACATAATTCCGGCACGGACGGACGCTGTCAGGCACAGCGGATAACAGCCTTGCAAGAGGCGTTGTACCTGCGCTGGATATATTCTTGATAGGCTTTCTGGTCTGTCATGGAAATTCCCCCTCTCTGAATAATAGTGCGGGGCGGCAGCACTCCTTGCTGTCGCCCCTTGATTGCCTACCAGCAAAGGCGGGCGGGGCTGTCAACGGCTGCGCATATGCGCCGTTCATCTTGACCGTTGACTGGCTCGGCTGGGTTTGCTATTTACCCGACAAACTTGAATTTATTTTAAGCTATCACGTTTTACCTTCTTAAGCCTTACTATCA
>UQZS01000037.1 GCA_900545625.1 uncultured Oscillospiraceae bacterium | reverse complement strand
GTACATCTCCTCGGCGACCTTGTTGAATTTCTCGGTCAGCTCGTCTTTCTTCGCCTTGATGGCGTCGATGTCCTCGCCCTTGAGCGCCTCTTTAAGCGCATCCACCTTGCTTTGGATCTCGGTCTTGTCGGCCTCGGCGATCTTATCGCCGTTTTCTTTCAAAATCTTTTCGCACTGGTAGACCATCTGATCCGCTTCGTTGCGGGTGTCGATGCCCTCCTTGCGCTTCTTGTCCTCCGCGGCGAACTGCTCGGCTTCCTTGACCGCCTTTTCAACATCTTCCTTGGACATATTCGACGACGCGGTGATGGAAATGGACTGCTCCTTCTGCGTGCCGAGGTCTTTTGCAGAGACGTGGACGATGCCGTTGGTATCGATGTCGAAGGTGACTTCGATCTGCGGCACGCCGCGCGGCGCGGGCATGATGCCGTCAAGATGGAACACGCCGAGCGTCTTGTTGTCGCGCGCAAATTCACGTTCGCCCTGCAAAACATGGACTTCTACGGAAGTCTGGTTATCAGCGGCGGTCGAGAAGATCTGGCTCTTTTTCACGGGGATGGTCGTGTTGCGCTCGATGATCTTGGTCGAAACGCCGCCCATCGTCTCGATCCCGAGCGACAGCGGGGTGACATCCAGAAGCAGGATGCCTTCGACGTCGCCGCCGAGCACGCCGCCCTGGATCGCCGCGCCGACCGCGACACATTCATCCGGGTTGATGCCCTTGAAGGGTTCAAGCCCCGTGAAGTTCTTGATTGCCTCCTGCACGGCGGGGATACGCGAAGAACCGCCCACCATCAAAACCTTGTTGATCTCAGAGGTCTTAAGACCGGAGTCCTGCAAAGCCTGACGAACGGGCCCCATGGTCGCTTCGACGAGGTCCGCGGTCATCTCATTGAATTTCGCACGTGTGAGCGTGGTCTCCAAATGCTTCGGCCCCGTGGCGTCCGCCGTGATGAAGGGCAGGCTGATGTTCGAAGTCGTAACGCTCGAAAGCTCGATCTTCGCCTTTTCCGCCGCTTCTTTCAGGCGCTGCATTGCCATTTTGTCCTGCCGCAGGTCAATGCCCTGCTCTTTTTTGAATTCATCCGCCAGCCAGTCGATGATGCGCTGGTCGAAATCATCGCCGCCGAGACGGTTGTTACCGGCGGTAGCAAGCACTTCCTGCACACCGTCGCCCATTTCGATGATAGACACATCGAACGTGCCGCCGCCGAGGTCATACACCATGACCTTTTGGTCGTCTTCCTTATCGATGCCGTAGGCGAGCGCCGCCGCCGTCGGCTCGTTGATGATACGCTTGACGTCCAAGCCCGCGATTTTGCCCGCATCCTTGGTCGCCTGACGCTGCGCGTCGGTGAAGTATGCGGGGACGGTGATGACCGCCTCGGTCACCGTGCCGCCGAGGTAGCTTTCCGCATCGGCCTTCAGCTTTTGCAGGATCATTGCGGAGATCTCCTGCGGGGTGTATTTCTTGTCGTCGATCGTCACACGGTAATCCGAGCCCATGTGCCGCTTGATGGACGAAACGGTGCGGTCGGGGTTGGTGATCGCCTGCCGTTTTGCGACCTGACCGACCATGCGTTCGCCCGTTTTGGAAAACGCGACCACCGACGGGGTGGTGCGTGCGCCCTCTGCGTTGGCGATGACGACAGGCTCGCCGCCCTCGATCACCGCGACACAGGAGTTTGTTGTACCTAAGTCAATACCGATAACCTTTGCCATTGTAAATGCCTCCAAATTGAAATAAATCTATGTGAAATAAACTATGGATAGCCGTTTTAATTGACGACCTTGACGACCGCGGGCCGCAGGATCTTATCGCCTAACTTATAGCCCTTGGAAAAGACCTGCACAATCGTATTTTCCCCGGCAGACTCGTCCTCGTCGTGCATGACCGCATTGTGGATGTTCGGGTCGAACACATCGCCGACCTCGCCGAAGCTCTCCGCGCCAAGCTTTTCGAAGCAGGCGGCAAGCTGGCTGAAGATCATCTCCACGCCCTTGCGGTAGTCCTCGTAAGAAGCGTCCGCTCCGGCCTGCGCGCGCTCAAAATTGTCGAGCACCGGCAAAAATTCCGTGAGCACCGCCGCCTTGCTGTCGGCGTACGCCTGCTCCTTTTCGCGCACGGAGCGCTTGCGGTAGTTGTCATACTCGGCAAGCGTGCGCAGGAACTTGTCGTTCGCCTGCAAAAGCTGCGCTTCAAGCTCCTGCAAGCGCGCGTCCGGCGCGGCTTCGTCCGGCTGTGTGTCCGGCGCCTGTGCTTCGGCTTCGGCAGCCGCCGTCTCCGTGTCGGGCGTTTCGGCCTGCGGCTCGGCGTTCTTTTTCGCTTCCTGTTCGGGCTTTGCCTTTTTCTCTGTCTTTGCCATGGTTATTCCTCCACGTTGTCGGAAAGGACCTTCCCGACGATCTCGGTCAAATATTGCAAACTCGGGATCAGCCGCGCATAGTCCATGCGCGTGGGGCCGATGAGCCCGAGCGTCCCGCTCTCATGCCCCGCAATGGCGTATTTCCCGAAGATCATGCTCGAATTCTGCAATTCGCGGTAGGGGTTTTCCCTGCCGATCACAACGCTTGGTTCCCCGTTCGGCGCGTGCGGCGTTTCCGAAAACACACGGTCCAACGGTTCTGCGTGCCGCAGGAAATCCATCAGCTCAAAGGCGTTTTGCGCGTATTCGCGGTAGCCGAGCAGGTTGCTCTGCCCCTCCAAGAGCATCTGTGTGCGTTCGGTCGTCGCGGCGAGCTGGGCGAGCGTCACAAGCAGCGGCGTCATCAGCAGCGCCTTTTCGCCCAAAGAAACGGCAAGCGTCTGGATCTTCGCCACCGTTACGGCGGCGGTGGGCTTGCCGAGGAAATTTTCGTTGACCAGATTATAAAACGTCTCCGCCATGTCCACGGTGATCTCGCTGTCCGTGCGGCACACGCGGCTTTTGATGAGTCCGGACGAGGTGAGCACCACGACCATTGCCGTGCGCGCGCCGATGGGTACAAGCTCCACGCGCCGCACCACGGCCGATGCGTCCGACGGGGTGGTGGAGACCGCCGCGCAGTGCGTCAATTCGGCGAGCAGGCTGCTTGCCGTTTCAAGCACCTGCCGTGAATCGCCCGAGGCGGTGCGCAGCTTGGCATCCAAAATGCGCTTTTCGACGGGCGAAAGGTCGTATTGCTTCATCAAATGATCGACATAATAGCGGTAGCCCGCACCGGAGGGGATGCGCCCCGCCGAGGTGTGGGGCTGCTCAAGAAGCCCTTTGGCGGTCAGCGCCGCCATTTCATTGCGTACAGTCGCAGGCGAAACGGGCATGCCGAGTGCATCCACAAGCGTTTTGGATCCGACAGGCTCGCCCGTGGCAATATAACGCTCCACGATCGCAGCCAGGAGCTTTTTCTGCCGTTCCGACAGTTCCATGCGTTCCGCCTCCCTTTCCGCCGGTTCCCGAAAAGCGCTCGCCCAGGAAGACTGCTCGCTCGCTTTCCGTGCGTTAGCACTCTAAATGCCTGAGTGCTAATTTCAATATATACTATACCTTTAGCTTGCCGTTTTGTCAAGAATTTATTTGTAAACAATTTGTTAAAGCGGAAAAATACGGGGCTGCGGGCGGTGCGCAGGCTAAAGCTGCGGAACCCGGCTGTCTGCACGCAGAGATTGGATGTGGTCGGCGTGCAGGATTCAGAATCCTGTGGGCAGAAGTCAAAGACGGCATAGGCAGATTTTGCAATCCGGCGGCAACGCAGAAAAGAATACGCCGTCTCTGCGGGTACAGATTATATTTTTTCTGCGCACTGCGTCAATGCGTGAAGGCTATCTGCCCCGCATCCGGTTTCTGTTTTCTGCCTTCTAACATCTGAACGGCGGGCGGGCGCAAGTCCCGCCCCTGCCGTGTAAAAAATCGTGCGTCCTTACCTCGCTGTGTATATTGTATCCTGCGCCTTTTGGCTCGCAACATATAAAAATCCCGGTACACAAGCGCTTGTGTACCGGGGCGTGTTGGTTTGTATGGCTGCTTCGGCGTATTGCCTGCGCGTACCTTCGGCTTATTCCGCCTTTGCTTCTTCTGCTTCCGCAGGCGCTTCTGCCTTGGCTTCTTGTGCAGCCTCCGCGGGCGCTTCTGCTGCGGCTTCCGCCTTGGGCTCTGCCTTCGCTTCTTCGGCTGCTTCCGCTTTCGGCGCAGCCTTTGTTTCCGCCTTGGGCGCGGCTTTCGCCGTTCTTCTGCCGGCGCGGCGGGCGGGCTTCTTCGCCGCTTCTGCATCCTCTTTCTTTACAAGCTCGATGATGCACATTTCCGCTGCGTCGCCGCGGCGCGTGCCGGTCTTGATGATGCGCGTATAGCCGCCGTTCACGCCCGCATACTGCGGGGCGATCTCGTCAAACAGCTTTTTGACAACTGTATCCTTGGTGATATACGCAAACGCCTGACGCTTCGCGTGCAGGGTATTATCCTTCGCGACGGTAATCATTTTTTCCGCCATGGCACGGACTTCTTTCGCTCTTGTCACGGTGGTTTCCACCTTGCCGTTTTCCAGCAGGTAGGTCACCATGCCGCGCAGCATCGCCTTGCGGTGATCCGTGGTTCTGCCGAGCTTTCTGGTTCCGGGCATCTAAATCACTCCTTTATCCTTATTCGTCGTCCTTGCGGAGCGTGAAGTTCAGCGACTCCAACTTGGCGATCACTTCTTCAAGCGATTTTCTGCCAAGGTTGCGCACCTTCATCATGTGCTCCTCGGACTTGCTGATCAGATCTTCCACCGTGTTGATGCCTGCGCGTTTCAGGCAGTTGAACGAACGCACGGACAGGTCAAGCTCCTCAATGGTCATCTCGAGGGCCTTTTCTTTGCCGTCGTCATCCTTGACGACCATGACCTCGGTGTTGCCCGCTTCATCAGAGAGCTCCACAAAGAGGTTGAGGTGCTCAGTGAGGATCTTGGCGCCGAGCGAGACAGCTTCCTTTGCGGAGATCGTCCCGTTCGTCCAGGCTTCGAGCGTGAGCTTGTCGAAGTCGGTGATCTGCCCCACACGGGTGTTCTCGACCGTGTAGTTCACTTTCAGCACGGGGGTATAGATGGAATCAATGGAGATCACGCCGATGACCGGCTGCATCATCTGCTTATTGCGCTCCGCAGACACATACCCGCGTCCGCGGTCGGCGGTCAGCTCCATGTTGAGCGTTGCGCCCTCGGAAAGCGTCGCAATGAGATGATCGGGGTTGAGGATCTCCACCTCGGAATCCGTTTTAATGTCGCCGGCACGCACTTCGCACTTGCCGGAAGCCTCGACATACAGCGTCTTGGGACCGTCGCCCTGGATCTTCAGGATGACGCCTTTTAAGTTCAGCACGATCTCGGTGACGTCCTCTTTCACACCGGGGACGGTGGAGAATTCGTGCAGCACGCCGTCGATCTTGACGGAAGTGATCGCGTAGCCGGGCAATGAGGAAAGCAGCACGCGGCGAAGCGAGTTGCCGATCGTCGTGCCGTAGCCGCGCTCGAGGGGTTCCATAGTGAACTTGCCGTAGGTGCCGTCCTCGGAAAGCTCGAGCACTTCCACGCTGGGCTTGTCAATTCCTATCATTCAAAACCCTCCTATCGTTGGGTTCGGGCAAATGCCCGAAAAACGTATATTCTGTGTCAGAAACCTTTCGCTCTAACCGATTATTTCGAATAGAACTCGACGATAAGATGTTCTTCAACAGGAACTTCGATCTGCTCGCGGTCGGGCAGCTTAACGACTTTCGCGGAAAGCGCCTCGGCGTTTTTGTCCAGCCATTCCGGCACGGGGCGGGAAGCGTTTGCTTCAAGAACTGCCTTGAACTTTTCGCTGTCGCGGCTCTTCTGGCGGATGGAGACCTCGTCGCCCGCCTTTAACAGGTAGGAGGGGATATCCACCTTTTTGCCGTTGACGAGATAGTGGCCGTGCGTGGTGAGCTGACGCGCTTCGGCACGCGAGGACGCCCAGCCGAGCAGGTAGACAACGTTGTCGAGCCGGCTCTCGCAGATGCGAAGCAGGTTTTCACCCGTCATGCCCTGGCGGCGTTCCGCCATGAGGAAATATTTGTGGAACTGACCTTCCTGAATGCCGTAGTAACGGCGGGCCTGCTGCTTCGCACGAAGCTGCATGCCGTATTCGGAAGTCTTTTTGCGGCTCTGGCCGTGCTGGCCGGGGGCATAGCTGCGGCGGTCGACCGCGCATTTGTTGGTGTAGCAGCGCTCACCCTTCAAAAAGAGCTTTTTGCCCTCGCGGCGGCAGAGCTTGCAAGCCGCGCCTGTATATCTTGCCATAATTGCACCTCCGAAACTCAGACTCTTCTTCTTTTGGGCGGACGGCAGCCGTTGTGGGGGATGGGCGTGACGTCCTTGATCATCGTGACCTCAAGACCCGCGGTCTGCAGTGCGCGGATCGCAGCCTCACGTCCCGAGCCGGGGCCCTTGACGTAAACCTCGACGGTCTTCATGCCGTGCTCGATGGCGATCTTCGCTGCGGTCTCGGCAGCGGTCTGCGCGGCAAAGGGCGTGGACTTTTTGGAGCCGCGGAAGCCCATTTCGCCGGCAGAAGCCCACGAAACAGCGTTGCCCTGCACGTCGGTGATGGTGACGATGGTATTGTTGAAGGTCGATTGAATGTGCGCGGCGCCCTTGTCGATGTTCTTGCGCTCGCGGCGGCGACGGGTGGTCGCGCCTTTTTTAGCAGTAGCCATTTACGAAGCCCTCCCTTATTTCTTCTTGTTCGCGATGGTCTTCTTCGGGCCCTTGCGGGTGCGCGCGTTGTTCTTGGAAGTCTGCCCGCGCACGGGAAGCCCCTTGCGGTGTCTCGTGCCGCGGTAGCTGCCGATCTCGATCAAACGCTTGATGTCGAACGCCACGTCGCGGCGCAGGTCGCCCTCCACCTTGACGTTATGGTCGATGTATTCACGAAGTTTCGCAACATCCTCTTCGGTCAAATCCTTGACGCGCGTGTCGGGGTTGACCCCGGTGGCGGCGATGATGTCGCTTGCCGTCTTTCTGCCGATGCCGTAGATATAGGTAAGGCCGATCTCGACCCGCTTATCTCTCGGTAAATCAACGCCTGAAATACGTGCCATTTACAGTTGCACCTCCATTTTTGATGCCAATACTTACAATCCGTTCGGTTTGTGAACGCACGGTTTCCGGAATGCACGGTATCGTTGCTTAGATCTTTAACAACGATACATCACAGCCCATTAGCCCTGGCGCTGCTTGTGCTTCGGATTCTCGCAGATCACCATGACTTTGCCTTTGCGCTTGATGATCTTGCACTTTTCACAAATCTTTTTCACAGAAGGTCTGACTTTCATTGTGTTACCTCCTTAAAAACTGCATAGCCCTGCGGCTCTTATTTGGTTCGCCATGTGATGCGCCCGCGTGTGAGGTCATATGGCGACATTTCGACCGTCACTTTGTCGCCCGGCAGGATGCGGATGTAGTTCATGCGCAGTTTGCCGGAAATATGGGCTAAAATTTGATGACCGTTGGAGAGCTCTACCTGGAACTGCGCGTTGGGCAGCGCTTCAACGACCGTACCTTCAATTTCAATCATGTCCTGCTTTGACATAAGCTATCGCCTCCGAAAAATCCTTCAACGCTTGCTTGAGTGCCCGGTTGGACTGCATCTGCCGTTCGCTGAGAACGTGCCCGATGACCGTCAAATGCTTTGGGTTCTTCGCCTTGGGGCGAGAGAGCGGGCGTTCTTTGCCGTCGCACAACAGCACGCGGTTTTCCGCCTGCCCCACGACGCACAAAAGCCTGCCCTTTTCACGCCCGCGCTCGGCGCGCACAAGCATGCCCTGCTTCCATTCCGCCATAGACGCCTCCGTCAAATCCTTGTGAGGATCTGCGGGCCGTCGGCAGTGATGGCAACGGTATGCTCAAAATGCGCCGCAAGCTTGCCGTCCCGGGTTTTGACCGTCCAGCCGTCGGGCATTTGCCGGATTGCCTTGTCCCCTTCCGTGATCATGGGCTCAATGGCAATGACCATGCCCGGCAACAGGCGCACACCCCTGCCGGGGGTGCCGAAATTCGGTACGCTGGGGTCTTCATGCAGCTTGGCGCCGACGCCGTGCCCGGTGTATTCCCGGATGACGCCGTAGCCGCGTTCCTCACAGTATGTCTGCACCGCAGAACCGATATCGCCGAGTCTGCCGCCTGCGACCGCCTTTTCAATGCCTTTATAAAGGCTTGCTTCGGTCGTGTCGCACAGCCGCTTCGCCGCTTCGGAAATGTTTCCCGCAGCGAAAGTGGCGGCGTTGTCGCCGTTGTATCCGTCCACCTTGGCGCCAAGGTCGATGCTGACGATGTCCCCCTCGCGGATGACACGCTTTTTGCTCGGAATGCCGTGAATGACCTCGTCATTTATGGAAATGCACGCGGTAGCGGGAAAGCCGTACAAGTGCAGAAAGTTGGGCTCGGCGCCCTGCTTTTTGATGTACTCGTAGGCGATGCGGTCGATTTCATAGGTCGTGACCCCGGGCTTTACAGCCTCGCCCGCCACCTGCAATGCTTCCGCGGAAATAATGCAAGCCTTTCGGATGAGCTCGATCTCCCGTGCCGTTTTCAGCACAATCATGCTCAGTCCTCCAGCGCTTTCATGGTGAGTGCGGTCGTATCGGCGACCGCCTCCTGCCCTTCTACCACGCGCAGGTTGCCCTTCTTTGCGTAGTAGCCTTTCAGCGGCTCGGTCTGCTCATGATAGGTCTTGAGCCGGTCGAGCACCGTTTCGGGCATATCGTCTTTTCTCTGCACCAGCTTGTCGCCGCAGACGTCGCAGACACCCTCGGTTTTCGGCTTTTTGTACTCGGTATGATAGGTCGCGCCGCATTTCAGGCATACGCGTCTGCCGGAAAGGCGGGCAGCGATCTTTTCATCGGGCACTTCAATGTCGATAACGCGGTCAATGCGCACGCCCATTGCGTCGAGCGCCTCTGCCTGCGGGATGGTGCGCGGGAAGCCATCGAGGATGAAGCCGTTTTTGCAGTCATCCGCCTGCAAACGCTCGCGGATGATGCCGATGACGACCTCGTCGGGGACAAGCTTGCCCGCATCGATAAAGGATTTTGCTTTAAGCCCCATTTCGGTACCGTTCGCCATGGCCTCGCGCAGCATGTTGCCCGTCGAGATAGCGGGGATGCCAAGCTTTTCGCAGATCTTTTCCGCCTGCGTGCCCTTGCCCGCGCCCGGCGCGCCGAGTAAAATCAGGTTCATAAAGTGTCTTTCCTTTCGTTAATCCAAGAAGCCCTTGTAATGGCGCATCATCATCTGGCTCTCGAGCTGCTTGACCGTTTCGAGCGCGACGCCGACCATAATGATGATGGACGTACCGCCCATGGTCAGGTTGACCTGCTTGTCAAAGAGCGCCGTGATCTGCGAGAACAGCAGCGGGTACAGCGCCACGACACTAAGCAGCAGCGCGCCGAGTAGCGTGATCCTCGAGAGGATCTTCGTGATGTAATCCGAAGTGGGCTTGCCGGGACGGATGCCCGGGATCGCCCCGCTGTTGCGGCGGATGTTGTTGGCCATTTCGATGGGATTGTACTGGATCGCCGCATAGAAGTATGCGAAGAAGATGATCAGTACGAAATACATGAGGGTGTATGCCCAGTGGTCCGTGCTGAAGATGCCGAAGAAGCCGTCCCAGAACCGGCCCCAGCCGGTCGAGGTGTCGAGCGTCACGAACATTTCGACCGTGGGCGGCAGCGACAAAATCGAGGATGCAAAGATGACCGGGAGCACGCCGCACATATTGACCTTGATCGGGATGTGCGTGTTCTGGCCGCCGTACATTTTGCGCCCGACGACGCGCTTGGCATACTGCACAGGGATGCGGCGCTCGGCGTTGTCCATCCAGACGATGAAAGCGATCATCAGAAGCATGGAGACGAACGCGATCGGGATAAGCGCGAAATACGCGCCGCCGCGGTCCACATAGGTATACAGGTTGTAAAGGGTGGTGGGCATGCGCGAGACGATACCTGCGAACAGGATGATCGAGATGCCGTTGCCGATGCCCTTTTCATTGATCTGCTCGCCGAGCCACATCAGAAGCGATGCGCCCGCCGTATAGCAGAGGATGATGACGATGGCCTGGAACACAGCCCAGAAGCCCGTGTAGGCAGCGCCGTCTGCATCGACGGTGAGATAGCCCTGCGCACGGATGTAGAAGTAATACGCCGTGCTTTGCAGAGCGGCAAGCCCCACAGCGGTGTACCGCGTGATCGCCGACATCTTTTTGCGGCCCTCTTCGCCCTCTTTTGCCAGCCGTTCAAGCGCCGGGATGGCGACCGTCAGCAGCTGGATGATGATGGAGGCGTTGATGTAGGGCGTAATGGACATGGCGAACAGCGTACCGTAGTTGAACGCATCGCCGGTCATCATGCTCAGATACGTCATGAAATTGTTGGCGTTCTGGTCCGTGATGATACCGTCCGTGATGTTGACGAAGGGAATGGGCAGCGCAGCGCCGATGCGGAAGATCAGGATGATAAGCGCCGTATACAGCAGCTTTTTGCGAAGATCCGCAATCTTCCAGGCGTTGATGAACGTCCGAAACATCAGCCAATCACCTCGGCCTTTCCGCCTGCCGCCTCAATTTTCTGCTTGGCAGCCTCCGAATATGCGTGCACGCTGACGTTCAGCTTTTTCGTAAGTTCGCCGTTGCCGAGGATCTTCACACCGTCCTTTGCCTTTTTCACAAGACCCTTTTCCACAAGGGATTCGACGGTAACGGTCGCGCCGTCCTCGAACGCTTTATCCAGCGCCGCGACGTTGACCGCGGAGATCTCCTTGGCGAAGATGTTGTTGAAGCCTCTTTTCGGGACACGTCTTTGCAGGGGCATCTGGCCGCCTTCAAAGCCGGCGCGCACGCCCTTGCCCGCGCGGGCCTTCTGGCCCTTGTGGCCCTTGCCCGCGGTTTTGCCCTGGCCGGAGGCTGCGCCTCTGCCGATACGCTTGGAGGCTTTCTTGGAGCCTTCTGCGGGAGAAAGTTCATGCAGTTTCATGTTCGCACCTCCTTACGCTTTCGTGACCTCTACAAGATGGGCGATCTTTCGGATCTTGCCCTGTGTCTGCGGGTTGTCGGGCTGTACGGCCGTATCCCCGATTTTCTTAAGACCGAGTGCGCGGGCGGTGGCAATCTGGTCTTTTTTGCTGCCGATCAGGCTTTTTTTCAGCGTAACCGTAACGTTTGCCATAATTGCCCCTCCTTACTCTAAAATCTCTTTGACGGTCTTGCCGCGCACAGCAGCGACCGTGTCGGCGTTGCGCAGCCGTGAGAGCCCGTCGATCGTGGCGCGCACGACGTTGCAGGGGTTGTTGGAACGCAGCGCCTTGGAGCGGATGTCCTTGATGCCGACCGTTTCAACGACCGCACGCACGGGGCCGCCGGCGATAACGCCGGTACCGGGGGCGGCGGGCTTCATGAGCACAACACCCGCGCCGTATTTGCCGATGATCTCGTGCGGGATGGTGGTCCCCTTAAGCGCGACCGTGATCATATTCTTTTTGGCGTTTTCAATGCCCTTGCGAATGGCGTCCGGCACTTCGCCCGATTTGCCGAGGCCGAAGCCCACGGTGCCGTTCTTATCGCCGACAACGACCAGTGCGGAGAACTTCATGATGCGGCCGCCCTTGACGGTTTTGGAAACACGGTTGATCGCAACGACTCTCTCTTCGAGTTCCATTGCGGATGCGTCGATTCTTTTTGCCATTTCCGTTTCTCCTTTCTTAGAAGTTCAGACCGCCCTCACGGGCGCCCTCGGCGAGCGCGGCAACTCTGCCGTGATAGACATAGCCGCCTCTGTCGAAAACACAGTCCTTGATGTTCTTTTCGGCGGCGCGCTCGGCGAGCAGCTTGCCGACCGCACGCGCGGCCTCGACGTTCCCGCCGTAAGCCGTGAAATCCTTTTCGGTCGTGGATGCCGCAACGAGCGTTACGCCGGCGACATCATCGATAAGCTGTGCATAAATGTGCTGGAGTGAGCGGAAAACATCCAGGCGCGGGCACGCAGCGGTGCCGGAGATCTTCGCGCGGACTCTCTTATGGCGCTTTTGACGCGCCTTGTTGGTGTCGGGTCTGTTAACCATTTGCTTTCACTCCTTTACTTACCGCCCTTGCCGGCCTTGCCCTCTTTGCGGCGGATGTGCTCGTCGGCGTACTTGATGCCCTTGCCCTTATACGGCTCCGGCGGACGCTTCTCGCGCACCTCGGCGGCAAACTGACCGACCTTCTGCTTGTCGGGACCGGAAATGATGATCTTGTTCGGCGCGGGCACTTCTATGGTGATGTCGTCCGTTTCGGACATCGTCACCTGGTGCGAGAAGCCGATGTTCATGACCAGATCCTTGCCCTGCTTTGCGACACGGTAACCGACGCCGTTGACCTCAAGCTCCTTCTTGAAGCCCTCGGTCACGCCGACGACCATGTTGTGCAGCAGCGTGCGGGTAAGCCCGTGCAGGGATTTGTTGAGATTGCTGTCATCGGGACGGGTGACGGTCAAAGCGCCGTCCTCCATCGCCACTTGCATATTGCTGTGTACCGTTCTGGTAAGGGTGCCCTTGGGGCCCTTGACGGTAATCGTGCTGCCGTCGATCTTCACATCGACGCCCGCCGGAACAGCAATAGGCTGTCTTCCGATTCTGGACATACCGATTTACCTCCTTACCAGATATACGCGAGGACCTCGCCGCCGACGTTGGCCTTGCGAGCTTCGCGATCCGTCATAACGCCCTTGGATGTGGAGAGGATCGCAACACCAAGGCCGCGCATGACCTTCGGCATATCCTCGCAGTTTGTATAAATACGAAGACCGGGCTTGGACACTCTGCGCAGGCCCGTGATGACGGAAGCGCGGTTGGCGCCGTACTTAAGGGTGATCTCGATCATCCCCTGCTTGCCGTCCTCTTCCACCTTGAAATCCTTGATATAGCCCTCGTCCTTGAGGATCTGCGCGATCGCCTTCTTCATGTTGGACGCAGGGACTTTCACCGTGTCATGCTTTGCGGAACTCGCATTGCGAATTCTTGTGAGCATATCACCGATGGAATCCGTGATTTGCATACTGTTGCCTCCTTTGCTTGCTAACTTACCAGCTGGCTTTCTTTACGCCGGGGATCTGGCCCTTGTGCGCCAATTCCCGGAAGCAGATGCGGCATACGCCGTATTTGCGGAGATAGGCATGCGGCCGACCACAGATCTTGCATCTGTTATACGCTCTGGTCGAATACTTTGCAGGGCGAGCCTGCTTGACTTTCATAGATGTTTTGGCCACGATAATCCCTCCTTATCTCGCAAACGGCGCGCCGAGAAGCGTCAGCAGCTCGCGTGCTTCTTCGTCCGTGTTGGCAGTGGTAACAAAGCAAATGTCCATTCCGCGCACCGCGTCGATCTTGTCGTACTCGATCTCCGGGAAGATCAGCTGCTCGCGGACGCCCATGGAGTAGTTGCCCCTGCCGTCGAACGAGTCGGGATTGATCCCGCGGAAGTCGCGCACGCGCGGAAGCGCGAGATTGAAGAAGCGGTCGAGGAATTCATACATTCTGTCGCCGCGCAGCGTCACCTTCGCGCCGATGGTCATGCCCTCGCGCAGCTTGAAGTTCGCAACGGACTTCTTCGCCTTGCAGGCAACGGGCTTCTGACCCGTGATCTGCGAAAGATCCTTCATGACCGCGTCGAGCACCTTGGAGTTGTCGCGGGCCTCGCCGCAGCCGACGTTGATGACGATCTTGTCGAGCTTCGGGATTTGCATAACGCTTTTGTAGCCGAACTTCTTCTGCAGCGCCGGAGCGATCTCAGAAGTGTACTTTTCTTTCATTCTTGCTGCCATTGTGTTATGTCCCTCCCTTATTCAAATTGTGCGCCGCACTTTTTGCAGACGCGTTTTTTGTCCTTGCCCGTGCCCTCGTGGCCGACGCGCGTAGGCTTGCCGCACTTCGGGCAGACGAGCTGGACCTTATCGGCATACAGGGCGCTTTCCGCCTTGATGAGCCCGCCGGGTTCGCCGACCTTGCGGGGCTTGACGTGCTTCGTGACGACGTTGACGCCCTCGACGATCACCTTGCCCTCGGACGGGGAGACCTGCATGACTTTGCCCTGCTTGCCGCGGTTCTTGCCGTTTAAGACGACCACGGTATCGCCGGTTTTCACATGTACTTTACTCATCTTTCGTTCCTCCCTTACAGCACTTCGGGAGCAAGAGACAGGATCTTCATGTAATCCTTGTCACGAAGCTCTCTTGCAACCGGCCCAAAGATACGGGTGCCTCTGGGGTTTTTGTCTTCTTTAATGAGGACGGCGGCGTTTTCGTCGAAACGGATATACGTCCCGTCGTCTCTGCGCACGCCGCTGGCCGAGCGAACGACTACGGCCTTGACGACGTCGCCTTTTTTCACAACGCCGCCGGGTGCTGCCTTTTTAACGGAAGCGACGATCACGTCGCCGATATTGGCATACCTTCTGCCGGAACCGCCGAGCACGCGAATGCACATAATTTCTTTCGCGCCGGTGTTGTCCGCCACTTTGAGGTAAGTCTGTTGTTGGATCACAGGAATCCCTCCTTAGAAATTACTTCGCTTTCTCGATGATTTCGACCACGCGCCATCTCTTGTCTTTCGAGAGGGGGCGCGTTTCCATGACGAGGACTCTGTCGCCCACGCCGCACTCGTTTTTCTCGTCGTGCGCCTTGATCTTGACCGTGCGGTTGACGATCTTTTTATACAGCGGGTGCTGGACTCTGTCTTTGATGGAGACCACAACGGTTTTGTCCATTTTGTCGCTGGTCACAAGACCGACCTGCGTTTTTCTCAGGTTTCTTTCGCTCATTTCGTGTGCCCTCCTTCGTTAAGACTGCGCGCCGTGCAGTTCAACGTCGCGCTGGATCGTTTTCACGCGCGCGATGTCCTTTTTGACGGCGCTGATACGCATCGGGTTATCGAGCTGGTTGACCGCCTGCTGAAAGCGCAGCTTGAACAGCTCATCCTTGAGCTCCGCAAGCTTCTTGTCAAGCTCCGAAGGGGAGAGTTTTCTCAGTTCACTTGCTTTCATGCCTGCTCACCTTCCTCTTCCTGCTGTGCCTTGGTGACAAACTTGCATTTCACGGGGAGCTTGTTGGCGGCAAGGCGCATAGCCTCACGCGCGGTCTCCTCGGGAACGCCTGCGATTTCGAACATAACGCGGCCGGGTTTCACGACCGCCACCCAGTATTCGGGCGAGCCTTTACCGGAACCCATGCGGGTCTCGGCGGGCTTTTCCGTGATGGGCTTGTCGGGGAAGATCTTGATCCAAACCTGACCGCCGCGCTTGATGTAACGCGTCATCGCGATACGGGCGGCTTCGATCTGGTTGGAGGTGATCCATGCGGGTTCCAGAGACACAAGGCCGTAATCGCCGTAGCTGACTTTGGTGCCTCTGGCAGCTTTACCGGTCAGACGCCCTCTGTGGACTCTGCGGTATTTGACTCTCTTGGGCAGCAGCATTATTTTGTGCCTCCTTCCTTGCGGGTTCTGCGGTTGTCGTGCAGGACCTCGCCCTTGTAGATCCAAACTTTCACGCCGATGCGGCCGTAGGTCGTTTTCGCCTCGGCAAAGCCGTAGTCGATGTCGGCGCGGATGGTCTGCAGCGGGATCGTACCTTCATGGTAGTGCTCGGTGCGCGCGATTTCCGCGCCGCCCAAGCGCCCGCTGACCTGTGTTTTGATGCCCTTTGCGCCGAGCTTCATGGTGCGGCCGATGCTCTGCTTGAGCGCGCGGCGGAACGAGATGCGGCGCTCGAGCTGCGAAGCGATGTTCTCCGCAACGAGCTGCGCATTCAGGTCGGGCTGCTTGATCTCAACGATGTTGATATAAACATCCTTTTCGCCGCCGAGCATCTTCTTGCAGGTCGCTTTGAGCTTTTCGATCTCCGAGCCGCCCTTACCGATGACCATGCCGGGCTTGGCGCAGTGGATGTTGATGCGCACACGCTTCGAGTCACGCTCGATCTCTACCTTCGGAACGCCCGCCGGCGCGAGGGTTTTCAACAGGTAGGTGCGCAGCTTGTTGTCGGAAATGAGCGTGTCGCCGAAATCCTTTTTATCGGCGTACCAGCGCGATTCCCAGTTCTTGATGACACCGATGCGAAGACCGGTGGGATTCACTTTCTGTCCCATAGTGTACCTCCCCGCTTATTCCGCTTCCTTCAGCACAAGCGTAATGTGCGAAGTCTTCTTGTTGATTCTGTATGCGCGGCCCTGCGCTCTCGGACGGATGCGCTTGAGGGTCGGGCCCTGATCGACACGGCACGCGGCGACATACAGGCGCGAGGTGTCCATATCCTTCATTTCGGCGTTTGCCATGGCGGATTTCAGCAGCTTTCCGAGCGGTTCACACGCAGCCTTGGGTGTGTACTTGAGGATCGCCGCCGCCTCGTCGCAGGGCTTGTTCCGAATGAGGTCGAGAACGATCTTTACCTTGCGGGGCGCAATGCGCACATGGTTCGCTTTTGCAATTGCTTCCATTCGTTACACTCCTTTCGGCTTATTTGCCGTTGTTCGAGGTCTTAGACCCCGCATGGCCGCGGAACGTCCGCGTCGGCGCGAATTCGCCGAGCTTGTGACCGACCATGTCCTCCGTAACGTACACCGGCACATGCTTGCGCCCGTCATGGACGGCAAAGGTGTGGCCGACAAAGTCCGGGAATATAGTCGAGCTGCGGCTCCATGTCTTCAGAACGATCTTTTCGCCGTTCTCGTTCATTTTCTGCACTCTGGCTAACAGCTTCGGTGCAACGTAAGGTCCTTTTTTAACGCTTCTGCTCATACTCTACACTCCTTTCGGCTTATTTGCCGTTACGGCGCTTGACAATAAACTTGTCGGAACGGTTCTTCTTGGCTCTGGTCTTGTAGCCGAGGGCGGGCTTGCCCCACGGCGTGCAGGGACCGGGACGGCCGACAGGCGATTTGCCTTCGCCGCCGCCGTGCGGGTGGTCGTTCGGGTTCATGACCGAACCGCGGACGGTCGGGCGCACGCCCATGTGGCGCGTTCTGCCGGCTTTACCGATCTTGACGTTCTCATGATCGGCGTTGCCGACGGTGCCGACGGTCGCGAAGCACTGTGCCGAAACGTTGCGCAGCTCGCCGGAGGGCAGACGAAGCAGGGCATAGGCGCCCTCTTTCGCCATAAGCTGTGCGGCGTTGCCCGCAGCACGGGCAAGCTGGCCGCCGCGGCCGGGATACAGCTCTACATTGTGGACCATGGTACCGGTGGGGATCGCCGACAGCGGCAGGGCGTTGCCGACCTTGATATCGGCGCTCTCGCCGGCCTCGATCTTATCGCCGACCTTTAAGCCCGCGGGCGCGAGGATGTATCTCTTTTCGCCGTCCGCATACTGCACAAGCGCGATGTGCGCGGAACGGTTGGGGTCGTACTCTAAGGTGAGCACGGTTGCGGGCATATCGACCTTGTCGCGCTTGAAGTCGATGATGCGGTATTTTCTGCGGTTGCCGCCGCCTCTGTGGCGGACGGTGATACGGCCGTAGCTGTTGCGCCCTGCCTTTTTATTGAGGGGGGCAAGCAGGCTTCTTTCGGGGCCGTTCTTTGAAAGCTCGGAATAATCCGTAACCGACATATTGCGTCGTGCGTTGGTTGTCGGTTTGTAGACTTTGATCGACATTTTGTTCACTCTCCTTGGAACGATTTAGCGGAGCATGTCGGGCTCCATACATTATCGTCGGGATTTGGATGCACGCGGATGTGCGCCGCGCCTTACATCATCCCGTCGAAGAACTCGATGGTCTTGGAGTCCTCGGTCAGGGTGACGACCGCCTTTTTCCACGAAGCGGTGTAGCCTTCATACCGGCCGTATCTTCTCAGGTGGCTGCGAACGTTGATCGTGTTGACCTTTTGCACCTTGACGCCGAACAGCTGTTCCACAGCCGCCTTGATCTCGGGCTTGGTCGCGTTTTTATCCACCTTGAAGGTGTACTTTTTCAGCGCCTGGCCCGCCATGCTCTCTTCGGTGATGACGGGGCGCAGGATGATGTCCTGAGCAAGTTTCATTATGCGTAAACCTCCTCGATCTTTGCCACGGCGTCCTTGAGCACCACGATGGTGTTGCAGTTGAGGATGTCGTAGACATTCAGCGTGCTGACGAGGGTGACGTTCGTCTTGTCAAGGTTGCGTGCGCTCTTGTAAACGACGTCGTCCTTTTCGGGCAGGACGATGAGCGTTTTCTTGTCCGCCTTGACGGCTTCGAGCACCGCGGCGACGTCCTTGGTCTTGATCGCGTCAAGGCCGAAATCGTCGAGCACGATCATCTCGTTTGCCGCGACCTTCGCGGAAAGGGCGGACTTCATTGCGAGGCGCTTGACCTTTTTGTTCACATCGATGCCGTATGCACGGGGCTTGGGGCCCAGCGCGATACCGCCGTGCGTCCACTGGGGCGCTCTCGTGGAGCCCTGGCGGGCACGTCC
>UQZS01000036.1 GCA_900545625.1 uncultured Oscillospiraceae bacterium | reverse complement strand
GGTTATATGGAGGAAAACGCTTTTTTCCGCTATCTCAAGCAAATGCCGCCGCCCGATGACGCGGCACTTCTGCAAAGCTACCGCAAGGCGCAAACACTGTACGCGTCACACGGCATTGCCACCGTGCAGGAAGGCATGTGCACTTCGGAGATGCTGCCCGCATACAAGCGCCTTTTGTCGAGTGACTGTTTGCGGCTGGATCTGGTCGTATACACGGATTTGCAGAGCTTCGACGCATTTCGCGCGCTTCTCGCTGATTCGGGCGATCCGCACTGCCGCGTAGGCGGCATCAAAATATTCTTGGACGGCTCGCCGCAGGGGCGCACGGCATGGATGCGCACACCGTATCTCGGCGGCGATCCCGAATATCGCGGCTACAGCGTGATGACGGACAAGCAGGTGTATGAAGCGATCTGCTTTGCGGCGGAAAAGCAGACACAGCTTTTGGCGCACTGTAACGGCGACGCGGCATGCGAACAGTTTTTGCGGTGTCTTGCGCGCGCCGAGGAAAGGTTCCCTACGCTTAAAGCGCTGCGTCCCGTGATGATCCACGCGCAGTTTCTCGGAGAAGATCAGATCCGAAAAGCCGCCGCGCTCGGCGCTGTCGCGTCTTTTTTTATCGCACATGCCTACCACTGGGGCGATGTGCACCTGCAAAATCTCGGCAAGACCCGTGCGGAAAATTTAAGTCCCGCCGCATCGGCCCTGCGCGCAGGGCTGCCTTTTACTTTTCATCA
Source organism: uncultured Oscillospiraceae bacterium (assembly GCA_900545625.1). Classification (GTDB taxonomy): domain Bacteria; phylum Bacillota; class Clostridia; order Oscillospirales; family Acutalibacteraceae; genus Fimenecus. The sequence continues at coordinate 18,250 of UQZS01000036.1, read as the reverse complement.
GGATGCCCCCGTTATTGCACCCGACATGCTTGAAACGCTCTGGTGCGCGGTTTGCCGGCAGACCAAAAGCGGTGTTGTGCTCAACTCGCATCAGGCAGTTTCCGCTGAAGCTGCACTTGCCGCCGTCACGCGCACGGCAGCCCGGCAATACGGGGAAGAGGCACAAAAAGGCACGCTTGCCCCCGGCAAACGTGCAGATCTTGTAATTTTAGACCGTAACCCCCTGTGCGTGCCGCCGCAGACGCTTCGCACCTTGCAGGTGCTTGCGACTTATAAGGACGGAAAAGCGGTTTTTGCGCAGGATTCAGCCGCCAGCGTTTCAGCGTTTCACCGTTAAGTCAATTTGCAGGAATTAAATTTTCCCCTGCATTTTTAGTTTTCCTGTGAAATTCCGTTTCCGCATTGTCTCTTGCTTTTTCCTCTTATATTTTTGTAGGCTTTAACTGATTTTCTTTGTCATAGCATTGTATTTGCGCGAATTTAAGTGATTTTAAACGATTTTTCATTTGAAATTTATTGTAGGAAATAGAAAATATTATCTTGACATCTTGCAAGTTCTATGGTATGATAATGCAAAACAGAGGGCAGCGACGTCCCGTTCGACGTCTCTGCCCTCTGTTTTTCTTTTTTATTTCGGAGGAGAGATGCATATGGAATTCAGTCTCATCGACACCCTGTGGGTATTCCTCGCGGCGATCTTAGTTTTCTTCATGAACCTTGGGTTTGCCTCGGTGGAAGCCGGCTTTGCACGTGCAAAAAACACGGTCAACATCCTTTCCAAGAACTTCATCGTGTTTGCCGTTTCGTCCCTCGGCTTTTTACTGCTCGGCTGGGGTCTGATGTTCGGCGGCGACAATCCGTTTATCGGGACCGAGCACCTGTTCATCTTAGGCGGCGGCGATCTCAGCTTTTATGACGAAACGCTGACCGCAAGCGTCCCGTTCTGGGGCAAGGTCTTTTTTCAGCTCGTGTTCTGCGGCACGGCGGCGACCATCGTTTCCGGCGCGGTCGCCGAACGCATCAAGTACCTTTCGTTCATTATCTTCTCCTTTGTGCTCACGCTGGTCATTTACCCCATCATCGGGCACTGGGTATGGGGCGGCGGCTGGCTCGCCGACCTCGGCTTTATGGATTTTGCAGGCGACACGGTCGTGCACTCCGTCGGCGGTTGGGCGGCGCTTGCAGGCGCGATGATCTTAGGCCCGCGCATCGGAAAATACGGCAGCGACGGCAAGCCGCGCGCCATTCCCGGACACAGCATGTCGCTGGCAGTCATCGGGCTTTTTGTTCTGTGGCTCGGCTGGTTCGGCTTTAACCCCGGTTCTACCATGAGCTTCCAGAACCCCTCGGATATCGTGCATATCCTGATGACCACCAACACCTCCGCCATCGTCGCGGTGCTGACTTCCACTATCGCTTCGTGGATCCTCATCGGCAAGCCCGACCTTGGCATGACGGTCAACGGATGCCTCGCAGGGCTCGTTGCCGTAACAGGCGGCTGCGCCTATGTGAGCGTAGGCGCTTCCATGATCATCGGCGCCGTGGCGGGCGTGCTGGTCGTGCTGTTCGTCAAATTCTTTGACCGTATCAAGATCGATGATCCCGTCGGCGCGACTTCCGTTCACCTCGGCTGCGGCGTATTCGGCACGATCTGCGTAGGCCTTTTCGCCAAAGAGGGCGTAACCTCGCTTTCCACCACGAACGGTCTGTTCTACGGCGGCGGGTTTCGTCTTTTGGGTGTGGAGCTGCTCGGTGTTCTTGCGGTCGGTGCATTCACCTTTGTTTCTTCCGCGCTCGTTTGGCTGGTGCTCAAAAAGACCTGCGGCATCCGTGTTTCACCTGAAGAAGAGATCGAAGGCCTTGACATCGGCGAGCACGGCAACGTGGCGTATCCGGACTTTGCGCCGGTCACCGCCGTGGGCGCCCCCGCATCGGACAGCGCGGTTCCCGCAGCAGCAAAGGTTCCTGCGGCACCGGCGGCATCCGCTCCGGCAGAAGAAGCCGTACCCGTTGCCCATGCGCCGCGTGCGGCAGGCGGTGTGAAGATGACCAGGGTCACCATCATAACCAACCAGTCGCGTTTTGCCGAATTGCAGGATGCGCTGGAAAAGCTCGGCGTAACAGGCATCACAATCACCAACGTATTCGGCCACGGCATGCAGAAAGGCCACCAGACCTATTTCCGCGGCGCGCCCGTGGAAACGCGGCTGCTGCCCAAGGTCAAGATCGACGTGGTGATCTCCAAGATCCCGACCGATGTTTTGGTCGATACCGTGCAGAAAGTCCTGTATACGGGCAACATCGGCGACGGCAAGATCTTCGTCTACGATGTGGAGGACGTCGTCAAGGTCAGCACCAACGAGCATGGCTACGACGCGCTGCAGGATGTAGAATAGTCCTTTTATATATAGGCAAAGCCGACGCAGGTTCGCGTCGGCTTTGCTTTTTGTCTTTTTGGTTTTATTCAGATTTTCCGTTCCGCACAAACGGCTCGTGCACTTTGGGGTCTAAAAGCGCGCCGTATGTCGGTACGCGGCGATAGGCGTTGCCCATGACTTCCTCTTTTCTGTACGCGCGAAGCCGGGAAAGATCGATGCTTGCTAAGTATATCCCCTCTGTTTCGGGCGCTTTCAAAATGCACATATCCCGCGAGCCCGGCTCGTCGGGGAGCCATGCCACGCCGTCGAACACCGTCGAATGCCCGTTGCAGTCGGGCTGCCCCGCCGGGTAATTGCAGGTTGCGACAGCAAGCATATTTTCATAGGCGCGGGCGCGCAATACGGAAAGACGGTTGATTTCCATCGGGCAGGCGTTCGGCGCAAGGATCACCTCTGCGCCGCCGAGCATCAGCAGCCGCGCGCTTTCGGGGAATTCGCGGTCGAAGCAAATCATCGTCCCGATCTTCACCGTGCCGCCCGCCGTTTCCAAGTCGGCAACGGAGAAGCCGTCGCCCGGTGCAAGCGGGCGTTCGAGGTCGAACGCGCAGGTATGCACCTTGGCATAGCGCAGCACCTCCCGCCCTTTATGGTCAAACACGCACACCGAATTGCGCGGCGCAGGGTCGAAAGCTTCTAAAAAAGTGACCGCCACCGCCATTTGGAGCTCGCGCGCCGCATCCGAGAAGGCACGGACGAAGCCGCTGTCCGCCGAAATGGCAGCTGCGCGCAAGGCGGTCGCATCCTGCGGAATGCAATATCCCGTATTCCACATTTCGGGGAACAAAGCGATGTCTGCGCCCATCGCCTTTGCCTTGCAGCAGGCGTCAAGCCCCTTTTGCAGATTTTCCGCCTGTGTATGTCCCGGCAAAAGCTGTAACAACGCGACTTTGAAGCTGTGCATAGTCCGTCTCCTTATTTCGAAAGCTGCCCGGGCAGCTTTTCTTGGATTTTCGGCGGAAAGGCGCGGTCAAACGCCTCCACCTCGTCCGCCTGCACGAAATAGCAGGGCGGGTCTTGATAAACGCCCCGAAGCGCCTGCGCTTTTTGCGCATCCAAAACCTTGCACATGAAAAACGGCGATTCCTCCCCTTGCGGGAATTCCTTATGGAATATGCCGTGTGCCGAAGCGCTTTCAAAGCCGAAGCGATGATAATACGCGGGATTGCCTGTGATCACGACCGCCGCATAGCCGAGCTGCTTCGCCTGTTCGAGCGTATTGCAAATCAGCGCGCCGCCAAATCCGCGGTTTTGGTATTGCGGCAACACGCTGACGGGGCCGAACAGCAAAAGCGGCTGCGTATGCCCCGCTTCCTCTGTGAGCGTCCCTTCAGCGTAGGCAATATGCGCGACGATCTTTCCCTCGTGCTCCAGTACGCAGTCGAGCTGCGGCACGTACTGCGGCGACTGCCGTAATTTATGCAAGATCAGATGCTCGCTGCAGCCGGGGCTGTATACGTTCCAAAAGGCTTCGCGCGTTAAGCGTTCCGTTTCGCCGAACTCGGATTTTTTTGTTCGTCGGATCAGCATAGTGCGCTCCTTTGTGTTGTTCTATGTTTAGTGTAGCATATTTTGCATACCGGCGCAATGCTGACAGCGGCATGTGTATAAAATCCCCCATAAAGCTATACAAATCCAACGTTTTTGTGCTTGTGTTCGTGTGCTTCGCATGCTAAAATGGAAAAAACAGGAGGTGTGCTATGAACGAAGAAAAATTCAGCGGCAAGGCGCAGCTTTACAAGGCATACCGCCCCACCTACCCCGACGCGATGCTGGACTTTTTATATGATCGGATCGGCTTTTCTGCAAGCAGCACCGTTGCCGACATCGGCGCGGGGACGGGTATTCTGACCGCGCTGCTGCTCGCACGCGGCGTTCGGAAAATCTATGCGGTCGAGCCGAACGCGGACATGCGTAAAGCAGCGGACGCCGAACTCGCAGATGACCCGCGCTATTTTGCCGTGGATGCTGCCGCCGAAGACACGGGGCTGCCTGCCGGCAGTGTGGATTTCGTCACGGCGGCGCAGGCGTTCCACTGGTTTGACAAAGCGCGGTTTCAAGCAGAATGCTACCGCATTTTGAAGCCCGGCGGGAAGATCATCATCCTTTACAACAACCGCGTCGAAAGCCCGATCGTACTGGAAAACGCCGAGATCAACCGTACCTATTGCCCGAATTTTAAAGGGTTTTCGGGCGGGACGACGCAGACGCCGGAAGCGTTCGCCGACTTTTTCAAAGGCGGACGCGTCGCCTATAAGACATTCGGCAATCCGTTCTTTTTAGACGAGGACGGCTTCGTCGGGCGCAGTCTTTCTTCCTCCTACGCACCGAAAGCGGGCGACAAGACGTATGATGCCTACGTTGCGGCGCTGCACGCGCTTTTTCGAAAACACGCGGAAAACGGGCGTGTACCGCTGCCATACGAAACGTGCATTTATTACGGCGAGGTGTAATTATGCTGCTGCCCTCCTTGCCCGCAGCGCTTCAAACGCGGCTATCGGGTAAGCCCTTTATAGCGGATACGCTCGGGCAATCCGAATCGGATATTTTTCTGTTTGACGACGCTGTGCTGAAGATCGCCCCGCAAAGCACAGAAGCAGAAAATGAGCTGCAAATGCTCCAATGGCTTTCGGGGAAAATCTCTGTGCCGCAGGTGCTTTTTCATGCGTGTGAAAGCGATACAAGCTTTTTGCTGATGTCGCGCCTTTCAGGCTTGCTTGCATGTGATAAGGCGTATATGCAAAAGCCCGACCGGCTCGTCCGTCTGCTGGCGCAGGGACTTAAAATGCTTTGGGCTGTGGATATTTCCGATTGCCCGTGCCAAAACACGCTCGACCGAAAGCTGCGCGCGGCGCAATACAACGTAGAGCATGGCTTGGTGGATGTAGACGACGCCGAACCCGACACCTTCGGTGCAGGCGGTTTTCGCGACCCGGAGCATCTGCTTTCTTGGCTTTGCGACAACCGCCCCGGGGAAGAACTTGTGCTATCACACGGGGATTACTGCCTGCCGAACATCTTTCTGCAAGACGGCAAAATCAGCGGATTTCTCGATCTGGGACGCGCGGGCACGGCAGACAAATGGCAGGACATTGCACTTTGCCTTCGCAGTCTGCGTCAAAATTTCTCGGGAAAATTCAGCGGCCAGCCGCAAACGGGCTTTTCGGATGAACTGCTGTTTGACGCGCTGGGGCTAAAGCCCGATTGGGAAAAGATCCGCTACTACACTTTACTGGATGAATTGTTCTGAACAAAAAACGGGGTGAAGCTATGGAAAACCAATGTGTACATCCGAATCCGCAGTTTGCACGCACGACCTGTCAGGACTTGAACGGCGAATGGGATTTCGGCTTTAAAAAAGCGGCGCGCGGCTTTCGGTTTTCAAAAGATTTTTCGCGTGCCGAGAAGCTCTGTGCAGCCGCTTCGTATCCGCATAAAATTCGAGTCCCGTTCTGTCCCGAAAGCGTGCTTTCCGGCATCGGCTATACGGATTTCATCAACCTTGCGTGGTACCGAAAGGCTGTAGAAATTCAAAAAGGCGCCGGGCGGGTGTTTTTGCACATCGGCGCGGCGGATTACCTGACCACCGTGCTTGTAAACGGCAAGCCCGCGGGCAGGCACACGGGCGGTTACACGTCGTTTGCCTTTGAGATCACCGACCTTGTCCGGGAAGGCGAAAACGAATTGTTCATTCTCTGTGAGGACGACACACGCAACGGACTTGTCCCCTCCGGCAAGCAGAGCGCGCGCAAAAAAAGCTACGCGTGCAGTTATACGCGCACCACAGGGATCTGGCAAAGCGTGTATCTCGAATACACCCCGCAAAATTATATCGAAAGCATCCGACTTTACCCGAACCCAAACGCAGGGTGCGTGACTGTACACGCCGTGCTTTGCGGCAAAGGCGATTTGCGCTGTGAGGCGTCTTACAAGGGGAAATCCGTCGGCGTGCAGGAGATCAAAAACGCCTGCGGGGCGACGGTCGTGCAAATCCCGCTTGCGGAAACGCATTTGTGGGAAGCCGGGCACGGCAGACTTTACGATCTGCGCCTGACTTTCTCCGGCGACACGGTCGAAAGCTATTTCGGGCTGCGGGCGGTGCGGCTGGACGGGCTGCGTTTTCTCATCAACGAGAAGAGCGTATTTCAGCGGCTCGTGCTCGATCAGGGGTATTACCGCGACGGTATTTATACCGCGCCCGACGACGCGGCGCTGATTCGGGATATCGAGCTTGCACAGTCCGTAGGCTTCAACGGTGCACGGCTGCACCAAAAGGTGTTCGACCCGCGGTTTTTGTATTTCTGCGACCGGTACGGGTATCTCGTTTGGGGCGAATTCGGCAGTTGGGGCCTAGACACATCCGCTCCCGCGGCGTTCGAAGTCTTTTTGCCGCAGTGGCTCGAAGCGCTCGCGCGCGACTGCAACCACCCATGCATCGTGGGCTGGTGCCCGTTTAACGAAACGTGGGATACACACGGCAGAAAACAGCGTGACGGGCTGCTTGCCGCCGTCTATGACGCGACCAAGGCGTTCGACCCCACCCGTCCGTGCATTGACACAAGCGGCAATTTCCACGTAAAAACCGATATTTACGATGTGCACGACTACCGCTACGATCCGGCGGAATTTAAGGCTTCCTTTGGCCGGCTTGAGACAGACGGCGAACTGTATGAGCACGTGCTGCAAGACCATCCCGGCAGGCAGCAATATAACGGCGAGCCGACTTTCGTAAGCGAATACGGCGGCATCAAGTGGGCGGCGGACGCGCAATACAAATCGTGGGGCTACGGCGAGGACGTGCACAACGAGACCGATTTCGCCGCACGCTATGCGGGGCTGACAACAGCCCTTACCGGCAATCGCAAAATGTTCGGCTTTTGCTACACCCAGCTTTACGATGTGGAGCAGGAGCAAAACGGGCTGTTCACCTATGACCGCGCGCCGAAATTTTCAGACGAAACCTATCAAAAAATCAAAGCCGCCAATGAAGCACCGGCGGCGATAGAAGCCAAGACGAAACTGTGCCAGCTGGGGGATGGCTACGGTTGGGAAGAACTTTATTTCAACCCGATAAGCGGTCAGTTTTCCATTCGAAAATGTCACTGCGGCTGGATCGATGATGCGGAAGAATATGACGACGGCGAATATACCGTAAGCTCCCTAACCGCACTGGAAAAACTGATTCGCAACAATGAATTGGAGACAGCTTTGCGATATCGCGACGAGTTGTATATTCACGAAGATTTGCCGGTAATTTTAGAAAAACTTACATCGGAGCAGAACGCGGCAGGTTCTACTGCGCGTCCCCGCACTTTTGCGCTGATGGAGGATAAGGCGGTGGATTACTATATGTTCTCCGCAGACGATTTTGCGGCGTACTATGAGCATTGTTTTTACGCGATCCACTGCGGCAAGGAGCCATCACCCGCAAAAGTTGATTTTTCCGTTGTGAAAAGGATTTTGGAAAAGACAGAGCCCGTGACGCATTGCACATACTGCTATACATACGGCTGGCAAAAAAAGGAATTGTAAAGCCATCCTCAGCAAGCGGTGCAAAGATATAAGGGGGAATCGGTATGAAACGTCTACTTGTTCGACTGCTCGCCTGCCTTTTCGCGCTGTGCCTTCTGGCAAGCTGCCAAAGCGCGCCGCGCACTTTGGCGGAATACGGCAATGAAAATCCGAAAGATTTACAGCTTTTGACCGTGCAGAACGGTGAACTTGTAAATGAATCGGGCGAGACGGTGGTGCTCCACGGCGTCAACCTCGGCAACTGGATGCTCATGGAGACCTGGATGAGCTTTGTAGAGGAATATACAGAGGATTGGGGCTATTACGACACGCTGGAGGTCTTAACCGAGCGGTTCGGCGCAGAGCAGACCGCAGCGCTGGTAGCGGCGTATGAGGAAAATTTCATCACAGAAGCGGACATTGCGCAGATCGAAAAGTTAGGTTTCAACTGCGTGCGCGTGCCGTTCTGGTACCGCAATTTTATGAACGAGGATGGCAGTTGGCTTACACAGAATGCGGCTGACAACCCCGGCTTTCAGCGGCTCGATTGGCTGTTGGAAACTTGCGCGGCACACGGCATTTACGTCATTTTAGACCTGCACGGCGCGCCGGGCGGGCAGAGCATGAACCACTGCACCGGCAAGGCAGGGCGCAACGAGCTTTATGAAAACGAAGAACGCATGGCGCAGACCGTCGCACTCTGGCAAGCGATCGCTGAACGGTACAAGGACAATAAAGCAGTCGCCGCCTACGACCTTTTAAACGAGCCGCAGAACAACAGCGGCTACACAGGTGAATACGCCTGGGAAGCGGAAAGCGAAGAGGCGATCCGCCGCACGAACGAGGCCTATGATACGCTCTATCACGCCGTGCGCGAAATAGACCCGAACCATGTGATCTCCTTTGAGGGCGTTTGGTCCACAACGGTGCTGCCCGACCCTAAAAGCATGGGTTATGAAAATCTTATGTACCAGCTGCATCTGTACGACACCGAACGCGGTATGGTGCGCTACCGTGTCAACGAGCTGAAAACCGCGCGCGAAGACTTCGGCGTGGCGGTGCTTGTCGGCGAATACAACAACGGCGAGAAAGAAAGCTATGCGCAGCGCAAGTACCGCCGCAACGACATCAACTGCATCAAATGGACATACAAGACCTTCAACGCGGGTGAGCAGTGGGGCATTTTCAATAAGGACGCCGAGCGCATCGACATCCGCACCGCGTCGTATGAAGAACTGCTCGCGTTCTGCCAAAACGAAGTTAAGACGGATTCGTTTACATTCAATGCAGCGGAAATGGAGATCATCGCGTAGCGGGCTGAACGTATAACAGCCAACAGGGACGGTTCTGTGTCTTCTCAAAGGCACAGAACCGTCCCTGTTTTTTCTGCTAATGCGCATCTACTTCGGAAAAGAGAAATACATATTTTGCTTGAAGCTGTCTTAGCTTATCGTGGAAGTCTCTTTCAATCGACCGTACTTCATGCGCCGCCGGATGGTCAAGCCCCTTCCAGTTTGGATACTTCGCTTCCGCTGCCGCAATTTTCTGAAAGCAATCATTCGCAAGCGCTTCACACTCGGCAATATATTCAGAGAATTTCGGATGCATTTCATTGATTTCTTTACGCATAATGGTGCCTTACACTTCTTGCATATACACACCACCCTGTATCACACGATTTGGCAATGTGCACTACTCATCCATTAAAGTGTCTCTTTTTCTTGCGCCTGCTCTGCATAGTATTCTTCTAAAATCCGTTTAGCGAAATTTGCCCTCACCCTGGCGCTATCGTGTTCCCCATCATACTCGTTCCAAATCGGATCGTTATCTGCATAAGGAACGGCTCTTTTGACGGTTTCCACCAATTCCTTGATTTCTTGTTCGGATAATTCGTGTTTCATTTTTCTCTTCCTTCTATAAAAGTCCTGTGGGAAAGTGCACAAAAGATTTTTTGCAAGTATCCTTCCCCTCACTCCAGCGTAAAGCCGATTGTCTCGCGATTATCAACGGCGTATTCCAGTAACGTCGCTTTACGCACGGCGGCGAAATATCCGCTTTGCTCGAACTGCTCTGCATACTGCTTTTCGATGATTTGAAGCAGCTCGCGAAGCTGCAGCAAGGCGGCAGCTTCGTGCTTGCAGGCAGAGACCTCATAACAGGTGCAAAGCAAGCCCCCGATTTCGCCATTCTGATAGGCGAACTCCACTTCGTAGGGTTTTCTCCCCTCCACAACAGCGCGTCCGCGCGCGCCGGCGAGTTCGAGATACAAAACCTTGTCCTCCATGCGGATCTCCCGCCCGCAATTGACCACAAGTGCATTCATCTGCTCGGTGAGCTTTTCTAAACGAAACGTCTCCCCTTTTTTTCTGCCGCGCACATAGGTCTCATCCGGGTCTGCCGGCGGCAAGAACCATGCGGCCGCCTTTTTGTAGGGCAGTGTTTCGGGGGAAAACGTGATAAGCTGTTCCCCTGCCGTATAAAATTTGCCCTTGACCTCGGTGCTTGCCTGCGCGATCACGCGCTTGTATTCCGACAGCTTGATCTTGAAGTTGTAGGAAACCTCCGTCACAAAGCCGCGCAAGCCCTCTAACTTCCCGTCCACATACACGATGTCGCCGCATTGCAGGTCGAATTTGTCGTTAAAATAGGTGCAGGTAAAGCCCCGCGCAGGGAAATAGACCCGCACCACGGACGGCGCGACCGCTTTTCTGACGGCGGGAAGCTCCGCCGCATGTGCTCTTTTTTGCAACTTCTTTTTGGATAATCTGATTTTGATTCGCATACAGAACCTCCCTTTCGTTTCAGATTGCTTATAATATAGCATACCGTGTGTCCCAAAAAACGGACTTTGCCACTAAATACCACGGGTTGTCTTTCTTTTTTACGGCTTGCCGCTTCGGAAGAAAACACAGAAGGCGGCTTTGTGCCTTCTGGGGACGTCGAACCATCTCCTTGGTTTACGCTGATTCGACACGAATTTTGCGATAAGTCTAAAGCCATCATCGTTATTTTGGTTTCTCCGAAGATTTGTATTGACATCCCACCCTGTTTTTGCTAAAATATTTGAGCAATAAGGCAAGGTGATTTTCGTCTTCCTTACTTACATTTTATACGGAGACGTATCGAAGTGGTCATAACGGGCCTGACTCGAAATCTTGCGGGGAGCTGTCCGTTTCGTCCACCAAAAACCTTGTAACCATGCGGGTTTTACCCGGTTCGAAAATTGAATAAGTTTGCTGTTCTTTCCGTCAGTTCTTTCCAAAGCCCTTTTTCATCGAAAAAAAGCGAGGAAAAACAGCGGTTGAGCATATAGGGAGCGGTATCGAAGTGGTCATAACGGGCCTGACTCGAAATCAGGTAGTCCTCACGGGCTCGTGGGTTCGAATCCCACCCGCTCCGCCATCGAAAAATCCAGTAACCATGCGGGTTTCTGGATTTTTTCTTTTTTGTGCCCGCTCCAAAAATCACCCGATTTTGGGCTGTTCTTTCCATAATTTTGGAAAGAACAGCTTTTCGCTTTATTCCCCGCTTTTTTCTGCGCTTTGCTCCCATCTGCTGCCGAAATCTCCCGCTTCGGGAAGGGGCATACCGCTCACCATCGCCTGCGCCGAGGAGAGTTTCGAACTGTAATCCAGATGGGCGTAAATGTTTGCCGTGGTGGAAAAATCCGAATGCCCCAGCCAGTCCTGAATCTGCTTAAGCGGTACACCGTTGGCAAGCAAGAGGGAGGCGCAGCTATGCCTGAGATCGTGGAAGCGCATCTTTTTCATGCCGTGCCGCTGAATAAAGGCGGGAAATTGTGAGGTCAGATAATCGGGCTTCATCCGCTCGCCCAACTCGTCCACGAATACAAAGCCGTCGTATTCGTAGTTGTAGCAGTTGCCGCAGACCTGCTTGTTCAGCTCCTGCGCCGCCTTGACCTCTGCAAAGTATTCCTTGAATCTTCCTACCAGCGGCAGGGTGCGCATACTGGATTTGGTTTTTGCCGACTCCTGCTCGATGATCTGCGTTTTCCCGCCGACATTGACGGAGGTCACCGTCCGTTTGATGGTCAGCGTTCCCCGTTCAAAGTCGATGGCGTCCCATTTAAGCCCCAGCACCTCGCCACGGCGCAAGCCGTAAAAGGCGGCGACTAAAACGGGAAGTTCCAGCTTTGTACCCTTAACCACTTCAAATAAGTGCTGGAGCTCCGCCGCATCCAGAAACACTGGCTGGAAATCATTCTTCTTTGGGCGGTCTACCTTCATCGCCACATTTTGCGGTACAAGGTCGGTTTTCATGGCGTATTTCAGCGCCTGATGGATCACGGCGTGATAGTGGATGACGGAATTAGGCTTGACCGTCCGCAGCTTTTCGGAATAAAACTGCTGGATGTGCCTTGCTTCCAAGTCCTTTAGGGTAATCAGCTTATTCCGAAAATACGGCTCAATGGTCTGCTTCACCATGCTCTCATAGGAGCCGAAGGTGGTGGGCTTCACCCTGACCTTGACGATTTCCAGCCAGCCGAGCAGATAATCGGCAAACAGCATATTGGAACAAAGCTCACCGATCTCTGCGGGTGGCTCAAAGGCGTTGCGGATTTTCACAAGCTCCGCTTCGGCCTTACGTTTGTTTCCCTTTTCGGGAAGTCCGGTGGATATGTACTTGACGTGCCGCTTGTTTTTGCTGTCGTAGAAGCTTAGCACAGCGTAGTAGTACCCCTTTTTAACCTGTAAATGTCCTGATACCAATTGATAAAACTCCTTTCTTTGCTTTTACACAGGACAGTCCGGCACCGACAAGGCCATTGTACCCTGCCGATGCCGTTCTTTCCATTGTGCGAAAGTCGTGCTCCGCACACATTTTCGGTTCGAATCAGCGACTGTCCCTGTCCCGTTCCCGCCTGCGCTGCCATTGCTCCAACAGCTTGATGACCGTATCGCAGACTTGCTTGTCCGTATAGCTTTGGGGGAAGTATTTGCGAATGTCCTCCCGCTTGAATTTGTACTGCTCCTGCTGGTTGGGCTTTTGCTCGGCAAGGATGTCGTAGATCGTCTGGTCTTGCAGTACCCCCTCCTGCGAGAGTTTTTTAAGCCGTATGCTCTGTGCGTGAGAGGGAGTACAGTCGTTTAGCTCCATTGCGTTTAACAATACCCGTTGTTCCGACTGCTCTAAGTACGAAATTTCTACCGCAGGGTTAAAAGCAATTTTTCCGTCGTCCACCATTTCCAGAAGCTCGGGAATCAAGTAAGTTAAGCGGATATAGCGTTGGACTTGCCGCTCGCTATCATCGCTTTCTTTGCTCACTTGTGTTACGCTCAATAACTTCTCGCCAACTTGGCGAGAAGTTATACCTTGATGCTTGATTGCTTCCAGCTTCATCTTATAGGCAAACGCTTTTTCACTGGGCAAAATATGTTCTCGTTGCAGGTTGGCGTCCACCATTGCAATAACTGCTTCATCGTCGCTCATCTCCCGAATGATTACGGGCATTGTTTCAATGCCAAGCACCTGACACGCCGCCAGCCTTCTATGCCCGGAGATCAGTTCATAGCCGCCCTCCGGCAAAGGACGAGCGAGCGCCGGTGTAAGTGTCCCGAATTTCTGGATACTCTCCATCAGGCGTTTCATCTCGTCATCATTTTGGATTTTGAATGGATGATCCTTAAACGGGTGCAGCTCAGTAAGCGGAATCTCTTTCACCCGTTCCAGCTTTGCATCGTCCCGTTCCTCCTGTGAGGAAAACAGCTCATCTAATGAATTCATTTGTAAAGTAAAATCAGATTTTCGTTTTGTCATTGTGTTTGCCTCCTCAATTGCCATTTCAGATTGCTTTCACCGGGGCGGAGAAACACTGCTTCGATATCCGCCTGAAACTTGTGCCAGCGCAGGGCTTCCGCTTTCAGCATCGGCGTGTCAATAAAGCCGAGTGTATTTGCTTTCACTGCAAGCTGGTTGATGTTGTTGCCGATGGCGGAAAGCTGGCGCATTGCTTCATAAAATCTTGCGTCCGGCTTTTCCTTCGGCTCGTAGCCGTGTAACAGGATGCGGATCACTGCTGTCTCTGTAATTCCGCAAAGCTTTGCCTTGCGTTTTAATTCTCTGGCGTCCTGTGGGGAAAGCCAGAATTGCTTTTTAACTCTTCGTTTCATCTTTTTCATCCTTTCTTTACGGGGTATTAGGGTGCGCCCTAACGAGATTCACCGTTTTACGACTTTTGGGAGTATAAACGGTCTGCTCGCTAAGATAACGCAGCCTAAAACCGCTGTCTTGTATTATCTACTTTAGGAAATCCTCTATCGTGCTTATCCGATGGAGGATTTCGCTTCTTTCGAGTGATTCAAAATCCTTTTTCAGTTGTCGGATAAACCGAAAAGTCTTGTAGATTTTCTCATCGGTTGCGGCTTTTACATCTTTTCCAAGTCCCAACCTCCGCAGATATTCCGATAGAGAAAGTCCGCAATAATATGCGTTTTCGCTGAGTTTCTCCTTCTCGGCAGGTGTTACTCTTACGTTGATTCCAAGTGTTTTGCTTCTCATAAACATCAAATCCTTTCTTAAAATTGTGACGGTAATGACGCTTGTGACACACTTTTCGCTATATATCGTTTGCCCCGTCATTTGCGTCACCGCCGTCATGCCGTATGAACTTGATCAGCCTGCTTTGCCCTGTCCGCTTGGTTCGGTACTCAATCCCGGCAGGTTCCAGTACCTCGTTTGAAAACTGTCCTAAATACTTGGTTACCACATTGGGCGTGGTTTCGGTTTCCGCCATATCTGCAATCAAATCGGTGGCAGTTCCTACCCATTCGGTGCGGGATTTCATAAATTCCGCTACCCGAAAAAGAAACTGCGGGATTTCCGCTTTGCGGATTTCTTCTGTGTTTTTGTGCTCCACAAGCTCCCATTTCAGGTCTTGAAACCGCAGAGTCAGCTCCTGATATTCCACATCCCGCCCGCAGGCAAGAAGGGTGGCGTCCCTGCTGCTTCGTTTGCGCTTAAGCACATAATTGGTGTCCGCCGCTCCGGTGATGCCGGTAGAGCCGGACACCTCGTTGAACGGATCGTCTCCGTCCTTGAGTTTTCGCAGATGATGGACGAGAATAATGGAAATATCGTGCTCATCTGCGATCCGCTTAATGGAGGAAATGTCGTCGTAATCGTTGCCGTACATTCCCGTTTTCCCGGTGCTGCCTTTGGAATCCCGCACCTTTTGAAGCGTGTCGATAATTACCAGCTTTGTCTTCGGGAAGTCCTCCAAGAAGTTAATGATTTCTTCTTCCAGCCCGTTTCCAATCAAGCCGCAGGTTACAGACAAATGGAAACTCCGAGGCGGATCATTGGTCAAATCGAAAAGTCGGTCTTTAATTCGTCTTTGTGTATCCTCCAAACAGAGATACAGCACATCGCAGTGCATGGTCGGGATTCCCCAAACGGGTAGTCCTTGAGACACTTGCAATCCAAGCCACAACATCAGCCAGCTTTTGCCGATTTTGGCGGCTCCGCTCAAGACATTCACCCCTTGTGGGATCAGCCCATCGACAATGAACATGGTCTTACTCATCGGTGTGGCCAGCAGAGTTTCTGCGTCCACGGTCACTAATTTTCTTTTCATAAGTACATCCTTTCGTTTTTGTTATTCGGACAGTTAGAACACCGAAATCGAAGGGTTTAGTATTCTTACCCTATATATCCCGATTTGGTGTCAAAAAGGCCTTGAAAATAGGGCGTTTTTGGGTCCCTAATTGTCTGCTTTACGCTTTCTGGCGCTCTCGTTTTTCTGCCTGCGGTGCACCTTTTTGCTGCACGATAGGCAGTATTTTTGCCGGTTGGAGTTTGGCACAAAAGCCGCTCCGCACTCGGCGCAGTGATAAGTACGCTGTTTGAAAATGTCCGCATACAGTTGCTTTTCTGCGGGTAAAACCGCATTGCGGAAATACCGGCACAGCAACGAATAGGAAATGGTCTGTGGACAGACGCAGGGCTCGCCGTCATCCAGCAATAGGCAGTTGCCATCGTCATAATTGGCGCACAGCCTTTTGATCAGGCGGTTGCACCTTGAACGCTGGGACGGGGTAAGCCGCAGGATTTCAGGCACTTGATTTCACCTCCTTTTTCTCTTCGGTCACGAAGTTAATTACACTGACTTTCGGGATTTTGAAACTATTGCCGATTTTGATTGCCTGCAATTCACCATCGTTGATGAGATCGTAGGCAAGCTGTCGGCTGATACCCAGCATTTCCCGAAGCTGCCGGACGGTCACGATGTCCGGATATTCCGGAAACATCATCTGATAAAGCTCTTTGAGCTCCGATTTTTTCATAGCGCTTCAATCCTCCTTTTTTACGGCTATGTAAGGCAGATACCGGCGTGAGGATCATAGTGCCATCCGATATCTGCTGCGTTTTTCCGAATGTCGTTTTCTATCCCTGCCCCCGTCAAGCGGCGTCGCCGTGCTCGCTTCTTTCGGAAGGTCGTGGCACAGTCATATCCCACTCGGATTATTATTCAATTTTCAAGGTACAGTAAGAAGGTCTTTCACTTATTCCCACAGGGAGAGGTCAAACGCACCCCCTAAACGGGAAAAATATTTACGGATTAAAAACTCCCTTCACTCATTTGGACAAAGGGTGCCGAAATGCACACCCATTTCCGGGCTTTTTCTCAAAAATTTTTTTGAGAAAAAATTTACCCTTCACTTATTTGGAATTACAAAGCCAAATGACACCCTATTTTTCAGAAAAACTGAAAATATTTTTTGTCCTGTTAAGGGATGATTTGTTTTTACTTACCGAAGAAAAAGTCTCTTCACTTATTCCCACCGGGAAGGGGTTAATTCCAACCCTGTTTCAAAAAATATTTTGCTGTTTGTAAAAACCTCCTCACTTATTCCCACTGAGAGAAACCAAATGCACACCCTAAATCTCAAAAAAATTTATCCCTTCACTTATTTGGAATTGGGAAGTCGAAACGCACCCTGTTTTCACAAAAAATTTGAAAAAGATTTTGTTTGATTGTGGGACGGCATATTTTACTTACCTAAAAAGTCCTTTCACTTATTTGGAATTTGAGTGCCAAAACGCAACCTGTTTTTCAGAAAAAGCAGAAAAAATTTTTTGAAAAACTGTTTATCTCAAAAACATTCCCTCACTTGTTCCCACTGGGAGAGGGCATTTGGGGATAGTAATCCCGAAAAAAGGCAAAAAATTTGCCCGCCAGATATGGCGGGCATTTTTGTATCTGCATGGAAACGACAACACGGCTTGTTTATAATAAATCGTTAAGAAGATTCATGCACTTCACTTTCTGTTGGAGATTTGCGCTCCCATAGACATTCAGGGTGAACGATACATTCTTGTGGCCAAGGATTTCAGAGAGCGACTTGATGTCGAACTCCGGTATCTCGATTGCTCGTACTGCAAAGGTGTGACGAATCTCATGAAACTTTACCTTTTGCAGTCCATTACGCTTGAGAAATCGAGAGAAAAACTGCCGGTATGTACGAGGTTCAGTTGGTTTCGTCTTACCTGTCAGAAAGTAGTGATTCGGATTCTCCGTATAAAACTTCTTGATGATGTTCATGAGTAGTGACGGAACTGGAATTATTCTTGCAGATGTCTTTGTCTTTGGCGGACCTATGTGAAGATAGGATTTGCCCTTTCGCTTGTCGTAGATACGCTGGACAGTCTTGTTGATATTGATCGTTTTCTCCGTAAGGGAAATATCCTTCATCTGGAGTCCACAAAGTTCACCAATTCGAATGCCGGTGAACAGCGCAATTAGAATTCCAGCCGTTTTCCTACTCAAATTCATGTAGATGCACTGAATAAGCGCTTGTTCTTGATCTTTGGAAAGCGAGTTGACTTTTTTGACACCCAGTTCTTTAGGGTACTCAATCAAGTCCCAGTTCAGCAAAGGAATCGCCCTTTCCTTGTAGGCATATTCCATTGCAAGCCTGAGAACGAGGATGACATCTCGTATGGTCTTTACGGTTAGCCCTCCTGTGTTGTCCAGCCGACCGGCATTGTAGAGATACGAAATGTAGCTCTGAATGTCCGTTTCGGTGATGCTGCCAATCTTACGCTTGCCGAAGTATGGGATTAAGTGATTTTCAGCAATCAGCGTAAAACTGGCGTGGGTTGACGGCGTGATCATTGGCTTCTTTTGATTTAGCCAAGTGTTCAACAGCGTCTTGAATTGTGTATTGTTAGTCATATTGACCACCTCCACGAACATTATCTGATGGAGGAATAATCAAGGCATTATAAACCTCAAGTAACGGTCTTGAAAAGCACCCGAAGCTACGCTTTCCGGGCTTTGACGA
>UQZS01000035.1 GCA_900545625.1 uncultured Oscillospiraceae bacterium | reverse complement strand
GATACGCAATCTCCCGCAAGCTGCCGGAATTCAGCGCGCAGCGCGATGCGGTCGCCCGGGCGCACCTGTTCCTTCGCCTGCTCGGCGGGCATGCCGATGTCTACGAGTATGGTTTCGGGCACTTTCCCCGCGTCGTCGCCGGAAAGCAAATGCGGCGGCGTGCTCGTCACCACACCGTAAAGCGGCGTTTTGCCGTAAACGGTCACATCGCACGCGGCAAGCGTGCGGCGGTCGATGCCGCCGCACGGCGCGGCGCGCAGGAAGCCATCGGGCGTGACCTCCAAAACGATCAGACCCACCTGATCCATATGCGCGTCAAGGAGGATCTTCCGTTTCCCGTCGCCTTTGACCGTGCAGATCACGCTGCCCAAGGCGTCCGTGTGCACCTCGCCGTATTCTTCGAGCAGTTCTTTCGCCGTTTCGGCGATCCCGCGTTCGTCGCCGGAAACGCCGGGGGCTGCGGTCAGCGTTTGCAAAAGTGCCTTTGTGTTCATTCGTTATCGCCTTCGATCAAATTTCTACGCCGCCCACAGGACGGATGGACAGCACATAGCATGTCCCCGCGCCGAACACGCTTTCCATGGCGGATTTGTACGCGTCGAGCAGATCGAGCGGCACAAACGCCTGGATCGTCCCCGCGAACCCGCCGCCGTGCACGCGCCACGCGCCGCGGCCCTCGAGCACCTGCTGCGAGATTGCGAGCGCCAGCGCAACGGGCTGTTCCTGCGGCTTTTTGACGGAAAACACGTTCTGGTTATACATGAACGACGAAAAGCCGCTTTCGAGTATGTATTTCTTGAAGCTCTCAAAATCCCCCGCACGAAGCGCCGCGACTTCCTTGAGCACGCGGGCGTTGTCCGCGTAGAAGTGCATGGCGCGCAAGATCGCGCGGTCGCCGACCTTTTTGCGCAAAGAAGGCAGCGCGGCGTAGAAGTCCGCCTCAGGCACTTCGCGCAGGACGGCTTTCCCAAAGCACTGCGCGACGCTTTCCATCTCCTCGCGGATATAGGCGTATTCGTCGGTGAGATCCGAATGGCTGCCCTTTGTATCCACGATGCACAGCGCGTGCGAGCAGGCGGCGAAGTCGAATTTAACCTCTTCGATGGCGGGATTTTTGGGATCGGCGAAGTCGATCGTCACAAACGACCCCACCGCGCACGCAGTCTGATCCATTAAGCCGCAGGGCTTGCCGAAGTATTCGTTCTCGGCGTACTGCGCGATCTTCGCGATGGTCACGGCATCCGCCGCGCCGTCGTTATAAAGCGCGTTGAGCATCACGCCCACCAGCACCTCATACGCCGCCGAGGAAGAAAGCCCCGAGCCCGACAGCACCTGCGACACGGTCGCCGCATCAAAGCCGCCGATCTTGTAGCCGTGGTTCAAAAAACCCCGGCACATCCCGCGCACCAAAGCGGGCGAGTGGCCGCGCTCGTTTTCGTGCACAGACAGATCGGAAAGATCTACCACATCCATGTCATAGCCCGCGGATTTGACGCGCACGATGTTGTCGTCGTTTTTCGCCGCCGCAGCCGCCGCATCAAGGTTGATGCCCGCCGCGAGCACCCGGCCGTGGTTGTGGTCGGTGTGGTTGCCGCCGACTTCCGTGCGCCCCGGCGCGGAAAACAGCCGGACGTCGCGGTCCGCGGTATAAAGGGACGCGAAGGTCTCGGCAAGCGCGGCGTAGCGTGCGCGCTGTTCGAGCACGGCGTCTTCCGTTACATAGACACGCCGAAGCCTCTCGTCATATGCACCCGACATAAGCTGTGCTTTCAGTTCCTGTACGTTTGGCATAAATGGGACATCCTTTCTTGCGGCGTGTCAGTGTTCGGCGCCGCTTTCTTTGGGCTTTCCGGCCTCTTTATTTTTGATTTTATCATTATAAAACGCCAGCACACGGTTGACCGCGAGCAGCGAAATGCCCGACACCGCCAAAAGCAGCACGATGGGCAGAATGAACGCCATGGAAAACGGATCGTAAACGTGGCGGCCGATGAAGCTGTAAGACAGGATCTTCGGCAAAAAGCCGAGCATGGAGATCACAAGATACCGCGGCAGGTCAAACTGCATCGCGCCGTAGACCTGGCTTATGGTGTTCATCGGGAAGCTCACGAGCCGAAAGCCGAACAGCAGCACGCCCTTGGTGCGCGTGTCGGCATTATTCAAGATGCGCTCGACGTTTTCATACCGCACAAGCAGCTTGTGCAAAAGCCCGCCGCCGAGGTGCTTGCCCCAGAAATATTTGATCGCCGCAAGCAGCGTGTACCCCGCCGCATTGATGAGGATGGCAATGGGCGTGCGGAACGCCATACCGGCGATGACGCACACGGCGGAGATGGGCAGGGGGATGACGGCTTTTGCCAAAAACAAAAGCAGGATCACCACGACCACAAGCCCGCGGTACGGCAGCGTCGCAACGGCATATTCGAATTCGGCAAGGCGCTGCATAAGGTCGTCGTAGCGCGCCAGAAATTCGGGATCCTGAAAGAGCAGCGCTGCGCAGAACAGGGCAACTGCCAAGACCAACAGCGTTATGCCGAGAAAATCCAGCAGCCGCGAGCGTGTAAGCCGTTTGCGCGCCATGCGCCGCACCTCCTTTTGCCGCAGAGTATACCATTTTAATCTATTTCGTATTTTATAACAAATCGGCGGGCAGGTCAATACTGAGTTCAGATGTTAGAAATCCGAGGTCAGAAGCGGGGTGGTTTGCCGCTTGGACTTTTACCGACTGCGCGGCGTAGTTTCCCTCTCTCCCCCTGCCGCTGATGGCGGCATCCCCCTCGTCAGAGGGGGAATCGCTGCCCGAAAGTTTGTAGAAATCTTTTCCTCCCTCTGACGAGGGAGGTGTCATGCGCTTCTGCGCATGACGGAGGGAGAGAGCGACAAAGTAGAGGTTAATAGACAGCAGTTGCGTAAACCGCTTTCGCACAACCAAAAGGCTTCGCAGAAAATTTGATTCTTCCGCATCTGCCCTCGGATCTCTGATTTCTGAACGCTGATCGCTGCTCGCACGCATTTTGTGCTGTTATAGTATGAATTTTTATGATACAATATACCAAAGAAAGGATGTGCGCTTTATGAAAATCGTCATTTTAGACGGCTACACCACCAACCCCGGCGACCTCTCCTGGGAATGGTTTTCCGCCTACGGCGACGTGACCGTCTATGACCGCACGCCGCGTGAAAAGATCGTAGAACGCACCCGCGACGCCGAAATCGTTGTGACCAACAAGACCCCGCTCGGGAAAACGGAGATCGACCAAATGCTGAATCTCCGCTTCGTCGCGCTGCTTTCCACAGGCTACAACGTGGTGGACGGCGCGTACCTGCGCCAAAAGGGGATCCCTGTTTCCAATATCCCCGCCTATTCGACCGGGGCGGTCGCGCAGCTTGTGTTCGCCTTCCTGACCGCCTTTACGAACCGCGTCGCCCTGCATTCCGAAGCGGTGCACGCGGGCGAGTGGAGCCGCTGCCCGGATTTCTGCTTCTGGAAAGCGCCGCTCGCAGAGCTCGCCGGCAAGACGCTCGGCATCATCGGCTTCGGCGGCATCGGGCAGAAGGTCGCAGACATCGCCGCCGCGTTCGATATGCAGGTGCTCGCCGTTTCCGGGCATGAGACCGACCAGAGTGCGCGCAAAAATTTTCAATGGACGACGCTCGAAGACCTCGCCGCCCGGTCGGATTTCATCACGCTGCACTGCCCGCTCACCGAAAAAACCGAAAACCTTGTGGACGCGGCGTTCCTTGCGCGCTGCAAACCGACGGCGTACCTGATCAACACCGCGCGCGGTCCCGTAGTGGACGCGGCGGCGCTCGCCGACGCGCTGAACGAAGGGCGGCTTGCGGGCGCAGGACTCGACGTGCTCACCACGGAGCCGCCCGCCCACGACAACCCGCTTTTACACGCGAAGAACTGCCTCGTCACCCCGCACATCGCGTGGGCGGGGTTTGAAACGCGCGCACGGCTGATGTCGATCTTAAAAGAAAATTTTGCGGCGTTCGCAAAAGGCACGCCCATCCACGTAGTGAATTAGATTTTAGAAAACAGAGATCAGATGCGGTACAGGCGGGTTTCATGCAAAGCTGCGGCTTCGCACAATTCCGCTCATGCCGTTTCTGACTTCTAACCTCTGTATTCTGTGCTCTGAAAAGCGGGTATGTGTCGCAGATGACACATACCCGCTTTTTGCTTAGGCTTTTCGCCGCTCACACCCGTGTGACCGCATAGCTTTCCGCCCATGCGGCGACGACCGTATCGAATTCCTCGCCCTTGAGCGTCCGCAGGCAATCGGTTCGATAGTCGGCGAACAGGTTGCGTTCGGCATCGGTGATGTCCTCACGCAGCACGAGAAACACATAGTCGCCGTCGGTAAAGACCGAAGCGGTGTTGTTTTCCATGGCGAAAACGTGCTCGAAAAACGCATCGGAATAATTTTCGTCCGCGCGCGAGACCACGACCGTCTCCGTATTGGAAATGGTATTGCTCGCTTTCGCTGCTTCCTCAGCAACGGACGACCCGCCCGCGATCGAACTTGCCATATTCTCAAACGACGTAACGATGTTCGCGCGCTCCGTTTCCGACATCGCAACCGCATCGCCGCTGTCATCCACCGTGGTCAAAAAGCCCGTGATGGATTGGAACGCGATATAATTTTCGCTGAAATACGCCTGCAGCGTCGCTTCGTCCACCGGCTCGTCGCCGTCGGCGGCATAATAGTCGGTCATAACGGCGTCCTTATAGGCTTCTGAGGTCTCGACCTTCCAAAGATCCTGCTTGGTAACGCCCAAATTCGTATAGTAATCGCCGAACAGCCGCCAAAGGTCGTTGACCGTCTGCGACACTTCGGCTTTCTGCACGACCGTAAGCGAAAGTCCCCGCCCCGTGAAGGCGGAGTTGATCGCGACATACTCGGCGAGCATTTTGTCTGCCGAAGCCTGGCGCGCGGCTTCATCCGCATCCGGGGCCTCGCTGCGCGCAAGGTCGTCAAAATACAGGCAAACGCCCTCGCCCACGGGCGAACCGTTCACCTCAGCGCCCGCATCCGTTCCGCACGCCGAAAGCGAAGCGAGCAAAAGCACGAGCGCCGCGCACGCGCCTATCCATCGTTTCATCCGAGCGCCTCCGATCATTTGAGCATGAATTCCAGCGTAAACGTCCGTTCGCCGCAGTGCGTGGTGATGGTGCAGCCCACGGTCGAGACGAAATATTCCTTGAACTTCACGGTTTTGTGGACTTCCTTTTGCAGCGCACGCAGCTGCTCGTCGGAAACGCCCGCCGTATGCGAAAGAAAGGCGCGGTCGGTGTCGATCTGCCCTTCGTATTGCTTTAAAAGATCGCGCACATACTGCATCTGGCACGCCTCCAGTTTGCCGCGGTACTTTTTGCCCACGACAAGCGCCCCGTCGCGCATAACGATGGAGGGCTTGATGCCCAGCACGTTCGCACCGAGCGCCGTAAGGCCTGAGCAGCGCCCGCCTTTGTGGAGGAATTCGAGCTTGTCCAGAATAAAGCTCGTCACGACCTTTTCACGCTTGTATTCAAGCTCGTGGGCGATCGTTTTCGCATCCATGCCCGCCCGGGCGAGCTCGCACGCCTTGATGCACAACAGCGTGATGCCCGTCGTCAGGCTCTTGGAGTCCACGACATAGACATTTTCAAACTGCGCGGCCGCAAGGCAGGCGTTCTGGTACGTCACGGAAAGCTTCGAGGTAAACGCCACGTGTACCACCGCGCTGCCGTCCGCCGTCAGCGCGCCGAAAAAGTCCATATATTCGGGGATCGAAACCGCCGCGGTCTTCGGCAGCCTGCCCTTTTCGCGGTAAAAGGCGTAGAGGTCGTCGGGCGTGATATTTACGCCGTCTTCATAGCTCTTGTCGTCGAGCGTGATGTGCAGCGGGATAACATGGATCCCGTAACGCTCCCGAAGCTCTGCCGGCACATCCGCAGGGCTGTCAGTTGTGATGATGGTCTTGCTCATGCACATAGGCCTCCCAAAGCTGCTGCTTGATCTCGTTTTCACGCTTCTCGCGGGCGATTCGTTCCCGTATCTGTTTTTTATTTTTACCGAATTTTCCGTTTCTATAAAAGGCGACTAAGAACATGCCGGCGAGCGCGCCCGCCGCCGAAATGATAAAATCGCCCATGGTGTCCAAAAGCCCCGCTTCCGAGGTGGGCGTGGAGCATTGCAGGTGCATCCCGTAAAGCCGGTCCATGGTGAATTCATAGATCTCCCACCCGACGGAGATCCCGAGTGAAAAGCACAGCGCGAACAGCGACGCGAGCGCCGGTGAGAGCCGCCCGTGCCGCCCCTGGATGATCACGGCAAAGTCATAGGCGAACCACGCGGCGATAAAGCCCGCGAAGAAATGCGTCACGACATCAAAGCTGTGGAAGTCGGTGCGGTTGTTGAGCGTAGTACCCACGACCACCCCGACAAAAATAAACAGATTCAGCATCGTGCCCGACAGGTAGTCCACGCGGGTGATGAACGACCTGCCGCCGAACACCTGAAAGAAATCCCACAGGTGCGTAAAGAGGATGGCGAAGATCGCCTCTAAAAATTCCACGACCGAGCCGTGAAACAAACCGTAGATGCCCCAGAGCATGATCCCCGCGCGCAGCACGAGCCAGAGGATCTGGTGACGCCGCGGCAGGTAGCCGGGCAGTTGCGTTTCCGTCATAGTTTTCCGTTTCCTTTTTGTTTAGTCTTTCGCCGCTTCAAAGCGCGCGATCATGCCGACCGTGTTTTTCCCGTCGGAGGCAGGCGCAGAGCCGACAAGGTCCCCGTCTGTCGAAAGCGTGGCGCCGCAGGCGACGAGCTCGCCGCTTTCCAGCACGCAGATCCCGTTAAAGCGGTCGTCACGTGTACCGCCGTAGCTTTGCAGCGTGTTCTCCAGCACCTCGCCGGAGGCGTCCGTGCGCACGAGAAAGGCGTCCGTGCCGCCGCGGTTGCCGACCTTGCGGAAGTCGCTGTTGGAGGAATTCGTGTACCCGGCAAGCGCGTAGCCGTCCTCCGTCGCGCAGACGCCGGTAAAGCAGTCATCCAAAAGGCCGTGCACAACGCTTTGCCAGGCTATGGAGCCGTCGGCGTTGTACTTGACCATAATGGCGTCATAGCCGCCGTTGTTGGAAAGCTTCGACATCGTCCGGTCGCGTGAAGCCGAGCGCCCCACCGCGACGCAGCCGCCGTCCGAAGCCGCCGTAACCGCTAAGAAGTTGTCCACCCGCGAACCGCCGAACTGCTGCACCCACTGCTGCTCGCCGGACGAAGAGAACTTCACAAGCCCTGCATCCGCACGGCCGTAGCTTGTAAACAGGCTGTTCGCGCCCGATGACGTGAAGTTGCCCGCGGCATAAACACTGCCGTCCGTGTCCACCGCAACGCTCGTCAAGGTGTCGCCGGTCGCGCCGACGGCGCGCTGCCAGGCGATCGAGCCGTCCGCACCGAATTTTACGACGATCGGCGCCGAGCGCGCAGCGGAGAGCCCGAGCGAAGCGCCGGTACCGTCCGAAGAGCTCGAATACCCGACCGCAACGAACCCGCCGTCGGGGGCGGCGGCAATCTGCTCAAAGCCGTCGGCACGGCTGCCGCTGAAGTTCCTCGTCCACTGTAATTCGCCGTCGCCGTTGAATTTGAATACGACCGCGTCATAGTCGCCCGCCGCCGCAAAACCGAGGTTCGTCGCGCGCGTCAAACCGCAGACGGCGATATTGCCGTCCTCGTCCACCGCAAGCCCCGTGGCCTGCACGCCGCTGTCGGAGGAGACGGTCTGCCGCCATTCGAGCCTCCCGCGGCGGGAATATTTGATCAAAACGAGGATAGGCGCTGCGGAATCGCCCGCAAGAGAAGCCATGCTGCCGTCCTTGGAATTGGCCTGCACAAGCGCCGCAAAGCCGCCGTCGGGCGTCGCCGCCGTGTCCACGAACGAATCCCCGCCCGTGCCGCCGAAGGTCGAGCTCCAATTCGCCGTGTTCTGCCCCGGCAAGGCGGGTGTGACCGTGTACGTTGCGGTATAGGTCAGCGGGTCCCCGTTCGGGGAGGTGACGATATTGCCGTTTGAGTCCGTGATGGGGATGCCCGTGATCCCGCCGCTGCCCACCGTGGTGGTCGTGTAGGACACCATCGTGGTCACGAGGTTGCCCGCTTCGTCATACACAAGGTTTCCGTTTTCATCGGTGACGGGTACGGCGACCTGCTGCTCGCCGTAGATCACGGTGGTCCGTACCTCGCCGTTTTCGTCATAGATCTTTTCGCCGTTCGCGTTGGTGAGCTCTACGATCTCGCCTTGGAGCACCGCCGTGATCGGGTTCCCGTTCGCGTCGGTCAGCGGCTCGCCGTTTTCGTCGGTGACCACCACCGTCGAGCTTGTCTTCTCATTCCCGCCGCACGCCGAAAGCCCGGCGAATACCGATACGAGCAGCAGCACCGCTATAAGGATCAGCCATTTTTCTTTTTTCATGCGCCTTGCCTCCGGGAAAACATCGTATAGATATTGTTAGTCTATCATAAAATCCTGCCCTTTTCAATCGGGAATTTGTACGCTGCCGCGTTTTGCAGCGGGAAAAACCCCTTGAAACGCATTTTTCTTTCCTGTATAATAGGGGTAGTTAAACGTAAGGAGTCGTAAGACAGATGTTGGGTAAATTTGTCAGAGTGCGGGTCACCAAGCCCCTCGGCCGCTTTGACAGCGAGACCAATACGAAATATCTGCTGAACTTCGGCGTTGTCGAAAGCGGGCTGGATGCACGCTTCCCTGTTGCGGGCGCCTATATCATGGGCGTGAATCATCCCGTTCGGCGGTTTGACGGGCGCGTCATCGCCATCATTCGGGACAAGCAGGCGCACGCCGTCTTTTTGGTGGTTTCGCCGAAATCCAAGCGGTTCATCATCCACGATATCCGCCCTGCCGTTGCCTTTCGGCACAAGGGCAAGGGCGTAAAGATCGAATGCTTTTACGAACGTTCCTGCGGAGCGGTCGTATTCCGCGGCGACGCAGAAGAGCGCCGTTTCCTGCTCATCAAAAATAAGCGCAGCGCACATTGGGGCTTTCCCAAGGGGCATGTGGAGGCGGGCGAGACCGACCTGGATACCGCCAAGCGCGAGGTGCTCGAGGAAACGGGCTTACACATCGATGTGCTCGACGGCTTTTGCGAGCGTTCCTCCTATACCATCCAGGGGCGCATAGACAAGACCGTTTTGATTTTTCTTGCCACCACCGCCGACACGAAGACCGTCATCCAGCAAAGCGAGATCGAAGACTACATCTGGCTGCCGTATGCGCGCTGCCTTGCTACGCTCAACTATGAAAACGACAAGGCCATTTTGCAAAAGGCGCAGGCGTTCTTGACCGAGCGCAGCGCGTTTGAGGTGCTTTGAATGGATGTACGCGTCGGGGACACCCTTGAAATGAAAAAGCCGCACCCCTGCGGCGGCAAGACCTTCCTTGTCCTGCGCACAGGGATGGATTTCCGCCTGCGCTGCACCACCTGCGGCAGGGAATTCATGGCGCCGCGCGTGAAGATCGAAAAACGCGTGAAAAAAATTCTGCGGGAAGATGGGAACTCGGATGCTTGAAAAATTACAGGGGATCACGGCGCGGCTTCACGAGCTGGAGCGCGCTTTGTGCGCGCCGGAGACGGCGGCGGATCCCAAACGCTTTGCCGCGCTTATGCGCGAAGCAAAGCAGCTTCGTCCCATTGCGGACGCTTACAATGCTTATCAAAAGGCCGAAGCCGACCGCGACGCGGCGCGCGAGCTGCTCGCCGAGGGCGGTGCGGATCGGGAAATGCGGGACATGGCGACCGAAGAGCTGCATGCCGCCGAGGAAAGGCTTGAACAACTCGACCGGGAGCTGCGCGTGCTGCTTTTGCCGCGCGACCCGAACGATGAGAAAAACGTCATTACGGAGATCCGCGCGGGCGCAGGCGGCGATGAGGCCGCATTGTTCGCCGCGCGGCTTTTCCGTATGTATTCGATGTACGCCGAACGCAAGGGCTGGAAGCTGGAGGTCGTAAACGCCTCCGAAACGCAGCTCGGCGGGCTCAAAGAGATCAGCTTTATGATCGAGGGCGAGGGCGCGTATTCGCGCATGAAGTTTGAAAGCGGCGTCCACCGCGTCCAGCGCGTGCCGGAGACCGAGAGCCAGGGGCGCATCCACACCTCCACTGCCACCGTTGCGGTGCTGCCCGAAGCCGAGGAGGTGGAATTTGAGCTTGACCCGGCGGATCTGCAGATCGATGTGTTCCGTTCCTCCGGCGCCGGCGGGCAGAAGGTCAACAAGACCTCCTCCGCCATCCGCGTGACGCACCTGCCCACAGGGATGGTCGTCGAGTGCCAGGACGAGCGCAGCCAGTACCGCAACAAGGACAAGGCGCTTGCCGTCCTGCGCGCAAGGCTTTACGAGATCGAGCGCAAAAAGCAGGAGGCCGAGATCGCGGGCGAGCGCCGTTCGCAGGTCGGCACCGGCGACCGCAGCGAGCGCATCCGCACCTACAACTTCCCGCAGGGGCGCGTGACCGACCACCGCATCGGTCTGACGCTTTATCGGCTCGAAGCCGTCCTCGACGGCGACCTTGACGAGATCATCGACGCGCTTCTTGCCGCCGACGCCGCAGAGAAGCTGCAAAACGCCGGGGAAACGAGCAAAGAATAACAGAGTAGACAAGGGGACGGTTCTGTGCCTTTGCGGGGCGCAGCGCCGTCCTTTTTCTCTTCCGCCGCAGGTAAACTGCCGGTCGAGCCGGCTAAACCGACGGTCGGTTGCGAAAGATTCAGCGGTCTGCTAAGATGCAAGTATCCCAACAAAGGAGCGAAAACGCATGAAAAAAACATTCGGAACGAAGATCGCAGAGATGCGCAAGGAAAAGGGCATGACACAGCTTGAACTTGCCGAAAAAATGGGCGTTACAGATAAAGCCGTTTCCAAATGGGAACGCGACTTATCCTTCCCGGATGTCAATTCCATTCCCAAGCTCGCCGAGATCTTCGACGTGACCGTTGACGAGCTCATGCAGGGGAAAGCGGCTGCGAAAGGGACGGCTGCCGCCGGCCGAGTTTCGGCGTTTGTCCGGCTCGCCTTAAAGGGCGTCGCGCTGGCGATGGGGATCGCCGTCGCCGTGCTGTCGTTTCTGGGTGAGATTGAAACCGCCGACGCCATCGGTATGCTGGGCATCGGCCTCGCCGCGCTCGCGATCACACAGCTTTCGGAAAAGGACTAACAGCCAATGCAAAACCGCCCGGTTCCGTAAGGGAGCCGGGCGGTTTTTGTTTCGTGCGTCAGCGCGTTATTCCACCGACTGCTGCGCCTTCTGCGCTTCTCTGAGCGCGTGCGCGAGCCGGTCGGGGCAGGAGGTCGGGCGCATTCCGCAGCGGATACCCGAAAGCGTGTCGATCACTTCATCGACCTTGCGGCCGCACACCAAACGTGCCACGATCGGTTTTGTAACGTTTTGTTACAATTTCTCGAAAATGTACGGGTTGTCCCTTCAGTCTCCTTCGCTTCGCCGTATATATGAAAGGCCTTTGGTCTTTACCGCAAAGCAAGGGAGTGTTAAAATGTATGTGAAAACCGTATATGGGTACACCCTTTCGGAGCCTGTATCCAAAGGGCTCTTGGATACCTATGACCCGCCCACTGCGGAAAGCCGCCATTTTTTGAACTGGATCGCAATGCTGGATCTGAGCACCTGTCAGGATTGCCGCAGCCGGCACGGGCAGATTTATCCGAGAAACGAGCCGCCGGAAAAAAAGCCGCCGCTTCATCTGAATTGCCGGTGCGAGATAAAGCCGATGGAGGCTGTAAAAGCCGGAGAAGGCACAAAGGACGGGGAAAACGGCGCGGACTGGTGGATAAAGTATCACGGCGCACTGCCGGATTATTACATTACCGAAGAAGAGCTGGCGGCGTTAGGTTGGAGGCGGGGGAAGCCTCCCGCGAAATTTGCTCCGGGGAAAATGCTTACCGTGGGGATTTATAATAATTTGAACACCCGTTTGCCGCACATCCCCGGACGGATCTGGTATGAAGCGGATATCAATTATTACAGCGGGCGGCGAAACGGGCACCGCCTGCTGTGGTCTAACGACGGGCTTATGTTTGTCACCTACGACCACTATGAAACATTTTTGGAAATCATTTAAGGGAGGACGGCACATGAAAGCGAAAAAAACGGTCACGCTCGACCTGACCGGCTGCAAATCCTTGGGGGAGCTGCACCTGCGGATCAAAAAAGCCTTTGACTTTCCCGATTTTTACGGGCAAAATTGGGATGCCTTTTGGGATCTGTTGCGAACCGAATGTGACGCAGACCGAATTGAACTCTGCGGAGAGGACACCGTATCCGCTGAACTCGCGGATTGTGTGAAAAAAATCTGTACGATTTTGCAGAAATTCAAAGAACACTGTGCCAAATACGGCGACGAGATCGAAATCGTGGTCCGTCCCTGACGGTTTTGCAAAAACGGGGCTGTATCCTGGATTTAGGATACAGCCCCGTTTTCTTTTGCTTTTCTGCCTTATTCCGCCGGCGGCTCTGCCTTCTGCGCTTCTCTGAGCGCGTGCGCGAGCTGGTCGGGGCAGGAGGTCGGGCGCATTCCGCAGCGAATGCCCGAAAGCGTGTCGATCACTTCATCGACCTTTCTGCCGCACACCAAGCGCGCCACGCCCTGCGTGTTGCCGTTGCAGCCGCCGTAGAATTTCACATTTTTGATCACGTCGCCGTCGAGCTCGACTTCGATCTGCTGCGAGCACGTCCCGCGCGTGCGATAGGTATAGGTCATGGTAAAAACTCCTTTATTTGCTAATATGTCTCTGCGTGCCTGCCTTAGATGGGAAAACAGGCAATGCGCATTTTCGGTCGCGATAAAACCGAAGGATCTCCGATGTAGGGCGGGGGCTTGCTCCCGCCGCAAAAAGTATAGATTTTGTCCTTTCCGGGGAACACGGACAGAAACTTTTTAGGATAAACAAGAAATGGTTTGGTTGAACCATTGCCCACGGCGGGAGCAAGCCCCCGCCCTACGGTTTCTGCAAAGTTTCGGCTTTCCGCAGATTTGCCCACCACGCATCGATCGTCAGCATCTAACATCTAATATCTAAAAGCCGATTCGCCAATTCCGCGAGCTTTTCCATCGGGATCTTTTCCGCGCGCACGTCGGCGGGCAGTCCCGTATCGGCGATCGCCTCGGCCACCGCCGCTTTCGGCAGATTTAAGCCCGCCGCAATGCCGTTCACCGCCGTTTTGCGCCGCTGGGCGAACGCCGCACGCACCATTTTGAAGAAATACGCTTCGTCGCGCAGTTCGACCGCGGGTTTTTCCCGCACGCACAATTCGATCACGGCGCTGTCCACCTTCGGCGCGGGCAGGAAGGCTTCGCGCCCGACCGTAAAGAGCGTGCGTGCCTCGGCGTAATAGCGCACCGCCACCGTGACTGCGCCCGCTTCCCGCGAGCCGACCTCGGCGCAAAGGCGCTCGGCGGCCTCCTTTTGCACCATGACGACCAGTTTTTCGATCGGCAGACGGCACTCCAAAAGCCGCATGAGCAGCGGGGAGGTGATATAATACGGCAAATTTGCGCACACCGCGATGCGCGCGCCCTCGCCGAAGCGTTCACGCAAAAGCGCGTGGAGGTCAAGCTGCATGGCGTCGCCCTCGACAAGCTCCACGTTGTCATAGTCCGCGAGCGTCTCCCGAAGCACGGGGAACAGCCTGCGGTCGAGTTCGACGGCGACGATCTGCTTTGCCTGTTCGCAAAGGCTCGCGGTCAAAACGCCGATGCCCGGGCCGATTTCCAAAACACAGTCCGCGCCCTCCCGTGTTGCCGCCCGCGCCATTTCGGGGCAGACGGTCGGGTCGATCAGGAAATTTTGCCCGAGCGCTTTCGAAAACGAAAAGCCGTGGCGGGCGAGCACCGCGCGCACGGTCTTTTCGTCGGAAAGATCAAAACGCATGGCGCAGCTCGCCGAGGATATCCATCCCCTTGACGATGTTCTCATCCGAGGGCGTGGTGAAGTTCATGCGGAAGCAGTTGGTCGTTTCGCCCTCCTCGACGGTGAACGCGCTGCCGGGCACGACCGCGACCTTCTTCTCGACGGCGCGCGCGCAGAAATCAAGCATATTGACCGAATCGGGCAGCTTGCACCAGACGAACATGCCGCCCTCGGGGCGCACATACTCCACAAAGCCGCCGAGCTTTTCGTCAATGAGGTCGCACATCAAATTCAGCTTGCGGCGGTAAATTGCGCGGATCTTTTGGATGTGCGCTTCGAAATCGGTGGTCGCCATCCATTCGCCCACGAGCATCTGGGTAAACATGGGCGTGTGGGTGTCCGCCGCCTGCTTGCCGACGGTCATTTTCGCGACGATCGGCGCGGGGGCGACCGTGTACCCGACGCGCACGCCCGGCGCGAGCACCTTGGAGAACGAGCCCGCGTAAATGACGATGCCGTCCTCATCCATGCTCTTGATGCTCGGCAGCGACTCGCCCGCCACGCGCAGCTCGCCGTAGGGGTTATCTTCGAGGATCAGCACGCCGTACTGCTTTGCGAGCGCATACAGCTTCTTGCGCTTTTCCAGCGACATCGTCGCGCCCGAGGGATTCTGGAAATTCGGGATGGTGTAGATGAAGCGGACGTTTTGGTTCTCTTTGAGCTTCTGCTCTAAAATCTCCATGTTCATGCCGTCCGCTTCGACCGGCACGCCGCGCAGCTGCACGCCGTAGGAACGAAAGCAGTTGAGCGAGCCGATGAACGACGGCGATTCGCTGATGACAACGTCGCCGAAGTTGCAAAGGGTCTTGGTCGCGAGGTCCATGACCTGCGTCGCGCCCGAGGTGATGATCAGGTCGTCAAAATCGCGCCCGATGTTGTGCTTGTCTTTCATATATTGCTTAACACGTGCGCGAAGCGGCGCATAGCCTTCCGTCACGCCGTATTGCAGGGCGGTGACGGGCGCTTCTTCGAAAATGCGCTTCGAAATGGCGCGCACCTCCTCCACGGGGAACGCCGCGGCATCCGGGTTGCCCGCCGCGAAAGGGATGACCGAGGGGTCGGCGGTGGCTTTTAAAATCTCGCGGATCGCCGACGGCTGCAGCGAAGAAATGCGTTTGGAAAATGTGTATTCCATGAGAACACTCCCTTTTCAAAATCAACAGCTATTGTAGCACACTGCGTAAAAAAGCGCAACCGTTCGGTATATCTGCAAAAGCGAATACACATGCAAAAAACGGGGCATACTGCTTTCGGAGGTGTCCCACATGGAAAACCGTAAACCGAAAAGAGCAAAGAAAAAACTGACGCGGCGCGCCGCAGTGCTGTATCTCACGCTGGCGGTCTGTGTTTTGGGCGTGGGCGTCGCCGCACGCACGGCGATGAATTTCCAGATGAAGCCGCAAAGCGACGAAACCGAGACGACCGAAGCGCCGACCGAGGCGCAGACGGTGCGATTTTCCGCAGAGGAGCTGACCGCACCGGCATTCCCCGACAGCGGCAGCAATACCGAAACGCCCGAAGAGACGGGCGGCGTCTATGTGCCCGAGGAGGAAGAAGGTCTCGCGGTCGCCGCGCAGGAGGACGGCATTGAGCGTGCGGCATCGTTTGTCACACCGCTGGACGGCGAAACGGACAAAGGCTTTTCCGACGGCGAAATGGTGCAGTCCGCGACTATGGGCGACTGGCGCGTGCACAACGGCGTGGATTTCCGCGGCGCGGTGGGCGACCCCGTGAAGGCGATCAACAACGGGGTGGTCAAGGCGGTGTATGACGATGTGCTGTGGGGCACGGTCGTGGAGATCGACCACGGCGACGGGCTGATCGCGAAGTACTGCGGGCTCGGTAAAGGCAGCACCGTGGAAGTCGGCGCGACGGTCAGCGTCAACGACAAGGTCGGGAATCTGGGCACGATCCCCATTGAAGCCGCAGACGAAACGCATCTGCACTTAGAGCTTTGGCAGGACGATGCGGCGATTGACCCGATGCGCGTGCTCGGATAGATTTTGGATGCCGGTCGCGGAATTGGCAGGTTTGTGCAAAGCGGCGGCGACGAAGCAAACCAACCATACCCCGCGTAGTGACAGGCTTCCATGCCTGCCTAGGGTATGTATAGGTTTCCAAACAACCTGCGGCTATACCGAAAACTTGATTCTTTCTGTTGTAGGGGCGGGGCTTTCGTTCGCATCACAGCCGTGGCGCTGTCTTTGGCATCCGCATTTTTGTGTAAAAACGACCCGAACAGGTTTCTGTTCGGGTCGTCGCGTTGTATTGGATTTTACAAACCTTTTTATTCGCCCTGTTCCGTTTCCTTTGCGGCAAGCCCCAATTCGGCAAGCTGCATTTCGTCCACGGGAGAGGGGCATTCGGTCATGGGCTCGGAGGCGTTCTGCACCTTCGGGAACGCGACCACATCGCGCAAACTCGCGCAGCCGAGCAGCTGCATGCAAAGGCGGTCGAGCCCGATCCCCATGCCGCCGTGTGGGGGCGCACCGAAGCGGAACGCGTCCAAAAGGAAGCCGAATTTTTCCTTGGCCTCCTCATCCGACAGCCCCAAAAGAGAGAAAATACGGCTTTGCAGCTTCGGGTCTGTGATCCGAATGGAGCCGCTCGAAAGCTCGATGCCGTTGAGCACAAGGTCATACGCCTTGGCGCGCACGCGCGCCTTGTCGGTCTCGAGATAGGCAAGACATTCATCCATGGGCGCGGTAAAGGGATGGTGCATCGCCACATATTCGCCCGTTTCCGCATCGTATTCAAAGAACGGGAACTCGGTGATCCAAAGCAGGTCGAAGCGGTCTTTCGGCACAAGGTCGAGCTTTGCGGCGACCTCCTGGCGCAGCGCGCCGAGGACGGAGAGCGCAAGGGCTTCGTTCGCGTCGGCGACGATCAGCAGCGCGTCGCCCGTTTCGGCTTGCATTTTGCCGCAGAGCGCCTGCATTTGTTCGGTAGTTAAAAATTTGCTAAACGATGCCGCCGTGCCGTCAGCGTTCAGCCGCGCCCAGGCAAGGCCCTTTGCGCCGATGCCGCGCACGAACTCGGTGAGCTTGTCCATCTCCTTGCGCGAGAGCTTGGCTGCCGCGCCCTTGACATTGATGCCGCGCACGGTGCCGCCCGCTTCCACTGCGGCGCGGAACACCGCGAACTCCGTTTTTCGCGCAATGTCGGTCAAGTCCACCAGTTCTAACCCGTAGCGCGTATCGGGCTTGTCCGAACCGTAGCGCTCCATCGCCTCACGATAGGTAAGCCGCGGCAGCGGGGTCGTGAGTTCGATCCCGAGCATCTCGCGGAACACGCGGCGCATATACCCTTCGCCGATCTCCAGCACATCCTCCATATCGACAAAGGACATTTCGAGGTCGATCTGCGTGAATTCCGGCTGGCGGTCGGCACGCAGATCCTCGTCGCGGAAGCAGCGCGCGATCTGCATATAGCGGTCGAAGCCCGCCACCATGGAAAGCTGCTTATAAAGCTGCGGCGACTGCGGCAGGGCGTAAAAGCTGCCCTTATGAAGCCGCGAGGGCACAAGGAAATCGCGCGCGCCCTCCGGCGTGGAACGGATGAGCATCGGCGTTTCAATCTCGATAAACCCGTTTTCGTCAAAATAGTCGCGCGTGATCTTCGTAAGCCTGTGGCGCATCAGGATGTTTTTTTGCAGATCGGGGCGGCGCAGGTCGAGATAGCGGTATTTTAAGCGCGTGAGCTCCGCAGTCTGCGAGTTTTCGACAATTTCGAAAGGCGGCGTGTCGCTGAGCCCCAAAATGCGAAGCTCGGAGACCTCCAATTCCACGTCGCCTGTGGGGATCTCGCTGTTTTTCGCCGCGCGCTCACGCAAAACGCCCTTTGCCGCGACGACGTATTCCGAGCGAAGCGTCCCCGCCTTTTCCATGACGGCAGGATCCGTGCTTTCCGTAAACGCAAGCTGTAAGATCCCCGTGCGGTCGCGCAGATCGACAAAGATGAGCGCGCCCAAGTCCCGCTGCTTCTGCACCCAGCCGCACACGGTCACCTCGCGCCCGATGTCGGACGCACGAAGCGTCCCGCAGTAGTCCGTCCGTTTGATCCCTTGCATCGTATCCATCAGTTTTGCACGCCCCCTAAAATCGTGGAAATATCCGCCTCGTCCAGATCCGATGTGTCTAAGGCGGCGAGCGCCTCGCGAAGGACGATGGACTGGAACGCGCCGACAAAATCGTCTAAAGTAAGCTCTGTCTGCGTGCCGTCACGCATATTCTTAAGGCTGACACGGCGGCTCTCAAGCTCCGCATCGCCGAGCACGACGGTGTATGCCGCGCCGAGCTTATCGGCATATTTCATCTGCGCTTTAAGCCCTCTGCCGACGGTGTCGAACTGTGCCGAAAGCCCCTCTTCGCGAAGCTGTTCGGCAAGGGCGGCGGCCTTCAGCCCGGCTTCTTCGCCCATGGAGACAAGATAGACGTCACATTTCTTCGGCTCAGGGAACGGCACGCCCTGCGCTTCCATCAAAAGAAGCAAGCGTTCGATCCCCATCCCGAAGCCGCACGCAGGCATCGGCTTGCCGCCGAGCTCCTCCAAAAGCCCGTCGTACCGTCCGCCGCCGCAGACCGTGCCCTGCGCGCCGATCTCGCTCGAAACAAATTCAAATACCGTGCGCGTATAGTAGTCAAGCCCGCGCACAATGGCCGGGTTGACGGTGAAGTCGATGTCCATCGCCGTAAGATAGCGCTGCACCGCGTCGAAGTGGGTGCGGCAGTCGTCGCACAAATAGTCGAGGATCTTCGGTGCGCCGGCGGCGATTCCGGAGCAGACGGGGCTTTTGCAGTCCAGAATGCGCATGGGGTTGCGTTCAAGCCTCGATTTGCAGGTATCGCAAAGCTGCTCGCGGTAGCTCTCAAAATAGGCTTTGAGCGCCTCTTGGAATTTCTTCCTGCATGTCGGGCAGCCGATCGAGTTGATCTCGAGCCGCAGGTTCTGCACGCCGAGATAGCGGAACACCGCGTGCGCGAGGGAGATGATCTCCGCGTCCGCTGCGGGCGTGCCCGCGCCGAAGGATTCCACGCCGAACTGGTGGAAT
>UQZS01000034.1 GCA_900545625.1 uncultured Oscillospiraceae bacterium | reverse complement strand
CTTGCATGTGTTAGGCACGCCGCCAGCGTTCATCCTGAGCCAGGATCAAACTCTCTAAAAAAATGGTATTAACACAGAAAGCCTCAGCTCCTGTACCAATCTTTTAAAAAGCTCTTCGCTCTTCGCTCTTTACTTTTCCCTGTCCTGCGGTCCCCCGCAAAACACGGAATTACTGTCCGTACTTTCGTACGTTAAAACTCTCAACGTTCTTTCAAACGTCGGAATCTCGGGTTCCTTTTTCTTCGTCGTTGTTTAATTTTCAAGGTCCGTGTGCTCTCGCCGATCTCTCGGGGAGGGAATTTTATTTTAGCATTCCCAAAGCACTTTGTCAAGCACTTTTTTTGAAAGCCCGTTTCGAAATCGCTCCGGGCTCGCCCGTGTCTCGCGACAGCTTTGATATAATAGCACACGGGAAAAGCGTTGTCAACACCTAATTTTCGCTTTTTTTGAAAAAATTTTTCCTGCGGCAGCAGAGGGTTTTTCGGACGCCATATATTGTGCATTTGCTGTTTTACAAGCACAATTTTCGCCTGTTTTGCATAAAGCGGGCACGCAAAGCCACACTATTTCAAAACAGGGAAAAGAGGATGATCATGGCACGCACATTTGCTTTGCGCGGGAAGTCAAAGCGTTTTTTGTCGCTTTTGCTCGCGCTGGTGCTTTTGACGGCGGCCGGCGGCGGCGCCTATTACACCCACACGCAGCAAACCGCCGAAGTGCTTTCCAAAATGGGCTCGCGCGGTGAAGAGGTACGGCAGATCCAACAGAAGCTGAAAAGCCTGGGGTATTTCACCAGCGCAGTAGACGGCATTTACGGCACACGCACACAGACCGCCGTGCGCAATTTCCAACGGGACAACGGGCTTGCGGTAGATGGCATTGCGGGACCCAGAACGCTTTCGGCGCTCGGGATCTCCTCGGGCTCGTCGGGCAGCGGGCAGTATAGCAGCAATGATGTTTATCTGCTTGCCAAGGTGATCGCGGCGGAAGCCCGCGGCGAACCCTACACCGGGCAGGTTGCCGTGGGCGCGGTCGTGCTTAATCGTGTGTCGCACGCGTCCTTCCCCGATTCCATTCCCGGCGTGGTGTACCAGTCGGGGGCATTCACCTGCGTAACGGACTCGAACTGGGGCGTGGAGCCCTCCGCCGAGGCGAAAAAGGCGGCGCGCGACGCCATCAACGGCTGGGACCCGACCGGCGGCGCGATATACTATTATAATCCTAACAAAACATCGAACGCGTGGATGCATTCGAGGCCCGTGATCGTGACCATCGGGAGTCACAGGTTTTGTAAGTGACTGTGTGAAAGACAAAACGAAAACGCCCTTGCCGAAGCAGGGGGATTTTTTGGCGCGAAACGGACGTGGCAGTCCGCCGCTACGCGCTGCGGAAAGAATTTCGGCGGTGCGGCGCGAGCAAGCCCGCGCCCGCCGTTCAGATGTCAGAAGTTAGACGTCAGAAGTCAGAAGCGGTGCGGGTAGTTTTCATATATTACCGCGGCTGTGCTGAAAAAATATAATCTGTAGCCGTAGGTTATTGGGGAATCCGTCCATTTCCCCGGCGGACGTGGAAGTCCGCTGCAGCGCGCTGCGGAAAGAATTTCGGCGGTGCGGCGCGGGCAAGCCCGCGCCCTACGGGGACGTGCAGATTTTCTGTGGGAGCAAACACCGGCCTACAGTCTCTCCCTCCGGGTCGGCGGCAAGCCGCCGACCCACCTCCCTCATCAGAGGGAGGAACGAGGCCATGCAGTTTTTCTGCCACGGGAGAAGCCAAGCTGTGCACATCCACACCTCCGGCATCCGGCATCTAACATCCGGCGTCTAAGACGATCTCCATATACTGCCGCTGTTTTTGCATGCCGATGGCTTCGTAGAAGCGGATGGCGTCCGTATTGGTCGCCCAGACATTCAAGTCGAGATTATAGCAGTGCAGCTCCTTTGCCGCTTCGACGGCGCGTTCCATCAAAGCACGCCCGACCCCCTGCCCGCGGCAGGCTTTATCCACACACAGGTCGTCCACATACAGCGTGCGGTAGGGGCGCTGCGTGTAAAACGGCTCATCCTTTTCTTCGAGCACGCACATGACGTAGCCGTTGACGCGGCCGTTTGCATCCACAGAGACGAAAATGCGTTCGTTCTCGTTTCGGAATTTTTCGTGCAGCGCCGCTTCGTCGTATTTCGGGCTTGCACCGGAAAAAATATCGGGCCGCCCCTCATGGTGCAGGCGTACGATGTCCTGTAACAACTCGAGAACGCGCGGCGCGTCTTGATCCTCTGCTTTTCGTATCATATCCTCACTCCTAAAAATTAAAATGCTTTCAAAACAATGCGGGCAGGTGATCCTGCCCGCATTTTGTTTTTATTTTTCCGCGCCGCGTCCTGCGCGATTCGATTGCGGACAGCCGCAAGGGCTGTCCCTACGGGGCGTGCAGATTTTCGGCGGGAGCAAGCCCCCGCCCGCCGTTCAGATGTCAGAAGTCAGACGCCAGAGGTCAGAAGCAGCGCAGACAGGGTTTTTGCGTTGCCGCTACTGTGTGCGAAATCTCGTTGCGCCGTTTCTAATCTCTGACCACTGAAATCTGAATTCTGTCTGCGGGCGGGCATGGAAACCCGCCCCTACGCGGTTGATCAAATTTTCTGCATCCTGCACAGCCGCAGCTTTGTACAAGCCCCACCCTACGGGGCCGTGCAAATTTTCGGCGGGAGCAAGCCCCCGCCCTACACGGTTCGTGCTGCTTTTTGGCTTTGCAGAAATATGCTGTGCCTTATCTGACATCTGATTTCTGACGTCTGAAGTCTAATCTTTAAGTACATCCTTATACAGCCGGATATACTCATTGGCGGATTTGCCCCAGCTGTTGTCGCATTCCATGGCGCGTTTCACAAGGATCTTCCAGCCGTCGGGATTGGCGTAGCCCTCGAGCGCGCGGCGGATGGTATAGAGCATCTCGTGCGCGTTATAATTCGAGAACGTAAAGCCGTTGCCCTCGCCGTCGCCGCTGTCGCGGATGCTGTCGCGCAGCCCCCCGGTCTCGCGCACGATCGGGATCGAGCCGTAGCGCAGCGCGATCATCTGCGAAAGCCCGCACGGTTCGCTCTTGGAAGGCATCAGGAACAGATCCGAGCCCGCGTAAATTTTGCGCGAAAGCGACGGCACGAAACCGAGCCGCAGCGCGAGCTTATCCGGGTGCTTTGCCGCCATCGCCTTGAAGAACTCTTCATACTGCCATTCGCCCGAGCCGAGCACGACCATCTGCACATCCGATGTGGACAGCAGCTCGTCGAGCACGGCTTTCACGAGGTCGAGCCCCTTGTGCCCAACCAAGCGCGAGACCATACCCATCAGCGGTACGTCCGCACGCTGCGGCAGGCCCATAAGCTCCTGCAGTGCGCGTTTGTTTTCCGCTTTTGCGGAAAAATCCTCCGCGGAATAATGGGCAAAAATATCCTTGTCTGTTGCGGGGTCGTAATCCTCCGTATCGATGCCGTTGAGGATGCCCGACAGCTTCCACGCGCGCTCGCGCAGGATCGTGTCGAGCCCGTGGGAATACCACGGATCCAAGATCTCGTTGGCATACGAAGGGCTGACGGTGGTGACGCGGTTGGCGCACTCGATCGCGCCTTTCATAAAGTTGACGTCACCGTCGTATTCGACGATGCTCGTATCCTCGGGGTGAAGCCCCAAAACCTCGGAGATGAGCTCTTTGCCGTACACACCCTGGTACTGGATATTATGGATGGTGAAGATCGTTTTGATGTTCTCATAGCCCGGCGCCTGCGCATACATGGTGCTGTAATACACCGGCGTGAGCGCGGACTGCCAATCGTTGCAGTGGATGATGTCGGGCTTGAATTCGATGTGCGGCAGCATTTCGAGCACGGCGCGCGCGAAGAACGCAAAGCGCTCCGCGTCGTCATAATAGCCATAGATGCCGTCGCGCTTGAAATAATACTGGTTGTCGAGCAGATAGTAGATGACGCCGTTCGCTTTGGCTTCAAAGATGCCGCAGTACTGCCGACGCCATGCAACGGGCACGGTGATGCTTGTGAGGAACGTCATTTTATCCTTGAGCTCCTGCTTGATGCCGTCGTACATGGGCATAACCACGCGGCAGCCGATCAGCCGCTTACGCAGTGCTTTGGGCAGCGAGCCTGCCACGTCGGCAAGCCCGCCCGACGCCATGAAGGGCAGCGCCTCGCTCGAAACATACAAAACTTTCATACGGTTTCTCCTTTTCACGGGCAGTTTTTCAACCCACCGAATCCACAGACGGTTTCTCAGATGACGATCCCCTTACCGACGAACACCGGATAATTTTCCGCACCGGAAAGCGATTTGTTCGGCGTGATCGCCACGCTTTTGTCGGTGATCGTGTAGTTGAGCGACGAGCCGGACGCCACGAAGCTGCCCTGCATGAGGATCGAATTTTTGACAACCGCGCCCTTTTCGACGCGCACGCCGCGGAACAGCACGGAATTTTCGACCTCGCCGTCGATGATGCAGCCGCTGGCGATCAGGGAATTCTTGACGCTCGAGCCAAGCCCGTAAATCGCGGGCATGTCGTCGCGCACCTTGGTATACACGGGGCGGTCGGGGTTAAAGAGCTCGCCGCAGTTTTTCGGGTCGAGTAACTCCATGCTCACCTTGAAATAGCTGACCAGGGAGTCGATCGTGCGGGCAAAGCCGCCGATCTCGTAGCCGAAAATGCGCAGGCGTTCGGTATTGCGCTGCAGCACGTCGCGTTCAAAGGACTCGTGGTTGAGGCTGACCGCTTCGTTGACGAGCCGCTGCAAAAGCGAGCGCTTCATTAAGATCATATTGAGCGAATAGACGACCTCGCCGGTCGTGTTCGGCTCCATGGCGATCTGCCTGACGCGCGCGTCGCCGTCGAGTTCGAGCGCCATGATGTTTTCGAGCTTCGGTAAA
Source organism: uncultured Oscillospiraceae bacterium (assembly GCA_900545625.1). Classification (GTDB taxonomy): domain Bacteria; phylum Bacillota; class Clostridia; order Oscillospirales; family Acutalibacteraceae; genus Fimenecus. The sequence goes on along the minus strand of UQZS01000034.1, from coordinate 14,261 downwards.
GTCCCGCGCTTGCAGACGATGGAGATGTCGGCGTTTTTGTCCGTATGGAACGCCATGAGTTCGTCCACGTCGATGTTCATCACCGAATTGCAGTCGGAGAACAGGACGTATTCTTCATTGGAGCGGGCGATGAAGCCCACGATGCCGCGCAGCATCTCGAGCCTGCCCGTGTAGTTGCCCGTGCCGCCGTAAGAGAAGGGGGGCAGGATGAACATGCCCTCGGTTTTTCTGGAAAGGTCCCACGGCTTGCCCGTGCCGAGGTGGTCCATCAAAGACTGGTAATTGCTTTTGGTCACGACGCCGACTTTTTCGATGCCGCTGTTGACCATGTTGGACAGCGCAAAGTCGATCAGGCGGTACCGCCCGCCGAAGGGCACGGAGCCCATGGTGCGCAGCGCGGTGATCTCGCTTAAGCACTCGTCGTATTTATTGGAATAAATGATGCCTAAAATATTGTTGCCGGTCACTGCTTACGCCCCCTTTACATCTTCATCGACCATGGCTTTCGGCGCGACGCGCGCGCCTTTATGCACGCACACGCCCGAGCCGACGACCGCGACGCCCCAGTCCTCAAGGTTATCCATCGCCTCGGGGCGTTCGCCCACAACGGCGCCCTCTTCAATAACGGCGTTCTCGGCAACGATGGCATATTGCACCACCGCACCGGATTTGATGACCGTACCGGGCATGACGATGGAGTCGCGCACGACCGCGCCCTCTTCGACGGTGACATTGGAGAACAGGATGGAGAAGTCAAGATTGCCGTAGACCTGCGAGCCCTCGCCGATCATGGCGTTCTGCACCGTGGCGCAGTCGGCAACATAGTGCGGCGGCGCGACCGGCGTTTTCGAATAGATCTTCCACGTCGGGTCGGAAAGGTCCAGATCCACCTTGGGGTTGAGCAGGTCGAGGTTCGCTTCCCAAAGGCTGTCGATGGTGCCGACATCCTTCCAATAGCCATCGAACAGGTAGGCGAACAGCCGCTCGCCCGCCGCGTGCATGGCGGGGATGACGTTTTTGCCGAAGTCGTTGGAGGAATTCGGATTCGCTTCGTCGTCAATGAGGTACTGCCGCAGCTTGCTCCAGGTAAAGATATACACACCCATGGACGCCTTGTTGCTGCGCGGGTTCTTCGGCTTTTCCTCAAACTCGGTGATGCGGTTTTCATCATCCGTAATCATCAGCCCGAAGCGTGAAGCCTCCTCCCACGGGACTTCCAGCATCGCGATGGTGCAGGCAGCATCCTTTTCCTTATGGTAGGCAAGCATTTTGGAATAATCCATTTTGTAAATGTGGTCGCCCGAAAGCACCGCGACATACTCAGGGTTGTAGCGGTCGATAAACGTGATGTTCTGGTAAATGGCGTTCGCCGTGCCCTTATACCATTCCGAACCCTTGATCTGCTGATAGGGCGAGAGGATATGTACCCCGCCGTTGGCGCGGTCGAGATCCCACGGCTGGCCGTTGCCGATGTAGTCGTTGAGCTCGAGCGGCTGGTACTGCGTGAGCACACCCACCGTCGAGATCCCGGAGTTTACGCAGTTGGACAGCGGGAAGTCGATGATCCTGTATTTCCCGCCGTAGGGAACGGCGGGCTTTGCAATGTTTTTGGTCAGAATGCCCAGCCGCGACCCCTGCCCGCCGGCGAGCAGCATCGCGATGCATTCCATTTTGCGTGCCATTGTCTTTGCCTCCTTTTGTCTTGTATCGGTTAAAATCACCAAACCGGGCGGCTGCCGAACGTGCGGCGGCATACCGGCAATAGTTTACCGTGTTTTCTTCAAATAAATCGTCGAAAGCGGCGGGAGATCCAAAGAAATACTCTGCTCGAAACCATGCATATTGACTGCCTCGGCACGGATCTTTTCCTTGTCGCCGCGCCCCTCACCGCCGTATTTTTCGTCGTCGGAATTGAACACGACCTTGTAATTGCCCTTTTTCGGCACGCCGATGCGGTAATCCTGCCGCTCGACGGTCGTGAAGTTGCAGACGGCGATCACTTCCCTGCCCGCCGCGTCAATGCGGCGGAACGCGATGACCGAATTGTCCTTGTCATCCGATGAGATCCAGGAAAAGCCCTCCCAGGAGTCATCCACTTCCCAAAGCGGGCGGTTCTTCTTATAAAACAGGTTGATCTCGCGGAAGTAGTCCTGCAAAGCGCGGTGCTTGGGGTAATCAAGCAGCAGCCAGTCGAGCCCCTGCTCGTAATTCCACTCGATGAACTGCCCGAACTCCTGCCCCATGAACATCAGCTTTTTGCCGGGATGCGCCATCATATAGCCGATGAACGCGCGCACACCCGCGAACTTTTCGTCGTAGCTGCCGGGCATTTTGTCAATCAGCGATTTTTTGCCGTGCACGACCTCATCGTGCGAAATGGGCAGGACAAAGTTTTCGGAAAACGCATAGAACAGCGAAAACGTAATGCAGTCGTGGTTGTATTTGCGGAAGAAGCCGTCAAGCGAGAAATACCGCAGGATGTCGTTCATCCAGCCCATGTTCCACTTGAAGTTAAAGCCAAGCCCCCCTGCATACACGGGGCGCGAGACCATCGGCCAGGCGGTGCTCTCCTCAGCGATCATCAGCGCGTGCGGGAAGTCGCGGAACACGCTTTCGTTGAGCTTCTGTAAAAATTCTACGGCTTCCAAGTTTTCGTTGCCGCCGTATTTATTGGGGATCCACTGCCCGTCATCGCGGTCGTAATCGAGATACAGCATGGATGCCACCGCATCGATGCGCAGGCCGTCCACATGGAATTCCCGCAGCCAGAACTCGGCGGAGGAAAGCAGGAACGAGCGCACCTCATTTCTGCCGAAATCAAACACGCGCGTGCCCCAGGCATAGTGCTCGCCCTTGCGGGGGTCCGCATATTCATACAGCGGCTCGCCGTCAAACTCATACAGCCCGTTCGCATCCTTCGGGAAGTGCGCGGGCACCCAGTCGAGGATCACGCCGATCCCCGCTTTATGGCAGACATCAATAAGATACATCAGGTCGGCGGGTGTGCCGTAGCGCGAGGTCGCCGCGAAATAGCCCGTGACCTGATAGCCCCATGAGCCGTCGAACGGGTACTCCGTCAGCGGCATGAACTCGATATGCGTATAGCCCATTTTCTTGACATAGGGCACAAGCTCGTCCGCAAGCGCGCGGTAGGAATAGAAGTTGCCGTCGGGATAGCGCTTCCATGAGCCCGCATGGACTTCGTAAATATTCACGGGGGATTTATATACGTCCTGCTGCCCGCGCGACGCCACCCACGCATCATCCGTCCATTGGTAACAGCCGCCCAGCTCGTAAAACTTGGTCGCCGTGCCCGGGCGCGTCTCCATATGCACGCCATAGGGGTCGCACTTCATTGTGACCTTTCCGTTTTGCGAGACGATGCAGTATTTGTAGGCATCAAATTCACGCACGCCGCGGATCTTCGCTTCCCAAACGCCGTCGCTTTTGGGGATGGGCTGCATTTCGTCCGCGCCCTGCCGCCACTCGTTGAAGTCGCCGACCACGCTCACGCTTTGGGCATGCGGCGCCCAGACGCGGAAAACAACCGTATTCGCATCCTTTTGGGAACGGTGCGCACCGAAGTATTCATAGGCGCGCGCATTGCTGCCCTCATGGAAAAAATATACAGGAACTTCATGCTCGTTCGGTTTTTTTGCTGCTTTTTTCGGCATACAGACTACCTCACCATGCATTATTATATCCATTTTAGCAAACCTTTCCTGCTTTTGCAAGTGCATTTTGACAATTTTATCAAAAACTTACGAAGACGTTCCAGCATGGTTTGTGCAGTTTGTTACAAAGTCGTTGCGGGTCGAAGCGGGTTGAAGCATGAAAGGTTATGCAAGTGCGATTTTTCCGGTTTTCAGCCCTGCGGGCTTCGCCCACAGCTAAAGCACTAACCCCGAAAGCGCCTCTAAAATCAAAACAGCCTGTGCGGAACCTCGCACAGGCTGTTTGTTTTTAGATTCAGCGTGACGAACGCTTTTTCTCGTGCTCCGCGCCGTAGCCGTAGCCATAGCCGTAGCCGTAGCCGTATTTGCCGTAGCCGCCGCGCTGGACGAAGCCCACTTTGGCGTCGTTGTATACGCAGCCGATGACCTCGGTGCCGGAGTTGTCCAGATTCTCCAGCCCGCGCAAAATCCGGCGGATGGGCGCGGTGTCCTGCCGCACGACCATGACGATGGCGTCGGAATATCCCGCCAGGATCGCCGCATCCGCGACTTCGCCGCAGGGGGCGGTGTCGATGATGATGTAATCAAATTCCTTTTTGGCGGATTCGACGATCTCTTCCATTTTTGCGGAGGAAAGCAGTTCCGCGGAATCAACCGTTGCAGGGCCGCTCAAAAGCAGATAGAGGTTGTATTTTTCGGAATACCGAATCGCATCGGAAAGCTGGCGGCTGCCGGAGATGACCTCAGCAAGCCCTGCCGCATCACCCGCGGGGAGGCTGAGCGCCTTTGCAACGGTGGGCTTGCGCAGGTCGCCGTCGATAAGCAGTATCTCCTTGCCGTTTTTGGCAAGAGCAAGCGCAATGTTGATCGCCGTAGTGGTCTTGCCCTCGTTTTCGAGCGTGCTGGTGACAACGATCGCTTTCTGCCCTTTGCGCAGGACGATATTGTTGAGCTTGGTGCGGATCATCTTAAACGCTTCGATAAAGGCGAAGCCGCTGCGCCGGTCCGTGATCAAAATGCTGCGTTTTTCGCCTTTTTTGGTCTTGACGGGCACATGCGATACGTTGCCGATGATCTTCAGCCCCAGCTTCTTTCGGATGTCGTCGGCGTTGAGGACGGTATCCTTGAACACCATGGCAAGCAGCAGCAGAGCCGCCGAAAGCAGCGCCCCCGCAAGGAAGCCGAGTGCGGTGTACAGGATCTTGGAATTATCGCCGTTCGGCGCGGAGGGCAGCAGAGGCGGGTCGATGGCTTTCAGCGTTGTCGCCGGGAAAGCTTCGGTGATCGCTTCTTCATAATACTGCATATAGGTGTTGGCGATCGCATACGAAACTTCGGGGTCGGTCGTCGTTACCGTCAGATACAGAATGGTGGTGTCCTCGACCGCCTCAACGGAAATAAAGCTTTTGATCTCCTCGGCGGTGATGTTTTTGTATCCGCAGTTGTCCGCAACGCGCTGGGACAGCTCCGTTGTTGTGAACACATACTGGTAGTTGCCCGCAAGCGTCTGTGCCGCAAGAATATCCGACGAGCTTTGGCCCGAGATGACAAGCGAAGAGTTGCGGTTGCTGGCAACGAACATGATCTGGGAGGAATACGTCGGCACATAGGTCAACTGTGCGATCGAAAAGCCGACCGCAGCAAGCACGACGGCCGACAGCAGGATGACCCACCAGCGCTTGAACAGCTTGCGCGTATAGACCATTACGGTTTCGGCGCTGATGCCCTCCGTATTTTCCTTTTTTTGCCCGGAGGCGTATTCATAATCCATTCGTAAAATTCCCCTTCTCGCTCCGCAGCCGGTGCGGAACCGAATACACGGATATATTATAGCAAATGTTTATATATTGCGCAATAGAAAATTTGTGTATGCGCGCTGTCTCGGACAGTCAGCGCAGGATCTGCACGCGCCCGTCCCGGATCTCGATCACGCGGTCGCACACATCGAGCGCCGCCGTTTTGTGTGAGATGAGCAGGCAGGTCTTGCCGGGCAGGGCTTTAAGGTTTTGCAAAAGCCGGCGCTCGGTCTGCGCATCCAGTGCGGAAGTCGCCTCGTCCAAAAGCAAAACGGGTGCATCGGTCAGCACGGCGCGGGCAACGGCCAGACGCTGCATCTGCCCCTCCGAAAGCCCTCTGCCGCCCTCGCCGAGCCGCGTATCGAGCCCCTCGGGCAGCTCGCACAGGAACTCGTCGGCACAGCTCACGCGCACGGCGCGGTCGATCTCTTCCTCGGTCGCATCCGTCTTCACAAAGCTGAGGTTGTCGCGCACTGTGCCCGAAAACAACAGATTGCCCTGCGGGACATACGAAAACAGCGCACGTGTCGTTTTGTCCGCCGAAAGCGCACCTGCGGTCGTTTCGATCTCCACCGCACCCGCATCGGGCTTGAGCACGCCCAAAAGCAGCTTGAACAGCGTGCTTTTGCCGATGCCGGAAATACCCGAGAGCACAGCAAATTCCCCGCGAGAAAGCGAAAGCTGCACGTCTTTGAGCACGGGATTTCTGCCGTAGGAAAACGACACATCCCGCAAATGCAGCCCCGTGAACGAATCCCAAAGCGCTCGCTTCTCACACGGTGGGTTCAGCGCCGTATCGTCGGGAAGCGAAGAAAGCTCCATAAGCCGTTCGGCGGAGGCAAGCATGGCGTAATATTTCGGCATGATGCCCGAAAGATTGGAAACGGGCATTTGCACCTGATTGACAAGCTGCAAAAGCGCGGTCAGCGTGCCGAAGGTGATGGACCCCGCGCAAAGGCGCACACCGCTCCACAACAGTGCAAACAAAAACCCGCCCGAAAACACGGCGGAAAAGCCCGTGTTCGCAAAGATCGACCAGCGGTTGCGCTTGAGCTTCGCTTCATAGTTTTCCTCGCCGCGATCTTGTGCTTCGGCATTCGTCCTGTCATACGCGCCGAACACCTGCACGGCAAGCAGGTTTTCGAGCGCCTCCTGCAAAAACGAGCGCAGCCGCCCGTCGCTTTCCTGCACGGCGCGGTGCATTTTTTTGATCTTTCCGCGGAACAGCCGCGTGCACGAAAACAAGATAAGCCCTGCCGCAGCGAGCACGCATGCAAAGCGGTAGTCAAGCGCCGTGATCACGGCGAACGCGCACACGAGCCGCGCGAGCATAGCGGCGACCGACGGCAGAAGTGTTGCGAAATTATCGCTCACGACGGTCACATCCGCCGTCAGGCGCGTCATCAGCTCGCCCGAATGGTGGTCGGAAACGGCGCTGTATGCCTTCTCCAAAAGTGTTGCAAACGCCGTATTTTTGAGCCGCATTTCTAAACGCCCCGCTATGCGCACCTGCAGATCTTTGTTGAGCATATGGAGCGCAAGATGCAATAAGATCACCGCTGCAGCAGCTACGCCTGCGCGCACAAGCGCCGCCATATCGCCGCGCTCTGCGGCGTCGATGACATATTTCGCGCAAAGGGAAAGCGACACGGCGCACACGGAATCGACGGCGCTGCTCAAAACAGACAGCACCAAAAGGCCCCGCTCTTTAGCGGCGCTTTTCCATATCCATTTACGCGCGTCTTCCCGTTTCATTTCCGTAATTTCCCTCGCAATGCCACAAGATACCGCCGGACGGGGAACAAAAGCGCCCACAAACGCACATACAGCCGGTAGCGCCTTGCCGTGACGGGGAATTCCCTGCCCTTGCGGCAGATGCGCGCGACCACGCCGATGAGTTGTTCTTGGCGGACCCCCGGCTCTTTGACCCATTGGTTGTCCCCGCAGCAGATATAGGTGCCGTCCTCTGCCACGCCGACCACGCGGTGCAGCACGAACGCGCCGTTTTCGCGGCGGTACAGCGGCAGGTCATAGGTTTGCAGCCGCGCGCTCACGCGCGTGAGCACCACCGTGTCGCGCCCCGCAACGAGCAGGGGCAGCATGCTCGTACCCGTGATAGGCAAACGCACTGTGCCGCCTGCAGCGAGCGTTTCCTCGATCACGGGCAGCAGCTCTTCGAGCCGAACCTGCTTTTTTTCCATCGCTTCAGTCCTCTAAAAGCCCGGCTGTGCGCAACTTCCCAAGAAAAGCATGCGTGTCGCGGCGCGCGGTTGGCTCGTCCACCTCATATTCGGAAAGCACGGCTTGTACGATTTTCTCTTCCGTCGTGTCCGTTTCCAAGCATTTCCAAATAAATGCCCCCACAGGCGTTAAGGTCAGCATGCCGCCGAAATCTACCTGCGCAGCCCCCAGCGGCACGGCGACAAAGCTGCCGGCGACCTCGTGGAGAACAAAGCCTTCTTTGATCTTCATCGGATTACCCCTTTTCCTGTTTACCGTAATATGCCTCGATCCCTGCAAGCGCTGTTTCGGCGGCGGAAAGGTCCATATTGCACCGCAGGCGGAACACAGGGACGGCTTCAATCAGCTTCCCGAGCAGGGTGAGCATCGTTTCCATGGCCGCTTTTTTCGGCGGACGCAGCGTCTGCGATAGAAACAGCGGGACCGCCGCCGCCGGTGGGATGGGCTCGATCGAATTTTCCGTCCCGCGCTCTATAAATACGATCGCGCGTATAGGCACCTGCACATTGATGTTTTCATCCGTTTTGCCCGAAAACGGTGTGCCGCAGGCGTAAAACGTACCGTCCATGCGGCGTACAGCGGGCTTGTCATCATTGATGATGCGGCTGTCCGGGAAGGCGCGCAGCCACAAATGCGTATGTGTGGACTTGCCCGTGCCGCTTTTCGCGGAAAACAAATAGGCCTTCCCGTCCTTTTCGACGCACGAAGCGTGCAGCAGCATGCCGTCATATTGCAAAAGCCGCGCATAAAACGCCTCGCCCACCCACATGTACCGGCACTCGTCAAGTGTGAGCTGCGGGTACTGCTCATGCTTGCGCGCGAAGAATTCCTCCGACAGGTCAATGGTGAAATCCGCTTCGGCGCCGTCTTTTGCAAGATACGGGCGCGTGCGTGTGTACAAAAGCTCGCCGCGCGCATCAAAGCGCACATGCAGGTTTGCGATCTCAAATGTTTCCAAATTCCGCGTCCTCCGACTGTCTTATTTTTCCGCGCGAAGCCCAAACAATGCACGCGCGTTGCGCGCCGTCTCCTGCAAAAGATCCTGCGCATCCACCCCGCGGATCTCCGCCAGCCGTTCGGCGGTGTAGGCGATCATACGCGAATCGCACCGCTTGCCCCGGCACGGCACAGGCGCCATATACGGCGCGTCCGTTTCGACCAAAAGGCAGTCTGCGGGAACCATTTTTGCGACCTCGACGGGCTTGACGGCGTTTTTGAACGTCACCGCCCCGCCAAGGCCGATATACATGCCGAGTTTCAACACCTCGCGCGCCGTTTCGGCAGAGCCCGAAAAGCAGTGCACCACCCCGCGCGGGCGGTATTTTTGCAGCAGCCGCAGGGTATCCGCATGCGCCTCGCGGTCATGGACGATCACGGGAAGGTCGCGTTCTTTTGCAAACGCGAGCTGCGCTTCAAACAGCGCGAGCTGCTGTAAGCGGCTTTCTTTTTCATAGTGGTAGTCAAGCCCGATCTCCCCGACGGCGACCGTTTTTTTGTCGTCGAAAAAGGGCGCGAGCGCCGCAATGGGATCGGCGGGCACATCCTCCAAATTGAGCGGATGAAAGCCCGCTGCCGCATACACAAAAGCATAGCGGTGTGAAAGCGACTGCGCAAAGCGCGTTGTTTCAACATTCACCCCGCAGGACACGACGCCCGAAACGCCGCTTTGCGGGAAGCTGTCCAAAAGCGTATAAACATCTTCCGCAAAGCGCGGGTCGTCGTAATGCGCGTGGGAATCAAAAATATCGGTCAGCATCAGCGGATCCGCGCCCCGTTCGGCATGGAGCTGTCCACAAATACGACCTGCACGTTGTCCTTCGCGCAGTCCGCCGCCAGGATCATGCCGCAGCTTTCCACCCCGCACAGCTTTGCGGGCTTGAGGTTTGCCACAAGCACGACCTTTTTGCCGATAAGGTCTTCCGGCTTGTACCACGGCGCAATGCCGCTTGCCACGGTGCGCTCTGCACCTGAGCCGTCATCAAGCGTCAATTTAAGGAGCTTCTTCGAGCGCTTGACCGGCTCGCAGGCTTTGATCTCGGCTACGCGCAGTTCGGTTTTCATAAAATCTTCGATGTGGATGGGCGCAAGCCCTGCCGCCGCTTCGGCAGCTTTCTTTTCGGCCTCCTGCTCCTTTTTCTGCTGTTCGAGGAGTTCTGCGATCAGCTTTTCGCCGTCGATGCGCGAAAACAGCGGCGTGGGCGTGCCGACCTTCGTGCCTGCTTGAAGTCCGCCGAAAGCCTTTAACGAATCGTAACCGCGCACATCCGTGCCCAGCTGTGCGAAGATCGCGTCGGCGGTATCGGGCATATAGGGGGAAAGCAGCACGCCAAGGTACCGGATGCCCTCCAAAAGGTTGTAGAGCACCGTGCCGAGCCGCGCGCGCTTGGTCTCGTCCTTCGCAAGCGCCCAGGGCATGGTCTCATCGATGTATTTGTTCAAGCGCCGCGCGAGCGCGAGCACGCACGCGGTGCTGTCGGCGATCTTATATTCGTTAAAGCAGCGGTCCACCTGTTTTACGGTATCGAGCGCGAGTGCACGGACGTCGGCATCGAATTCACCGGGTTCTGTAGGCGCTTGCACCACGCCGTCAAAATACTTCTGCTGCATAGCGACGGTGCGGTTGACGAGATTGCCGATTGTATTCGCAAGGTCCGTATTGTAGCGCTCGATAAGCGTTTCATACGTGATAGAGCCGTCCTGCGCGTGCGGCATTTCCGCAAGCAGATAATAGCGCACCGCGTCCACGCCGAACACCTTGATCAGATCGTCGGCATAGATCACGTTGCCGCGGGATTTCGACATCTTGTCCTCGCCGAACAGCAGCCACGGGTGCCCGTAGACCTGTTTCGGGAGCGGCTCGCCGAGCGCCATAAGCATGATGGGCCAGTAGATCGTGTGGAAGCGCACGATGTCCTTGCCGATGATGTGCACATCGGCGGGCCAGTATTTTTTGTAAAGCGCGCCGGGCTCGGCCGGGTCGTAGCCGAGCGCGGTGATGTAGTTGGAAAGCGCGTCGATCCAGACGTAGATCACGTGGCTTTCGTCAAACGACACGGGCACGCCCCATTTAAAGGAGGTGCGCGAGACGCACAGATCCTGCAAACCGGGCTTTATGAAGTTGTTGAGCATTTCCTTTTTGCGCGCTTCGGGGTAGATGAAATCCTCATGGCTTTCGATAAAGTCCTCAAGCTGCTTCTGGTATTTCGAAAGCCGCAGGAAATACGCTTCCTCCTTCGCCTTTTTAACGGGTCTGTGGCAGTCGGGGCAGCAGCCGTTTTCGTCAAGCTGGCTTTCCGTCCAGAAAGACTCGCACGGCGTGCAGTAGAGTCCCTCGTATTCGCCTTTATAGATGTCGCCCTGGTCGTAGAGCTTTTTGAAAATTTTCTGCACCGCCTTTTCGTGGTAGTCATCGGTGGTGCGGATGAATTTGTCGTACGTGGTATGAAGCGCGTCGCAGATGGCGCGGATCTCGCCCGCGACCTTATCGACATATGCCTTGGGGCTTACACCCGCCGCCTTGGCGTATTCCTCAATCTTCTGCCCGTGCTCGTCAGTGCCCGTCAGGAAGAATACGTCATAGCCCTGCATTCGCTTGTAGCGCGCGATGGCGTCGGTCAGCACGATCTCGTAGCTGTTGCCGATGTGCGGCTTGCGCGACGTGTAGGCAATGGCGGTGGTGATGTAGAATTTCGGTTTGTCACCCATGTTCATCTTCCTTTCTTTTTGGGACATTTTATTGTAGCAGATTTGCGTGCGGATTTCAACCGTTCGCACCATCCCGCACGAGATATTCGAGCGCCTGACGGTAGCCGTCGAAGCCAAGCCCGATGAAATGCGCCGCACACGCCATCCCTGCATAGGAAACGTGACGGAATTTCTCGCGCGCGTTCACGTCGGAGATATGCACCTCGGCGGCGGGCAGCCCCACCGCTTTGAGCGCGTCAAGAATGGCGACGCTTGTGTGCGTATAGGCGGCGGGGTTGATGACGATGCCGTCAAACACGCCGTAGGCCGCCTGAATTTTATCGACGATATCGCCCTCGTGGTTCGACTGGTAGCACTCGACCTCTGCCCCGAGTCTTTGCGCCCAAGCTTCGATCTGCTCTACAAGCGACGCATAGGTCTGTTTGCCGTAAATATCGGGCTCGCGGATGCCGAGCATATTAAGGTTTGGGCCGTTGATGACAAGGATCTTCATTGTATTGCCTCCAAAATGCGCTGTACGACTGTCTCTATCGCGTCGTTCGCGTCGATCTCATAATCACACACCGCGCGGTACAGCGGCAGCCGCCGCTGATAGATCGCCTGCACGCCGTCGCGCTGCGAAACGGGTCTGCCGACGGTCGGGAGCGCAGACGGGTCGCGGTTCAAAAACAGCACGATGCTGTTTTGGCGCAGGATGTCCGTGTTTTCGGGAATCGTCACCGCCCCGCCGCCCGTCGCGATAACCGCGCCGCTTTGGCGGCATATATCGGCGAGCGCCGCCGTTTCGCGTGCGCGAAAACCCGCTTCGCCCTCGGTTTCAAAGATTTCGGGAATCGTTTGCCCCGCGCGGCGTTCGATCTCGGCGTCCGCGTCGCAAAACGGGCGGGAAAGCTCCTTTGCGAGCGCTTGCCCCACCGTGGTCTTGCCGCAGCCGGGCATGCCGACGAGCACAAGGTTCTGCATTTCGCGTTCCAGCGAGGAGAGAATTTCATCCGTGCGCGCGTCGGGGATATTCTCGCCCAAAAACAGCTCGGCGGCGCGCTTCGCCTGCGCGACGAGCATCGAAAGCCCCGTGAACGCGGGGATGCCGCGCCGTTCGGCGTCGAGCGTGAGCGCGGTTCTGTGGGGATTGTAGATGATGTCGAGCACGCACGAAAGCTTTCGGAAGCCCGCCAGAGAAAGCGGCGCTTTCCCGTTGTTCGGGTACATACCGACGGGCGTGGTGTTGACAAGGATGTCCGCATCATAGTGGCGGGAAATGTTTTCGTAGTTATTCTCCCCGCTTCGGGAGATTTTTATGACTTCGCGCGCGCCGAGGTCATGAAGCACCGCCGCGACGGGTGCGCTCGCACCGCCGGTGCCGAGCACGAGCGCTTTTTTTCCTTTGACCGCTGCCGAACTTCGGCGCACCATATAAAGAAAGCCGTCGTAATCGGTGTTGTCGCCCCAAAGCGTGCCGTCCGCGCGCTTAATAATCGTATTGACCGCGCCGATGCGCCGCGCGTTGTCGGAAAGCCCCGCAAGATACGGGATGACCGCCTTTTTATAGGGGATGGTGACGTTGATTCCATTGAAGTTTTTCGCCTGCAAAAATGCCCCGAGGTCGTCCGGCGCGACCTCAAACAATTTGTAGTCGTAATCGCCCAGCCGCGCGTGGATCTGCGGGGAGAAGCTGTGGGAGAGATGCTCGCCCAAAAGTCCGTACATGTCGTTCACCTGCAACAAGAAAGGTTATTCCCCGCATCGAGGGGAAAATCGCAATTTTTGTCTGTTGCCCTCTCTGACGAGGGGGCTGTCGCCGTTAGGCGACTGGGGGAGAGAAAAGAGTCCATGAATCACACAGAAAAGATTTGAGCGCAGAAAGGTTATGTCGCTGCTTTATGCTTATACGTTTTATTGTTTCTCTCCCTCCGTCACGCGCTTCGCGCGCGCCACCTCCCTCGTCAGAGGGAGGAAGCGCCCATGGATTTACGAGAATACCGGCATATTGTCGCCTACTCTCACGGTTGCAACAAAAACTGCCTTTCTGCTATCATAGCACAAAAGCAGTTTGTTTGAAAGCGTTTCCCGCTTATTTTTTCTTTTTGCCGAAGAAGCCTTTTTTCTCTTCCCCGCGCCCGAGATGCGCCGTCTCGTTGCCGAGCGCCGCATCTAACTTTCGCAGCAGGTCTTTCTGTTCCTCGTTGAGCTCGCGCGGGACGTCCACCACAATGCGCACGAGCTCGTCGCCGCGCCCGCGGTTGTTAAGGCTTTGGATGCCCTTGCCCTTCAGTTTGAACACATCGCCTGCCTGCGTGCCTGCGGGGACGGTATACTGCACCTTACCGTCGAGCGTGGGCACCTGCACGGTGCAGCCGAGCGCGGCGGCCGCGTAGCTGATATGCATTTCGACCCAAACGTTATAGCCCTCGCGCTCGAAGATCGGGTGCGGGCGCACATTGACCGCCACGCGCAGATCGCCCGCAGGGCCGCCGTTCAGCCCCTTGTTGCCCTGCCCGCGCGCGTTGATAACCTGACGGTCATCGATGCCGGCGGGGATTTTGACCGTGATGGTGACCGGCTTGCGCACGCGCCCTGCGCCGCGGCATTTGCGGCAGGGGTTGTCGATGATCGTGCCCTTGCCGCCGCAGCGCGAGCACGCTTTCTGCGTCTGGATCACGCCGAATGCCGTGCGCTGCTGGGTCGTGACCTGCCCGCGCCCGTGGCATTCGGGACAGGTTTTCGGCGAAGAACCGGGTGCGGCGCCCGAGCCGTGACATTCGTCACAGACCTCGATACGGTTGGTTGTGACCTCGCGCTCGCAGCCCTTTGCCGCCTCTTCAAACGAAATGGTCACGCTTGCCTG
>UQZS01000033.1 GCA_900545625.1 uncultured Oscillospiraceae bacterium | reverse complement strand
GCTTGGGATAATCGGTTTTGCGGTGGGGGTCGGTGGCGGAGTAGCGGCGGCCGTAGAAGGCGGTCTGCCACTGGCGCACCATGCCCAGCACCTGGTTGTTGAAGATGACGGTGATGATGGGCAGGCCGTAGCTGACGGCGGTGCAGCCCTCGTTCAGGTTCATGTGGAAGCTGCCGTCGCCGGTCAGCATGACCACGCGGGCGTCGGGGCCAAGGCCGATCTGCGCGCCGATGGATGCACCATAGCCAAAGCCCATGGTGCCAAGGCCGCCGCTGGTGATAAAGCCGCGGCTCTTAGTGTGGCGCAGGTACTGCGCCGCCCACATCTGGTGCTGACCGACGTCGGTGACGTAGATCGTTTCCTTGTCTGTTCCCTCGCAGATCGCGCGCACCAGCGCGTGCGGCGTGAGGAAATCGTCTCTGTCTTTCGGGGTGTAATCCTGCTTTTTGAATTCCGCAAGCCGCGCGAGCCAATCGTCATGCGTTTTTTCCTCCAGCAGCGGCAGAAGCGCGGTCAGGATCGTTTTGACGTCACCCGTCAAGTATTCGTCCACACGGACGTTTTTGTTGATTTCACTGTTGTCGATGTCGATCTGGATGATCGTCGCGTGCGAGGCAAAGTGCTCCGGATCAAGCGCCACGCGGTCGGAAAAGCGCGTGCCGATCGCCAAAAGCAGATCTGCTTCATCGATCGCCTTATTGGTCACAAGATTGCCGTGCATACCCACAAGCCCGTAGTTGAGCGGTTCATCATAGCCAAGCACGCCCGTCGCCATCAGGGTATGGCACGTCGGGATCCCTGTTTTTTCCACCACGGCGCGGGCGATGTCGGACGCATCCGCCGAGGCGACGCCGCCGCCGAGCTCAATGACGGGGCACCGTGCCGCGTTGATAAGTCCGGCTACCCTTTGCAGCTTATCTTCGTCGAGCACCGTTTCATCCACGATCGGCGCAGGCTTCTGGGGCTCGAAATCCGTGACCGCGGCGGTGATGTCCTTCGGAACGTCCACGAGCACGGGGCCTTTTCTGCCGGAATTGGCGATCTGGAAAGCCTCGCGCAGAATGGGCGCGAGCTCCGAAATGTTCTGCACCATGAAATTATGCTTTGTGATGGGCATGGTGATGCCCGTGATATAGACCTCCTGAAACGCGTCGCGCCCAATCAGCGACGTGCCGACGTTGCCGGTGATGGCGACCATCGGGACGGAATCCATATATGCCGTGGCAATACCTGTGACCAGATTTGTAGCCCCGGGGCCGCTTGTCGCAAGCACCACACCCGTTCTGCCCGTGGCACGCGCATAGCCGTCCGCCGCATGGGCAGCACCCTGCTCATGCGCAGTGAGGACATGGCGGATCTTGTCGCGATATTTGTAAAGTGCATCGTAAATATTCAAAACAGCGCCGCCGGGATACCCGAAAATGGTATCCACACCCTGCTCAATAAGCACCTCAGCTATGATATCCGAACCGTTCAGCTTCATACTTCTCTCCACTCAGTTCAAAAAATGCTATTGGATGATATTTTAATCCTAATTCCGTGAAAAGTCAACTGTTTCGCGGCACGCGCTCACAGACCGTACTTTTGCTGCAAACGCGCAAATACGCGCCCAACAGGCTTTGCAAGCATGAGCAGAAACACGACGTTGGAGACGGCATAAACGGCAGTGAACCCTGCAGAGGAAACGACTGCTGCCGCATAACGCACAGCGTTAAAGCCGCCGTCCCACCAAAGCACCGTCCATATGTCCATAACGAATGAAAACAGCACGCCTGCAAATGCACCATACAGGATTAAAGAAACACGGCTCTTTTGCAGCCGCTTTGCAAACAACCCCGCCAAAAAGCCAACCATGCCCCAGGCAAGCATCTGCATCGGCGTCCAGGGCCCCTGCCCGAAATAGAAATTGGACAGCAGCGCGGAAAGCGCGCCCGTCATAAAGCCTGCCTGCGGGCCGAAATACATGGCGGTGAGCACCACGAGTGCGGTCACGGGTTTAAACCCGGGGATCGCCGCAAACAAAACGCGTCCCGCAACGGACAGCGCCGTCATGACGGCAAGCAGGGCTAACCGCTGTGCGCCCGCGCGGCTTCTTTCAAAAGACAAAAAGAACGGCACACAGGCGAGCACGGCAACGCACAGCGTGACCCCAGCGTATCGCTGTTCCCCAAACAGCCAAAGCCCGCCCGCAACCACAGCGGGAATGCACACGCAAAGGAGCACTATACCGAGCACTTTTTTCAGCATGGCGCATCCGCCTTTCCACGCGGTTTTGCGGCAGCCGCTACCGCTTCACAGGTGACTGCGTGCTCGCAAAAGCCGCGGGCGATGCGGTTTGCGGCGGTGGTGTAAAAGCAGTTTTTCGAGAAGAAATCACGAGGCGGTGCAGCAGACAGGATCTCGCCGTCAAACAACAGCGCGCAGCGATCCGCCGTTTCGGCAGCAAATTCTGCGTCGTGCGTGACAATAAGGATGCAAAGCCCCTTTTCGCGAAGCGTGCGCAAAAGCACCTTAAGTCCCTGCTTGCAAGCAGCGTCCATACCTTTTGTCGGCTCGTCTAAGAGCAACAGATCGGGATTTGTAAGCAACACCTTCGAGAGCGCGCATTTCTGCTGTTCGCCGCCGCTCAAGTCAAACGGATGGCGATCCAACAGCGTTTCTATATGCAGCTCCTGCGCGGCTGCAGCCACACGGGCTTCCCGCTCGTTTTTTGGCGCGCCGACGATCTGCAAAAGTGAGAGCAGGTCGGCGCGAACCGTAACCTCGGTAAACAGCAACAACGGATCCTGCGGCAACAGAGCGGTTTTTGCGTACCCGCTTTCCTTTTTGGCAAGCTGCACTTTGCCGCGATAGGGCTTATCCGTGCCCGCAAGCAAATTCAGAAGCGTCGTTTTTCCCACGCCGTTGCCGCCGAGCACACAGCAGATCTCACCCGCATACAACTGAAGCGTAAGCCCGCGCAGCACGTCCGGCAGCTCCCGCGCATACCGGAACCACACTTCCCGAAGCTCGGCAAGCACAGTCCCGCTTTTCGAAACGGCATCCGGGGCTTTCGGCAACACCGCTGAAAAGCTGTAATCTTGTAAAAGCTCCCGCCCCTCGCGCACGCTGATGGGACAGCGCCCTTTTTTTGCGCCGAGCAGGCGGTAGATGCGTGCCGCGCTCGGTAAGGCTTCGCACATGGGGTGCAGCGGGGAAGCCTTGCAAAGCGCTTCGGCGACGGCGTGCGGGGCATCATCCATAATGAGGCGCCCTTTTTCAAGCAGCAGCACGCGGTCGGCAAGCGCAAACGCCTCTTCCAAGCGATGCTCGACGAGCAAAATCGTCATACCCATTTCCCGATTTAAACGCGCAAGTGTATTTAAAAATTCCGTTGCCGCAATCGGGTCAAGCTGGGCGGTCGGTTCATCTAAAAGCAGAATCTTGGGCTGCATCACCAGCACCGATGCAAGATTTAAAAGCTGTTTTTGCCCGCCGGAAAGTGTGTCCGTATCCTGCCGAAACCAGCCTTCGATCCCCAGCCAGCTTGCCGTCTCCGCTACACGGCGGCGGATCACCTGCGTTGGGAGCCCTAAACTCTCCGCCCCGAACGCCAACTCATGCCAGACCTTATCCGTAACGATCTGGTTTTCAGGATTTTGCATGACAAAACCGATCTCCGCGGCGCTTGTACGCGCATCCAGAGTATCCATCGGCGCATCGTGAAAAAATACGTCGCCTGCCCGCGTACCGTGCGGTGCAAGCTCCCGCTTTATGAGCCGTAACAGCGTCGTTTTGCCGCAGCCAGTTTCCCCGCACAGCACGACGAATTCCCCTTGCCGCACGGAAAAAGAAACCGATTCGAGTGCGGGATGTTCGGCAAGCGGATACGTAAAGCTTAAATTTTCGATACGAAGAATTTCCATTTTCCTCTCTCCACGGCTTCCAAAAGTGCGGGTAAAAGCGATAAGGCCAAAAAGGCGACATAAGTACACACGGCGGCAGGCGTTGCAGGAAGGGCTGTAAGACGCGGATAAAACGCATAGGCGGCTTCGCCGCTTATAAAGCCTGTGAGCACGACCGCTGTCAAAAGCAAGACGGTCGTAAGCAGCACACCATCGCGCAGCGCAAAGCGGTACAGCGCAAAATGCGTACGCCCGGGCAGCGAATGCCCGCGCGCCTGCATGGACGCGGCGGTCTCCATTGCGTTTTCCAGCGAAATGCTCAGAACGCTTGAGAGCACGCGCAGTTTTCCTCGGATTCGTCCCTTTCGGTCGGCTGCCGTTTGCATGCCGAGCGCTGTCTGGGCACGATCCGCCGCGCGAAGCTGCCTTAACAGCTGCGGCAAAAAGCGCAGCGCCATGCATAGCGTCATGGTAAGCCGCGGCGCGGCTTTGCCGAACAGGAACAACAGTTTGTCGGACGACACCGCCCGATTGTATACGCCGCACCACAGGATCACCGCCGCAAGCGTCAAAGCAAGGCTCACGCCGTACAAGAGCGCCTCGAGCGTAAAAGGCGTATCCCCGAGCCAAAAGAGGACGGTCACACCCTCGTGTACAAACAGAGGATTACACAGTGCGACGATGAGCAGAAAGGGCAGGGTCGTACGCAACGTTTTCCGTTTGCCGCCGGTCGGTGCGGACAGCACGGCACACAACGCACCGCCGAGCAGCGCGCTTAAGCGCAGCACGGGATTTTCGGCGAACATCGTCAAGAGCAGCACCGACAGGAAATATACCAACAATACGCTCGGATGCAGCGCAGAAAACGCACGCAAAACGTTCTCTCCTTTCCCTTAGGTCTCATGCAAGTATACCGCATTTTGCAGGGCACAATCAAGCCTAAAACCAATTTGTCCGTGCACTTTATCTTTTCACGCTTGCGCTTTTACGGAAAGCATGCTACGATAACTAAAGAAATATCAAACAAAATCGTCTGCGTCATGGCTCGCATTTATCAGAAAGATTGGAAATATCATTATGGTAGAGAATTTTCGCGACTTCACCCGCTTTATTTCGCCCGAAACGCCTGCGGCAGTACGCATTGCAGGAGAAACGGTGGACGGTACGGATTTTTATATTTCGCGTGAAAAGGGCGATATGCTCGCTTTGGAATACATCATTTCCGGCACGGGGACTCTGGAGATCAACGGGCAGGAGCTGCACCCGCAGACGGGCGATGTATTTCTGCTCACGCTTGGCAGCCGCCATACTTATTTTGCCGATCCGGATGACCCGTGGCGCAAGTATTTTGCCGTATTTTCCGGTCCTGTGGCCGAGCGCATCATAGAAAGCTATCTGCCTGCCGACACCTATCTGTTTCCCCGCTGCAATGTGGAACCATACTTCCGTGAGATCGTACAAGTCAGTCTGGACGACACGGTGCCGTTCACGGAAAAAGCAGATCGTATCACGGTCGCGCTTTTGAAGATCTGCATGTATATCCGCAGCCGCAATGTGCTTGAGCAGCAGGATCTGGCGGATAAGATCCGCAGCCGTTTGGATTTTTATGTGGAACATCCGTTTACGCTGGATATGCTTTGCCGCGACTTCAACTATTCCAAGAATCACCTCATCCATGTGTTCCGTGAAAAATTCGGCAAAACGCCTTATCAATATTACTGTGAAGTCAAGATTGAGACCGCCAAGCGGTATTTGCAGGATTCTTCAATGTGCATCGGCGAGATCGCAGATCTTCTGGCTTTTTCAGATCGGCAGTATTTTGCGAGCTGCTTTCGTAAGGCAGTCGGCTGTTCGCCGCGGGAATACCGCAATCGTGTTCGAAAATCAGCAATGTGATATTTTCTATGTTTTTAGTGATAAAATCCATTTAAAACGCGGTTTTTTTGTGATATTCTAACGAAAGAGGTGTGCGTAATTGAAAAATTTTAGTTTATATATCGTAACTGACCCGCACTATTTTGAAAACAAGCTCGGGGCTTCGGGGCCCGCATATGAACGGCGCAGCCGCACGGATCAGAAGTGCATCGCCGAAACGGGCGCCATTATCGACGCAGGTTTTCAAAAAATTGCAGCGGACAAAGAAACGAATGTCGTCGTTCTACCCGGAGACTTGGTATACCGCGCCGAAAAGGCGAGCCATCTCGGATTTATCGAAAAGCTGCGGGCGCTGCAAAACCAGGGCAAGGAGATCTATGTGCTCACGGCGCGCCACGACTACTGCAACGACGGCAACACGCCATGCGGCTTTGTGGGTGAAGAGGAAATCCCCGCTGAGGGGACACGCCGCGACGAGCTGCGCGGTCTGTATTATGATTTTGGCTTCAAGCAAGCGATCAGCGAGCATCTTCCGACGCTCTCCTATGTTGTGCAGCTGACAGACGGCATCCGCCTTTTGGTGCTCAACTGTGACGGCGACGGCAAGGATTTCAAAGGCTTTTATGACGATCAGATGGCCTGGGCGCTTAAGCAGATTCGTTTTGCGCACGAAAGCGGGAATTACATATTTGCCACCACCCACTATCCCCTGCTGCCGGGGTCGCCCGTCATGCGCCTGATCGGCGACGCGAAACTGACCGATTGGGAAAAGCGTGCGAACGAGTTTGCAGATGCGGGGCTTGACCTGATCTTTACAGGACACATGCATATGCAAAGCCTCACGCAGTACACCACGCAAAACGGCAACACCATTACGGATGTGTGCACAGGTTCGTTTGTCGGCTGCCCGTGCGCCTACCGCAAGGTGACGTTTTCGGATACGGACATCCGCATCGAATCCTTTACGATCGAGGATTTTGATTGGGATAAGCAGGGCAAGACCGCCGCCGAATACTTCACCTGGCGCTTTGACCGCATGATCACTGACATCATTGACGCCATGGCGTATGACTTCGCCTTTTTTACGCGGCTGTTCGGCGGGCCTGAAAAGAACAAGAAGCTGAAGATCCCCGTCACGCTGGTTGGAAAGATTCTCCAAAAGCTTACACTCGGCGGCGTGGGCAGGCTGTTCTGGTTCCGTGTGGATCCCTCCATTAAAGACCGCCTGCTGAAAGACACCGCCGTGGAATTCGTGCGCAATATCTTTGTCGGCAACGAGCCGTATGTACCCGGTACGCCGATGTACGCGGCAGTGGATGCACTGCTGCGGCGGTTGCACCCGGTACTGCGCATCGCCGAGAAAAAGCTCAGAGCAAAAAATCCGATGTTTGCGGATCTGCGCGGGTTTGTGCTTTCGCTCATCGGCGATGAAAAACAGCTGGACTACGAGGCGACACTGCCTTTTAAATCCTATCAGAAGCAAGGAGGCGACTCGGCATGAACACGGCGTCCGTTGCGGGAAAACTGCCGACCGCAAACGAAAAGAAGTATTTAAAGACAAAGGAATGGGTTTTTTACCTGCTGGCCATGTTCTTTTTCTCTTCCATGACGGGCATGGTCAATTCCTATCGCCGCGCCTACCTTGTAGACGTACTGCTGCTGTCGAATGATCAGCTTTCCTTTTTCAACGGCTTTACGCAGATCGCGGGCTATGTGCTTTCATTTATTTATGCGTTGATCTTAGACAACAAAAAGATCAAAAACAACCAGAAATTCAAGCCGCTTGGGTTGCTTGCAGCAATTCCCTGCGGCGTGGTGACCGCACTCATTTTCTGGACGCCCGATTTTGTGCAGCGCAACCCAACCGTTTTGCTCGTTTGGCTGTGTGCGCTTGCGCTCATCCAAGGGTGCGCCACCTATTTCGGCGGGACAGTCACGATGGTCGCCGCCGTTATGACGCCCAACGATAAGGAGCGCGAACAGCTGCTTTCGTTCCGCGGGATCGCCAGCGCCATCGGCAACTCCGCGCCACTCGTCATTGTGCTGGTGGTCGCAGCGATCATTAAAGCGGCAAACGGCGGAACGGAAAACGCCGCGCTTTCCTACTTCATTTCCGCGATTTTGTGCGGCGCGGTCGGAACGATCACTATGCTGTTAGGAATGTCCGTCATCAAGGAGCGCATCGTCTATAAATCCGCGCGCAAGGATCCGCTTAAGGGGCTTTGGAACGTCATCCGCAACAAGCACGCGTGGGTCATTTTGATCAGTGAATTCCTGAAGTCTTTTCGCGGTATCGCCACCTTCATGGAACCGTTCATCGCCGCGGCGATCTTAGGCAGCTCCAGCCAGACCGTTCTGTTCGCGCTACCCGTCGGGATCGGTACGATGGTGGGCATGCTTGTCATCAGCCGACTTTTAAAGCGTTATACAAGCCGCGTGCTGTATATCGCTTCCGGCGTGTATTCCGTGTGTATCAATGCCGTAGCGTTCGGCGTGGGCTACGCTTATCTCACGCACATGGAGACGATGCCGTGGCTCAACTACCTATTCATCGTCTGTCTGTTTGGCACAGGGCTGCAATTCGGCGCATCTAACCTGCTGCCGGAGATGTTCAAGGCGGATGTGCTCGACGATCTGGAACTCAAGACCGGCAGCCGTTTGGACGCGAGCTTGGGCTTCTTCATCGGGATCGGCAGTACGATCAGCGGCGCACTTGCCAATATTGCCGTGCCGTATATTCTGTACGGTGACGGTTCGATCATCCACTACCAGCAGGGTCTGGGCGACGGCACGGCGCAGACGCTGGATACAAAAATCATGCTTCTTCTGTTCTACACCGTGTTCCACGGGCTTATGATGCTGCTTGCGGGCTTGCCGTTCCTGTTTTACAAGCTTTCGGGTGCGGAGCGCGAGCGTGTGCACGAGGAAGTGCTTAAAATGCGCGAGGAGCTTGCGCAAAGCGAGGGCGTGGCAGCCGCCGAATAAACCAAAAGCCGCCCATACAGCCGCGTACCGTTATGGTGCGCGGCTCTTTTGTGTGAAAAAAGCAAAAAGAAAAGCTCTCCGAAAGGAGAGCTTTTTGATGTCGGCATCACCTATTTTCCCGGGCCGCTTCCAGCCAAGTATTTTCGGCACGAATGAGCTTAACTACCGTGTTCGGGATGGGAACGGGTGGACCCTCACCGTAATCAACACCGACTGCTTAAGAAGAAGCGTTTGTGCGTTTCCCTCAAGCGCGAGAAAGAGTATAGCACACCCTTGCAAAAATTGCAAGCCCTTTTTTAAAAAATTTTCGTATTTTTTTCTCTTATGTCAATCTGCGCGGTACACATGCTCGATCGCACCGACATACATTCGGTGATAATCCCCCGCAGCATAGTTTGCCGCAATGGAGCTGTCTAAAAAGCCGTCGGGCGTCAAATCCCATTTTGCAAGCTTTTTGCACACGAGCACCGTTTTTGCGCTCTCGAAGCTCACTGCATCGCCGAACGGTGCGGGAACAAGCCCCGTTTCGGCACATTTGTCCGTATCTCGTCCGGATTTTCTGCCGCACAAGCCCATTTCCGCCTTACAGCCGCCGTCAAAAAAGCTCAGGGTAAAACGGTCGTATTTTTCCATAAATTCACGCGTGTAGCGCTGTGGGCGGACAAATACGAACACCACGTCGCGCCCCCACAACTCGCCGACCCCGCCCCAGCTGACGGTCATGGTGTTGAAATCAGATGGTGTGCCCGCCGTGAGCAGCGCCCAATCGTCCGCAATCATTTTCACGGGTGAGGTTTGCAGGTCTTTTACGGATATTTCACGCATCAAGGTACCTCCTATTTTTGAGATGATTTGGATCGATTACTACTATAATACGCCGAAGCGCAAAAATCAATGCGTATTTTAAGCTCAAATAAAATTGACGAAGCACCGGCAGTTTTACTGCCGATGCTCCACTTTTTTGAGGCAAGGAAAGCCGAACGCAATATGCCGAAAACTTGGCTCTTCGGCGGCTTTTCCCTTTTTCACCGTTGGTGCGCGTCAGCGCACCTGCCGTCTCAAAAGAAAAAAATCCATCCGCATTCCCGTCGTTTTCGGTGCCGAGCAGTTTCAAACGCGCAGATTTTCGTTTGAACAAGGCACAAAACCGATGCCATACTGCCGTATGGCGAGGTTTTTAACGCAGTTCAGGCGGAAAGCTGCCGTTTGAAACCATATTGGGCTCGGCTTCCCTTGCCTCTCTATATAAACGCCGTGCGGCGGGGGCAATGGCCTGTTGCCCCGCGCGGGACGGAGATTTCCCCATCCTGCGGCAATGTGCTAATTGCCGTAGCCGTAAGCACCGAACGGGTTATAATAGCTTTGCGATGTCGGTTCGCTCGTCACGGTCGTACCGCGATCTTCCACGAGCGTAGCAGTCACTTCAAATTCACTGATCGAATAGTTATTTGCGGCGTCCACCCTGCAAATGGTCAGCGTAAGCGTGTCGCCCACATTAGACTCTTCAATGATATCCGGAAGCGTATCCGTAGAAGTCAGATCCTCGCCGTTGACACGGATGATCATATCCCCTGGCTGCACGTCCGTATTGGCAAGCGAGCTGTCGGAATTGATGGACTGGATGACCAGCGTGCCGTCCGGCAGATCGTTCGCACCGACAAGCATGCTGTAAAGCTGGTTGGAGGAAGCCGGGAAATAGTTGATGCCGAGCTTCGGGCGGTTGGTCACATAGCCGTTGGCGACGATCTCGTCAAAAACTTCCTTGACAGTCACGCTCGGCACGGCAAAGCCCATACCCTCATATTCGGTGCTGGCGATCTTCGAAGAGTTGATACCGACAACCTGCCCGTATGCATTCACAAGCGCGCCGCCCGAGTTGCCGGGGTTGATGGCTGCTGTGTGCTGGATGCAGAGCATCTCATAGCCGATCTCGCTGTCCACGGGACGGGAAATGGCAGAGACCATACCGTCCGTGAAAGAGCCTGCGAACGCTACGCCGCCGGGGTTGCCGATGGCGTAGACCGTCTCGCCGACCGAAAGGCTGTCGGAATCGCCGAATTCGGCGGCGGTAAGACCAGACGCGCGGATGCTCAGTACGCCGATGTCCGTTTTGGAGTCATAGCCGACGATGGTCGCATCATACTGCGTCTCGTCATAAAGCTGCACCTTGACGGTCTGACCGTCGCTGATGACGTGTGCACAGGTGACGATGTAGGTATATGTCCCGGTGCTGTCCTCGCCGACGATCACGCCCGAGCCTTCGCCCGCAAGCGCCTCGTTGCTGAACGCGCTGCTGCTGTACACAAGTACGCCGACAGAGCTTTTCTGAACCTTTTCATATACGCCCTTGGCGGTCAGTTCCCCGTCCGTGCCGGTGCTTGACGCCGTGGGGGATTCATGGAGCTCCGCGGTGATCGAGTTCTGCGCGTTTTCTGCGGTCTGGACATCGTTGCCGCGAACAAGTGCGACCGAGACGCCGACGATCGCCAATACGACGACGACCGCCAAGCAAGCTGCAAAAATTTTTACGCCGCGCTTTTTGTGCTTGGACTTTTCCGGGTCCACCTGCTTCTTCTGCGGTGCGGAATACCAAACGTAGTTGGGATTCGCGTTCTGCGGCGCACCGTTCGGATTCGGCGCGGTGTAGTGCGGATTGCCGTAAAAGCCTGTGTTGGGATTGGATGCGGTATACGGTGCGTTTGCCTGCCCGGCGTTGTACGCCGTGTTCGGCTGAGCTTGCCCGGCAGATTCATTTTGCGCCGGCTTTTCGCTGCCCGCCGTGTCCGGCTGTTCCGGCTGCGGCGTGGTGTTGGAATTCAGATTGTTGTTTTCATAATCCATATCGAAACGCCTCCATGCGTGGATTTCCGATTGACAAGATTATCGTAATGCGCGGTTATTAACTCGATATTAACAGGCTTTGAAGAATTTTGCGGGACTTGTAAATAAGTTGTTAAACACTCGTCTCGCCGCTGTTCGGTGGGACATTCGGGAGCGTAAAGGAAAACTCCACATATTCGCTGCCGTCGCTTTGCGCCGAGATCGTGCCGCCGTGCATTTCTATGATCGTCTTGCAGATATAAAGTCCCAGCCCCGCGCCTTTTGTATCATAGCTGCGGGATTTGTCGACCTTATAAAATCGTTCAAAGACGCGCGAAAGCTCTTCGGAGGAGATCCCCGTCGTGCCCGTATTGCGAATGGAAACGGTTGTGCTTTCCTGCGTTTGATCTACCGCTACGCCGATCGTACCGTTTTCGGTGAATTTCACGGCGTTATCCACCAGATTGTATATGACCTGGTGCAGCATATCGCGGTCGGCGAAAATATATGTCGGCCGGAGCGTGTCAAGCCCCACGACCTCGATGTGCTTACGGTCAATGATCTGCTCGAAATTGAGCATGGTATCGAAAATTTCGCGGCACAGATCGAACCGCTTCGGCTGCAGCTGCAGCTCGCCTGCTTCGATTTTGGACATATTGAGCATGGACGTCACAAGCCGTGAGAGGCGTTTGGTCTCGTCGGAGACGATGCGCAGGTAATGATTTTGCCGTTCGGGCTCGATGGTACCGTCCAAAATGCCGTCGATAAAACCGCCGATGGTGGTCATGGGGGTTTTGAGTTCGTGCGAAACATTCGCAACAAAGCTGCGCCGCGAGCTCTCCTGTAAGGAAAGGGACGCCGCCATACGGTTGAACGCTTCCATAAGCTCCGAAAGCTCGTCGTTGCCGCGCACACTCACGCGCGGGCTGAAGTCGCCGGCCGCATACGCCTTGGTCGCCTTGGACATCTCCTTTAAGGGACGGACAAGGTTCGCCGTAAAGAGATAGATCACGGCAAAGCCAATGCACAGCGCCAAAAGAGAGGCGAATGCGAACATGCGCAGCGCATTGAAGAAATAGCCCTGAAAGCTGATGCTCATTGGCTCCACGGCAAAAATATAGCCCGCGATCTGCCCGCTGACGACCACAGGCTCGGCAGCCGCCAAATGGGTATTGTCATACAGCCCGTCCAGCGTCCCGGCGGCATAGTAGTTGCCTTTTGCCACCTCATCGAGCACGCTTTGCGGCACCTGATACGACCCGTGGATGGTGCACACGCCGTCATTGCGCACGACAAGGTCAGAGGAAAGCAGATCTTTACAGAGGATGACCTTACCGTCCGGGTCGCACATAAACACGTCCGCGTCGATCGCCTCGGAGATCGTGGTGAGGTTGTTGCAGATGAAAACGACCGATCCCTGCGGTTCGTCGCGAAGCCAGGAGGAAAGCACCTCTGCCGTGGATTGCGCCACCGATCTGGCGTTTTCTTTGAGCAGCACAGATTTCTGATTGCTCCAATAGTTTGTCACAAATATCCCCAGTGTAACACCCAATGCCATAAAACAGATCGTTACGATGACCAGGAACACCGAAAAATATTTGACAAACAGGGACTGGTGGCTGAATTTATGGTATGCCTTGCGGGCAAAGGCCTTTAACTTGCCGTCACGCATGGCTTATTCCTTCGTCTCAAACTTATAGCCGACGCCCCAGACCGTTTTAAGATCCCATTTATCTGAAACGCCTTCCAGCTTTTCGCGAAGCCGTTTGACATGGACGTCTACGGTGCGCGAATCGCCGTAATAATCGAAGCCCCAGACCTCGTCAAGCAGCTGGTCGCGCGTGAATACGCGGTTCGGGTTGGACGCAAGATGGTAGATCAGTTCCAATTCTTTCGGCGGTGTGTCCACGGGCTTGCCGTTGACCTTCATTTCATAATTGGTGAGATTGATGCTCAGGTTCTCATAATTGACCTCTTTGACCGCTTCGCCTGCGGGGCCTGCGCTTGTACGGCGCAGCACCGCCTTGATGCGGGCAACCATTTCCTTCGTGTCAAAGGGCTTGGTCATATAATCATCCGCACCGAGCTCAAGACCCAGCACCTTGTCAAAGGTCTCGCCCTTTGCCGTAAGCATGATGATGGGTTTGTCGGAAAATTTGCGCACCTCGCGGCAGACCTGCCAGCCGTCGAGCTTTGGGAGCATAATATCGAGGATCATCAGATCCGGGTTTTCCTGCTTAAAGGCGTTGACCGCCGAAACCCCGTCGTTCACGCTTTTGACCGCATACCCCTCTTTTTCCAGGTACAGGCGCAGCAATTCGCAGATGTTGGTGTCGTCGTCTACGACCAAAATTTTTTCGTTTGCCACAAGGCTCACCCTTTCTTTTTGCAAGAACAGACAGGCATACGCCCGGTTCATTTTTTCTTATGATAAAAAAAAGTTGCAAATAGTTTATGAACAAAGAAGAAACTTTTGTTAAATCCCGAAAGCGGTCAGTTCTCCAAGAAAAAGGAAGAAATATCGCGGGAATAGAAATATACCTTACAGCCCCACGGGACTTCGGTATCCGTATACGTCCCCGTCTCATAACGGACAAGTGCCCGATAGGTGTCGGAGGCTTCAAAGCGCTGCACGTCCGCCGCGAGCACGATCAGGAACACACCGTTCTGTTCTGCATACGCAGCCAAATCTATGGGGAACTGCTGGTAATTTTCAAGCAGAAGTTCGCCGTTTTCGGAGATCCCGACATTGTGCGGCCGGACTTCGCCGCCGCTCATCACAAAAAGCGCATTCGAAAACCAAAAATTGCCATAGCCGCAAGACAAATCCCGTGCGGTGATCGCGTCGTAAATTCCCTGATATTTTCCGGCAGGTTCGCGCACGACCTGCATATCGGAAACAGAAAAGACCGACTCTGCAAAAAACAGCACCGTTACCGCGCAAAGCACCACGCCGAAGCGGCGCACGGAGACACGGCGCAAAAGCGCAACCACGCTTGCCGCGAACAGCAACAGCAGGCTGAAGATCATAGGGATCAGCCGCCAGCCTGCGTTGGAGATCGTACCGAAGAACCAAAGAAAAACCGTAATGCCGCACACCGCCGTCACCGCCCAAAACAGGCGTTTGAGGTGCACATCCTTGATTTTCCGATAGCAAAATGCGAAAACGAGGAGCGCACACGGCAAAAGCGCCGCAAACAGGCAGCGCAGAAGTGCGGGCAGCTGGGTAAGATCCGTCAAGCTCGCATTATCGGTAAATGATATATCAAACAGCAAAAAATATTCCGTCACAAGGTTTTGGAGCTTACCCGTCCAATTGAGCATTTCTTCCATGGTGTCATAGGAAGAAGATGCGTTCGCATAGCCGAACTGCGCGCCGCCCGTGACCGCATAGCGCAGGAGGAAGCCAAACGCCATAGCCGGCAGAGGCAGAGCGGCGGCGATAAAGGCGGGCAGATTCTGCTGCGCCGTCAATTTTGTTTTCGTGTCGAAAAAGCGTTCACAGAAAAAGGCGATGCTAAGCGGCAGCGCAGCAATGCCCGCCACCTGAAAGCCGTCGGACGAAACAGCGGTAAAAAACAAAAAAGCGGCAAGCCCCCACAGCACCGCCCTGCGGCGGCACTGTGTCTGCAATGCCTCTAAAAATGCGGTCAGCAGCGAAAAGCCAACCATAAGAAATAAAGCGGAAAGGCTGTAATAGAGGATGTGCTCGCAAAACATCTCACGAAATTTCGATCCGCAAAGGAACAGCGCGCACACCGCTAAAAAGAGCAGGCTCCCGCCGAAAAGCCCCAAATCCATGCGGCGTGCAAACCAGACCAGCGCGGCAAAAAACAAGAGCAGGAACACGACCATCCCCGCAATATGCGCCGTATAGCTGACGCCGAACAAAGCCACAAACGGCAGCATCAAAAGCGCGCCGCCGAACGGCAAAAAGCCCGCATATGCGAAATCCGCGGCAAACAGCGAGCCTGAACGATATGACGCATACGCCCACATAAGCGTATCCATCGTGTCGGAATTGACGTTTGCTTTTGCGTACAGTACCGTATAGACAAGCACAGCCGCCGCGCCCGCAAAGGATGCGAGCACGGCGAAAATTCGAGTTATCTTTTTTGAAATCGGTTTCATTGGCTCCCCTACCCCGCCTTAAAGATCCTTATTTCAGGGACGCGAGCAGCCCGCCTTTTTGAATGATGTTCTGGATAAAAGGCGGGAACGGTTCTGCCTGATAGGTTTCGCCCGTGGCAAGGTTCTCGATCACGCCGGTATCAAAATCCACCGCGACCTCATCCCCGTTTTGGATCGCCTTGCTTGCCGCAGGACATTCCAAAATGGGCAGCCCGATATTCAGCGAATTGCGGTAGAAAATGCGTGCAAAATTTTCGGCGATGACGCAGGCAATGCCCGACGCTTTGATGGCAATAGGCGCATGCTCGCGCGAAGAACCGCAGCCGAAGTTCACACCCGCGACAAGAATATCGCCGGGCTGCACATTTTTTACAAAATCTTTGTCGATATCTTCCATGCAGTGCGCCGCCAGCTCTTTGGGGTCGGCGGTATTAAGATACCGCGCGGGAATGATGACGTCCGTATCGACATGATCACCGTATTTGTGTACTTTACCCTGTATTTTCATAGGTCTCGTCCTTTCTGTCAGTCCAGCTTTGCAGGATCGGAGATGTACCCCGTTACGGCGCTTGCCGCCGCGACATACGGGCTTGCGAGATACACTTCGCTGGTGGGGTCACCCATTCTGCCGACGAAATTGCGGTTCGTCGTGGAGACCGCGCGTTCACCCGCGGCAAGAATGCCCATATGCCCGCCGAGGCACGGCCCGCAGGTCGGGGTGGAGACGATCGCGCCCGCTTCGACGAAGGCTTTGGTGAGCCCTTCTTCGATGCACTGCAGATACACCGCCTGCGTTGCGGGGATGACGATGCAGCGCACGCCGTCGGCGATCTTGCGCCCTTTGATCACGGAAGCCGCCGCGCGCATATCCTCGATCCTGCCGTTGGTGCAGGAACCGATCACGACCTGATCGATGTCGATGCGCTCGATCTCGTCGATCGTGTGCGTGTTTTCCGGCAGATGCGGAAACGCCACCGTGGGCTTGAGGGTATTGAGATCAATGGTAACGACTTCATCATAGGGCGCGTCCGCGTCCGCTTCGTATACAACGGGCTTGCGCGAGGTGCGCCCTTTCATATAGGCAAGCGTCTTTTCGTCCACGGGGAAGATCCCGTTTTTCGCGCCGCACTCGATCGCCATATTTGCAATACAGAAGCGGTCATCCATAGAAAGGCTCGCGACGCCCTCGCCCGTGAATTCCAGCGAGCGGTACCGCGCGCCGTCCACGCCGATCTTACCGATCAGGTGCAAAATCACGTCCT
This sequence comes from uncultured Oscillospiraceae bacterium, assembly GCA_900545625.1. Lineage (GTDB taxonomy): Bacteria > Bacillota > Clostridia > Oscillospirales > Acutalibacteraceae > Fimenecus. The sequence goes on along the minus strand of UQZS01000033.1, from coordinate 2,274 downwards.
TGCCGCTGACATACTTTTGAAATTTCCCGGTAAGCACCACTTGGATCGCGGACGGCACTTTGAACCACGCCTTGCCGGAGATCATGCCCGCCGCCATATCCGTCGAGCCGACGCCCGTGGAGAATGCGCCGAGCGCGCCGTAGGTGCAGGTGTGGGAATCCGCCCCGATGACCACGTCGCCCGAGATCACAAGGCCGCGTTCGGGAAGCAAAGCGTGCTCAATGCCCATCTGCCCCACATCAAAGAAATTGCGGATGCCGTATTCCTTTGCAAAGGTGCGCACCTTTTTGCAGTTCTCGGCAGATTTGATATCCTTGTTGGGCGTAAAGTGATCCATCACAAGGGCGATATGTTCATTATCAAAGACCTTTTGGAAGCCTTTTTCTTCCATTTCATGGATGGCGACGGGAGACGTTACGTCGTTGCCCATCACCAGATCCAGATTTGCCTCAATGAGCTGCCCCGCCGAGACAGACGGCAGCCCCGCATGCGCGGCAAGGATCTTTTGCGTCATTGTCATTGCCATAAGTTATTCCTCGATTCCGTTGATGTTGGTGTCGCCCGTTTCGAGCGCGGTAAGACCCGAGCGCGACAGCTCGATGATGCCGTGCTTGGTCATCTTTTCAATAAAGCGGTCGATCAGCGACGGCAGCCCCGTCAGCTCCGCCGTGATGGTGGTGTGCCCAATATCCTTGACCTTCGCGCCGAAGCCGTTGATCGTCTTGAGCACCGCAGTGCGGCGGCTGTTGGTCGCATGCACCTTGATGAGCAGCAGCTCGCTGGCAATGAGCTGCCCTTCGCTTAATTTCACAACCTTGATCACGTCGCCGAGCTTTGCAAGCTGCTGCTCGACCTGCATGAATTTGTACGGCTCGACGTCCGAAACGATGGTGATGCGCGAATACAGCGGATTTTCCGTTTCGGCGACGGTCAGGCTGATGACGTTATAGCCACGCCGCGCGAACAGGCTCGCCACGCGCAGCAGCACGCCCGTGCGGTTATGGACAAGCGCCGAAAGGAAAATGCGCTCCAAATTTTGCTGTTGCTGTTCTGCCATGATGGAATACCTCTTTTATTCTGCTGAGAATTGATAAACGGTGGTGGAAACGAACGGCTTTTCGGGCGTAAATTCGCAGGGGATGAATTCCGGGTGGTTGAGCGCATCCGGGAAATACTGCGTTTCAAGACAAAAGCCCTGCCGATACATAAGGGGCTTGCCCGCCTTGCCGATCTGCGTGCCGTCCATAAAGTTGCCTATGTAGAGCTGTACGCCGGGCAGATCCGTATAGCCGCGCATGACGCGCCCGCTTTCGGGGTCTTTTGCGCGGGCGAACTCCCGCAGCGTACCGTCATAGTTTTCAATGCGGAAATTGTGGTCGTAGCCTCTGCCGATCTTCAACTGCTCGTCATCAGCGCCGACATCCCTGCCGATTTTCTTAGGCAGTCGGAAATCGAACGGCGTGCCCTCGACCGAGCGGATCTCGCCCGTGGGGATGCAGTCCGTATCCGTCGGGGTGTATGCGTCGCAGAAGAGCTGCAACTCGTGGTCGATGATCTGCCCCGCGTCAAAGCCCGCAAGGTTGAAGTAGGCGTGGTTCGTGACATTGATCGCCGTTTTGCGGTCGGGCGTGCAGCGGTACTCGATGCGCACGGCGCAGTCGTCGTCAAACGAGAACGTCACCTCGTTGTGCACATTGCCCGGGAAGCCCTCGTTGCCGTCGAGGCTTTCATAGGTAAAGCGTACGGCACCGTCGCCGACGATCTCGGCATCCCACACCGCCTTGGCGTATTCGTGGTTGCCGTGGAGGGTGAATTTGCCGTCCACGTTTTTCGTGATCGGGTAGTTGACCCCGTCGATCGTGATCCCCTTACCCGCGATGCGGTTGGCGACCCTGCCGACGGTGCGGCCCTGGGAGTCGGTGCACAAGATCTGCCCCTCCATGGTGTCAAAGCCGACGAGCACGTCGCAAAGCGCGCCCGCGCGGTCGGGCACAACGATCTTGTTGAGCGTCGCGCCGTAAGAGAGCAATTCGATATACGCGCCGGCGGCGTTCGTAACGGTGTATGCGTAAACCGCCGCACCGTTTTCAGCGTTTCCGTAAAATCTTTTTTCTGTCTGCACGCTTTCACCCCATTATACTTATGGAATTCTATTTTATTAAGTATAATCTTTGCCGCGCGCGTTGTCAAGAAAACGACGGTAAAACAAAATAAAACCGTGTAGGTGTTACAATGATGTGTAACAAATAAGAAAAAAAGATAGCGAATAGAAAG
>UQZS01000032.1 GCA_900545625.1 uncultured Oscillospiraceae bacterium | reverse complement strand
CCCACGGCCACGACGTTGGCGGGCAGGTCGCGCGTCACCACGCTGCCCGCGCCGACGACGGTGTTGTCGCCGATGCTCACGCCCGGCAGGACGATGACGCCCGCGCCCAGCCAGCAGTTGCGCCCGATGTGCACGGGCAGGTTGTACTGGTAGGCCTTTTCCCGCAGCTCGGGCAGCACCGGGTGGGCGGCGGTGGCGATGGTGACGTTGGGGCCGAACATGACGCCGTCGCCCACATAGATGTGGGTGTCGTCCACCAGCGTCAGGTTGAAGTTGGCGTAGACGTTTTTTCCGAAATGCACGTTCTGCCCCGCCCAGTTGGCGTGCAGCGGCGGCTCGATGTAGCAGCCCTCGCCGATCTCGGCAAACATCTTTTGCAGCAGCGCCTGCCGTTTTTCCTGTTCGTTGGGGCGCGTGGCGTTGTAATCGTATAAAAGCTCCAGACAGGCAAGCTGCTCGCGCATCAAAGCCTCATCGTCCGGCGGGTAGATGCGTCCTTCGTCCATCCGTCTGTGCGCTTCTTCAGGTGTCATGGAGATTTCCTCCTTGTAAAGGTATATCTTTTAACAGCGCCGCGCGCCGCTTATAATCGGGCAGCACGGCGGCAACAACGTTGTAAAAGGCGGGGGAATGGTTCTTTTCACGGATGTGCGCAAGCTCGTGCACCACAACGTAGTCCACGGCTTCGTTCGGATAGAGCATCAGCCGCCACGAAAAGCAAAGATGATCCGTGCCGCTGCATGAGCCGAACCGCTTTTTTGCCGAGGTGATGCGCACCCCGGCAGGCTGCACGCCTAGGATCGCCGCAAAGTGCGCCACGCGCGGCGGGATCTCACGTTCGGCGCGCGCACGAAGTTCCGCAATGCGCGTCTCGGTCAGCGCTTTATCCAGTGCGCGCCGCTTTGCCTGCCGTTCTTTGGCGGCGGTAAGCCACGCCCCGTGTCGCTCCAAAAAGCGTTCGATCTCCGCTTTCGGCAATCCTATGGGCGCTTTTACAAGCGGTACGCCGTCGTCATCCACGGAGAGGGAAAGCGTTTTACGCCGGCTGTAAAGGAGTTTATATTGCATGGTATCTCCCGAAAAAGGCAGAGTGCCGTTCTTGCGAATGTATCCTTATATCATGAAAGAGCATAGCATCCGCACCGTGCAGTTGTCAAGGGCTTTGTGAAAAAGAAAATCCGCTGTGCTTCAAACATAAAAAGGGCTTGAAAAACCCCAAGAATTGCGCTACAATATGCATTGAAAATCGGAAAAATAAGGAGAGAGTTCCATGGATAAGAATTGGCTGAATTTCAAAACCGTTATCGTCACGGGCGCTTCCAGCGGCATGGGCAAGGGCATTGCCGAAAAGCTCATCAAGGTGCATGGGTGCAACGTCATCGGCATCGCCAGAAGCGAAAAAAAGATGAAGACCTTCGTCGAGGAGCTCGGCGAATATGCCGACCGCTTCTCCTATCAGCTTTTTGACGTTTCGTCGCTTGAAAATTGGGTGGATTTCCGTCAATATCTCGAGGACAACCATATCAAGCCCGACATTCTCATCAACAACGCGGGTATTTTGCCGAAATTCGATAAGTTCCAGCACTATACGATCGAAGAGATCGAAAGCGCCATGAACATCAACTTCTATTCGGCGGTGTATTCCATGCACACCCTGCTGCCGCTGCTGTTGAAATCCCCCTCGGCGGCGATCATCAATGTGGACTCCTCCGCTGCGCTCATGTCCCTTGCGGGCACGTCGGTGTATTCCGCCAGCAAATCAGCGCTTAAGGCACTGACCGAATCCATGCGCGAGGAGCTGCGCGGCAAGTGCTATGTCGGCATCGTCTGCCCGGGCTTTACAAAGACCGATATCTTCCGCAACCAGGGCTCTTCCGACGAAAAGGCGCAGAAGATGCTCAACATGGTCAGCACCTCCTGCGACAAGATGGTCAAGCTCATCATGAACGGCATCGGCAAACAGCATGAGCTGATGGTGTTCGGCAAGGACGCCGCGTTTATGAACTATTTCGGCCGCATGATGCCGGTCTTGGGCGGCAGACTGTTCAGCGCCGTGATGAAGATGTCCAAGCTGCCGCTGTTCGACGGCGTGTTCAAGGAAGACTGAACATACATCTCAATATATACAAAAGGCGGGAGACAAAAAAGTCTCCCGCCTTTCGCATACCGTTTTACTCTTGCGCGTCTGCAGCAGCTGACAGAAAGCTCCCGGAGAAGCAGCGCTTTACACCGCGCCCTGCGCCGACACGGCGGTCTTTCTCTTTTTTACCTTTGGCAGGCGACAACCCTCTGCGTGCTCAAAACGAAAATTCTCTCCCTGCCGTCATCATTTTCGGTGTTAGGAGCTTAAGCTGCCGGCCTTGGCGCTTACGCCGTCAGCGCCGCGATGATGCTCGAATAGAGCTTTACGGGATCCTCCAGAAAATTATTTTTAACGACCTCGACTTGGAGCCTGTCTGCCACATAGACGGTCAGGCGCATCAGCTCGTTTTGCTCGTCACCCAAAATAAACGTGACGTTATAGCCGCCGTCAGAGAGCTGCTCGGTCAAGATCTTGTTTTCCCGCTTATTGCGCGCCAGCGTCATCAGCTTGATCGCCGAGTTGACCGCCTGTTCGCGCACCGAACGCGGCAGTGTGGTCTCCAAAAGCTCCGCCGATTCGCGCCCGCGCGCGGTGTCGGTGAGCACCTCGTCCTCGTCCTGAATATCGCGGTCAATATTGCCAGACTTCAAAAGCTCGTCGATCGCTTCATTTAATTCAAAATAATTGGCAAGCCCTTCGCGCAGCACCGCGTCCACCAGCAGGTTTTTCGGCACGGGGCGGTCTATGGCGCGCAAAAGATAACACACCAAAAGCCGTATCTCGCTGCGGTTGCGCAGCCCGCCTTCTTTCACGCCTGCGTTAAAGGCGTCAAAGGAACTGAAATCCATAATTGCTACTCCGTCTCAACATAAACCGAATTGCGAAAACAAATCGCAACTTATATTGTAGAGAAAACAGACGGTTTTGTCAAATCAGCGCGTCCGCAATTTCGGACACAGTGCCGTTTTCGATATACACACGCGGCACGCGCTTGTTGATGTCACAGCAGAATTCATAGTTGAAGCGGTGGGAAAGGTCGGCAGCCTCCTCAACGGGAATGCGGTTCTCGCCGTCCGCGCCGATGAGCGTCACCTCGTCGCCCTGACGGACGTTCGGGATGTTCGTCACGTCCACCATGAACTGATCCATGCAAACTCTGCCTACAATGGGCGCAAACTGCCCGTGGATGAGTACACGCCCGCGATTGGAGAGCGCGCGCGGGTAGCCGTCGCCGTAGCCGACGGGGATGGTCGCAATCACGGTTTTTCCCTTCGTCACATACGTCGAGCCGTAGCTGACCGCAAAGCCCGCGTCCACCGTTTTGACGAACGCAACATGGCTTTTGAGCGACATGGCAGGATACAGCGGGAAATCCGCCTTGTTGACTTCTTCCGACGGATACAGCCCATAGGTCATGATGCCGCTGCGCACCATATCGAGAAAACCGCCGTCAAAATCTATGATGCCCGCACTGTTGCACATGTGCCGCAGCGGGATGTGCACGCCGGCCGCCTCAAGCGCGCCGAGAAAGCTCAAAAACCGGTCCTTTTGGCGGTTGCAGCTTGTTTTGTCCGCCGCGTCCGCACAGGCAAAATGCGTGAAAATGCCGTCGATCACAAGATCGTCGAGCGCTGCAATGCGCTTGACGGTCTCCACACCGTCTGCATTCGGCTGCAAACCGATGCGGCCCATACCCGTGTCCACCTTGATGTGCACGCGCGCGGTTTTCCCGAGTTCAGCGGCGCGCGCAGCATACGCTTTTGCCGTGTCATATTGAAAGACCGTGTGCCAAATGTCATGCTCCAGCATCAGGTCAAAATCCGACGGAAACACATAGCCGAGCACTAAAATGGGGTTGTCGATCCCATTTTGCCGCAGCTGCACCGCCTCCTCGGCAGTCGCCACGCCGAACGCATAGGTGCCGATGCGCTTCAGCGCCTTGGCAACAGGCACGGCGCCGTGCCCGTAGGCGTCGGTTTTGATGATCGCCATGACTTTCGTGTCCGTGCCGACCTTTTGCATGGCGGTTTGTATGTTTTGGCAGATCGCATCCAAGTCGATCTGTGCATATACGCGTGCGGGAAGCTCCATAGATATTACCCTCTTTATATGATTTGCGCAAGCGGCGCAAGCTCGATGTCCGCCGCCTGAAGCGCGGAGCGGATCTTTTGCACGAATAAAAGCGCCTTTTCGCCGTCGCCGTGTACGCATACGGAATCAGCGCGGATCTCGATCTCCTTGCCTGTGATTGTGCGCACTTTGCCCTTCTCTACCATGTCAATTACGCGCGCGATCGCCTCGTCTTCGTCCGTGATCATCGCGCCCGGCTTTGTACGCGGCACCAGTGATCCGTCCTCCTCATACGCGCGGTCGGCGAATACTTCGCATGCCGTCCGAAGCCCTAAAGCCTTTGCCGCCGCGTGCATTTGGCTCGAAGCAGGACACAGCAGGATAAGGCTGTCATCCGTTTCGGCAACGGCTTCGCAGACCGCTTTGGCGAGCGCACTGTCCTTGCCCGCCATGTTATAAAGTGCACCGTGCGGCTTAACATGTTGTAAAGTTAATCCACTTGCCTTGCAGAATGCTTGTAATGCGCCGATCTGATATTGCACATACGCTTTTGCTTCTTTCGGGCTTGCGGCAAGATTGCGCCGCCCGAAACCCAAAAGGTCGGGAAATCCCGGATGTGCGCCGATTGCAACGCCGTGCGATTTTAAAAGCGCAACGGTGCGTTCCATGACCATCGGGTCGCCCGCGTGAAAGCCGCACGCAACGTTTGCCGAGGTGATATACGGCGCGGCCGCTTCATCCGCGCCGATGGTATATGCGCCGAAGCTCTCGCCCATATCGCAGTTTAAATCGATTTTAGCCATATGCTGCTCTCCTTAAAATTTCAGATCTGTATTTTTCACGTCCGTGATCAGCATATGCCCCGGCGCGTGCGTGATGCAGAATTCCGGCTTCGAGTGCATCACAATGGACTGCGGTGTGACGCCGCATGCCCAGAATACGGGTGTCTCGCCGGGGTTAATCGTGACCGCGTCGCCGAAGTCTGGCTTCGACAGATCCGTGATACCGATTGCCGCGGGGTCACCGATGTGCACAGGCGTGCCGTGCACGCGGGGCATCGAAGCTGTAATGTTGACCGCCTTTACGATCTGATCATAGGGCAGGGGGCGCATGCTCACGACCATATTGCCTGAAAATACGCCTGCCGGTTCACAGGGGATATTTGTCAGGTACATCGGCACGTTTTTGCCCTCTTCGATATGGCGAACCGGCACGCCTGATTCCAAAAGCTCCGATTCAAACGAAAATGAGCAGCCAATGAGAAACGCCACCAGATCGTCGCGCCAAAGGTTTTCCACGTTTTCGTATTCGCCGATGAGCTCTCCGTGGCGATATACGCGGTATTTCGGGATGTCCGACGCGATATTGCAGTCCTTGGCGATTTTTTTGAGATAGGGGTTGCCTACGTCCGTGACCTCTAAGATCGGGCAGGGCTTCGGGTTGCGCTGTGCAAACAGCAAAAAGTCATAGGCTAAATCTTTCGGCAGAACAGCAAGGTTTGCCTGCGCGTATCCCAGGCACATCCCCGAAGTCTGCGTTGCGATCTCGCCCGCGCGGATCTTCAGCCGCACGTCATGGGGACTTGTATGTGCGTAAGCGTTCATCGAACCAGATCCTTTCCGTATCGAAGCAGCAGGCGGTCAAGCGCGCGCTGCTCTTTTTTGTAAAGCTTTTCGGCTTGACGTGCAGAGACTGCACGGAAATACACCGTGTCGCCGGGACGGCGCTGCACGATTTTGGGCAGATCGGCGCTTACGACCGTGGCGATCTTGGCGTAGCCGCCCGTGGTCTGCCGGTCGGCGAGCATCACCATCGGTGTGCCTGCGGGCGGCACCTGAATGCTGCCGAACACGATGCCGTCGGAGATGATGTCCACGCCGTCCTTGTATTCAATCTTCGCACCGTCCAATTTACAGCCCATGCGGTCTGTGTTTGCCGTGACACGGTACGGCGCCGTTAAAAAGGTCTGAAGCCCGGCCTTGGTAAAATAATCGTCCTGCGGCCCCAAAACGACGCGCACTTCGGCGGTGTCGCCCGCATAGCTTTCTGCGGGAACGCGCACGCGCGGAAGGCGCTCCGGCGGTAAAGCCGGTTCGCGCAGCGCGAGTACGTCGCCCTTTTGCAGCTTGCGGCCTTGAAAGCCGCCGATGCCGCATTTCAGGTTGGTCGAACGGCTGCCGAGCACGGGCTCGACGTCGATGCCGCCCGCAAAGGCAATATACGTATAAAATCCCGTTTTCGCAGCGGAAAAAGCGAGCACATCTCCTTCATCCGCAAAAAGCGTTTGATACATGCGGATCTCTTCGCCTGAAAGCGTCGCGCCCATATCCGCGCCCGTTACGGCGAACAGGCACGGCGCGGTAAATTGGAATTTCCCGCCGAGCATCGCCATTTCGAGCACCGCCTCGTCGGTGAAGTTGCCCACCAGTGCGTTTGCTATGCGGTAAGCGCGTTCATCCATCACGCCCGAAGCGTTAAAGCCAAGGTACCCGTAGCCGTTCCGCCCGCCGTCCTGCACGGTGGTCAAAGCGCCGGGGCTGAGCACACATACGCTCATACGCTTCCCTCCGTTCTGCGGCAGACGTAAACGCCTGCGTCCACCTGCTTTTGGATTTCGTCAAACGCCGGCTCGTCAATGGGCACGAATCGGATATACTCGCCCGCCGAAAACAGCACAGGCGGCGTGCGCGACGCGTCGTAGGGGCGCACGGGCGTGGTGCCGATGAGCCGCCAGCCGCCGGGCGACGGGAGGGGATAGATGCCTGTCTGCTCGCCGCCGATGCCCACCGCGCCCGCATGGATCTTTGTGCGCGGGGTTGTAAGCCGCGGGCAGAAAATCCGCTCGTCCATGCCACCCAAATACACAAAGCCCGGCAAAAAGCCGAGCATGTAAATGCGATAGTCCCGCCCTGCGTGCAGACGCACGACCTCCTCGACGGAAAGTTTTGCGTAGTCGGCGACATCCTGTAGATCCTCGCCGTTATACAGCACCGGAACTTCCACTACGGTCTTTTGCGTCTGCGTTTCTGCGGAAAGGGTTTTGCAAAGGCGCAAAAGTTTTTTTTCAAGGCGATCTCCCGAAATCAACATGGGATCGAACAGCACGGTCAGGGAACGGAAGGTCGGCACACATTCGCGCACGCCGAAAATGCCTTTTTCGCGCACGGCGCGGTCAAGCGCATGCACCAAAGCATTCGTGTGCTCGTCGATCTCTTTCCCGAATTCCGCCACCAGCGCGCAGTCGCCGCTTCGCAAGATCTCAGGCTGTTCCATACCGCCGCCTCCTTTGCATAGCAGGATTTATGTTTTATTTTTCCTCAAAAAAACCGAGCTCCAGCGTCTTGTCAAACCAGATCTTGCATTTGACTTCAAGCTTCGGCGCATAGCGAATACATTCGCGCATCATGGTTACAATGGCTTTGTTGGTTTGCAGGTCAAAGCCGTCAATCGCGGGAATCGTCCAGCCATACATATCGACCATGCCGCTGCGCGCCGCCGCTTTTAGTGCGTCTTCTTCTAAGCTTGCGTCATGCAGAATGTCCATATCGCCGCACAAAAATGCAAGTGCTGCGATCAGCGCATAGCACCCCCAGTCCGATACAGTGGCGGTGATGATGTGCTCGGCGCCCACGCGCGCCGCGAGCCCGCCGCCGCAGCCGCATTCGCAGGTGCCCTTTGCCGCCCGCGGGATATACCGGTCCAGATGCTCGGCGATCGTGCCCATACCCAGCTCGTTGCCCAGATCCCCGATGGCGATGTTCAAAACGCCTGCCTTTTGCAGCTTTTCAAACAGGACGTCGCTTTTCGCTTCCAGCGGCGTGGTGCGTTTCCCTACGGAATTGTGGTATTCGCCGATGCGGTTCTCGCCGGGGCATTCAATGGCGACGACCGCCGCGGGCAAGCCTTGCTCGAGCAGCGCGTCCGCCTGCGGTTCTGCTTCTGCCTTATCCTTCGTGAAAGGGAATACCGCCATAGAAACGGGGTTTGCCCGCAGGTCTTCGATCGAGGTGTAAAGGTGCAGCCCTACCACGCGCGAGAGCGCTTCCACGGCGGGCAGATTCTCATGCTGGCAGATGACCACGGGCTTTGCGCCGAAGGCGAGAACGAGCGCACGCGCAAGCAGCATGGTGCTGACGATGCCGTCCGTTTCCGCCGCTTTGTTATCTAAGAGCACAAAACCGGTCATCAGATAGACGAGATCATTTTCTTTGACCGTCTCGCATAAAAGCTTTGCCGCGTGCATGGAAAGCGGTTCGCCCGTATAACGCCGCGCCGCGTCGTAAAGAATACGGCACACCCCGTACCCGCGCGGATCGAGATTCGCAAGATCATCCAAATTCTGCCCAATGTTATAGGCGGTCAGTTCTTTCTGTGTCATAGGCGCCTCCGTTACGCGTTGGGGGTCGTTTCTTTCAGCAGCTTCGCACGGCAGGCATCCTGCAGCACCTTCAGCGTTGCAGGGTCTTTGCCGCCGACGGGTTTTCCGTCGAGTTCACAGGCCGCCATGCACTGCGCGCCCGAGGACGAAACAAGGATCTCGTCCGCGTTCCACAGCTCGCCGAGCGTATAGTCTCTCTCTTCAACGGGAATGCCCTTTTCTTTGCAGATCTCAAGCAGGTGTTTTCTGGAAATGCCCGGCAGCACAAGGTTGTCAAGCTGGTGTGTGATGAAGACGCCGTCTTTTAAGATGGAAACGTTCGAGTGCGCGCATTCCGTCACAAGGTCGCCGCGGTGGAACACCGTCTCCTGACAGCCCTTTTCCCGTGCGCGCTGGCTTGCCATGACGCTTGGAATCAGATTGAGCGTTTTGATGTTGCAGTGCAGAAAACGCGTGTCCTCCATAGTGATAAGCTTGTATTTCTGCGCCATGTCCTTCATTTCGCACGGCAGACAGTAGATGAGCAGATTGCTTTTGCCCTCGGGGAAAATGTGCTCGCGAAGCCCGCTGCCGCGTGTGCACTGCCAATAGACGAATTGGTTCGGGTTATCCACCTTCTGCACGCAATCGTAAAGCGCAGCTTTGAGCGCTTCGCGCTCCATGGGTGCGGGGATCTCTAAAAGGCGGCAGCTGTTATAAAAGCGGTCCAGATGCTCCTCCAGTGCGAAAATGATATGGTTCACGGAATAGGTCGCGTCATATACGCCGTCGCCGAAGTAGACGCTGCGGTCGCCCATCGGGATGGTCATTTCCTCAATAAGCCCCGTTTTTCCGTTGTAATAGCCGATGTTTTCCATGTCTGCAACATCCCCTGACAAAAATTAAAAAATAGAAAGCCAGGCCGTTTTCCTTTGCCCTTCCTTGTGCATGTGAAATACGACCCGACTTCTTTTTCATTATAGTATGCGAAAGGAAAGGTGTCAACTAAAAACGCTTTTTTTCACGAAAATTTTTGCGTGCGCGCAGCAGCCATGCATACTGCATAACGGCAAAAAACTTTCAAATACTATCACAGAAAACGGCGCGCGGAGACTTGCCGCGAGCAAATCAAAAAAGACAGGAGAACGATCGACATGCAGGCGCAAACGCTTGTGCAAATGAAACATGTGCGCAAGGAGTTCCCGGGCGTGACGGCGCTTTCGGATATGTCCTTTGACATCCGCGCGGGTGAGGTGCACGTGCTGCTCGGCGAAAACGGCGCGGGTAAATCAACGCTGATGAAAATTTTGAGTGGCGTGCACAAGCCGACCTCCGGCAGCGTTGTGATCGACGGAAAAGAATATAAAAGCCTCACCCCGCACGATGCGGACCGGCTCGGGATCCGCGTGATCTATCAGGAACTGAGTGTGATCCCGACGCTTTCCATTCGGGAAAACCTGTTTGTCGGCAGGCTGCCCGTGAAAAAACGTGCGTTTTTTCATACGGTGGATTACGGCGAAATGCAGCGCAGCGCCGAGGGATTGCTCGAAAAGGTAGGGCTGCACCGCGATGCGCGTACGCCCGTTGAGGATCTGAGCATTTCGGAAAAACAACAGGTCGAGATCGCAAAAGCTCTCGCTGTGGACAGCCGCGTCATCATTATGGACGAACCGACCGCTTCGCTGACGCATGAGGAGGTTCGGCACCTGTTTGCGGTCATCCGCGCGCTCAAAGCGCAGGGCAGGGGGATCGTATTCATTTCCCACAAGCTGCCGGAGATCCTAGAGATTGGCGACCGCGTGACCGTGCTCAAGGACGGGGCGAACGTCGGCACGAAGCAGATCACCGACGTAACGGCAGACGACCTTGTGACCATGATGGTCGGGCGGCAGATCCGCAAGAACTATCAAAACGAAAGCGCACAAAACGGCTTCGAGCAGGAAGAGGTGCTGTTCGAGGTGAAGGGGCTTTCGCGGCGTGACGGCAAAGCGCGCGACGTTTCTTTCCGCCTGCACAAAGGCGAGATCTTAGGTTTCGCGGGGCTTGTGGGCGCGGGCAGAAGCGAGCTGATGAATGCCGTGTTCGGCGCGGCGCCGAAGCGGTCGGGGAAGATCCTGTTGCACGGAAAAGAGATCCGCACGAAAAGCCCCTATCAGGCGATTCGAAACGGACTTGCCATGGTGACCGAAAACCGCCGAGAAACGGGATTCTTCCATAATTTTGACATCAAGCAAAACATTTCCCTGCTGCCGTTTGTCAAGACGGCGCGCGGCGGCGGGACGCTGGGACTCATCGACCGCCGCTTTGAAAAGCGTTGTGCCGAGCAGCAGCGCAAGGCCTTGCGCATCAAGTGCGCTTCCGTAAACCAGCCGGTCACGGAGCTCTCGGGCGGAAACCAGCAAAAGGTCATTTTGGGCAGATGGCTTGCGGCGCAGTCCGAAATTTTGATCTTTGATGAGCCTACCAAGGGCATAGACGTCGGCAGCAAAGCGGAGATCTATGCGCTCATGCGGGAGCTTGCCGACAGCGGCAAGGGCGTTTTGGTGGTCTCTTCGGAACTCCCCGAGCTGCTCGCCGTGTGTGACACCATTGCCGTTTATCGCGAAGGGGAGATCGTCCGTGTTTTCCCGCACAGCGCGGCAACAGAGGAAAACATTGTGCTGGCTGCTACGGCCGGGGGCACAGAATGAAAGGGGAACGCAACATGGCTTCTATAGAACGAGCAAAGGAAAAACCAACCTTTAACACGCTTTGGCAGCGCTTCGGCACCTTCGGTATCTTGATCCTGCTGCTTGCGATCCTTGCCGTTGCACGCCCCGGGCACTTTTTCTCCGTCTCGACGGTCACGCAGATCTTGGCGCAAAGCTCCGTAAATATTTTGATCGCGCTCGGTGAATTTTTTGCGATCCTGATCGCGGGCATCGATCTTTCCGTCGGCTCTGTCGTCGCATTGACGGGCATGGTGACCGCGCAGCTGATGGTGGCAGGCGTAAACCCGCTGCTGAGCCTTGTGCTCGGCGTCCTGCTCGGCGGGGTGCTGGGGCTTATCAACGGCGTACTTGTTAACCGCACGGGGCTGCACCCGTTCATCATCACGCTGGGCACACAGGCGATCCTGCGCGGCATCACGCTGATCATCTCAAATTCCAGCGCCGTGTTCGGCTTTCCCGCAAGCTTTACGCGCACCATTTCCGTCAACGTGTTCGGGCTCGTACCCTTAGTCGCGATCATTGCCCTTTTGACGGCGGCAGTGCTCTCATTTTTGACGCGGCAGACGAAGCTCGGCAGAAACATTTACGCCCTCGGCGGCAACCGCGAAGCGGCATGGTACGCGGGCATCAATGTAAAGCTGCATACCTTGATCGTGTTTATGATCTCGGGGCTTTGCGCGGGCCTTGCGGGCGTGGTGCTCCTCGGGCGCGTCGGCTCGGCGGAGCCCTCGGCGGCGACCGGCTTTGAAACGTATGCCATCGCAGCGGCAATCATCGGCGGCACCAGCTTTTTCGGCGGCAAGGGCAAAATTTTCGGCGTAGTCATCGGCGGCTTTATCATCGGGGTCATCAATTTCGGTATGAACCTGCTGTCGCTGCCGAGTACCCTGCAGCAGGTTGTTATGGGCGCGCTCATCATCGGCTCCGTTGCGCTGGACCGCTTTGTAGCCAATAAAAAGTAAGAAGAGGGGAAAGCCATGAAACCTATGTTTAACCCGTCCTTAATGTGTATGGATTTTTTGGATATGCGAAACCAGACGGAGATCCTCAATGCCCGCTGCGATATGTACCACGCGGACGTCATGGACGGGCATTACGTCAAAAATATCACGCTCTCGCCCGACTTTATCCGCGCGTTTCACACGGTTGCGCAAAAGCCGATGGACTGTCACCTCATGGTGACGGATCCCGATCTGTTTTTAGAGCCGCTTGCCGAGGCGGGCGCGGATTATCTTTGCGTGCAGGCGGAGACGGTCAACCGCGATGCGTTCCGTATCCTCAATAAAATCGAAGCCCTCGGCTGCAAAACGGGTGTGGTGCTTAATCCTGCCACGCCGCTTGAGTTTGTGCGGCATTATCTTGAGCGCATCGACATTTTAACGATCATGACCGTAGACCCCGGCTTTGCCGGGCAGCCGTTTATCCCCGAAATGCTCGAAAAGATCCGCGAGGCGCGCGAATTCAAGGAAAAGCACGGGTGCAAGTATCTTATCGAAGTGGACGGCTCGTGCAACGAACGCACCTTCAAGGCCTTGTATGATGCGGGCGCAGAAGTCTTCATCGTCGGCACGTCGGGACTTTTTTCGAAGGACAGCGATTTGAAGCTTGCATGGGAAAAGATGCTGGCGGATTTCCGCAATGCGACCGGAGAATCAGTTTGAGGAAGGGGAAAAAGCGTTGGAACAGTTGACCATCGGCATTGACATCGGCGGCACGAATTTTCGGATCGGCACGGTGGATGCGGCGGGCAATGTCGAGGACTTTGAAAGCCATTCGAGCGCCATGTTCCGAAAAGAGGATGCAGCTGAGGTGCTGGCGCATGTGATCCTTGGGTATATGGAGCGGTATGCGCTGCGCGGACGCATTCGCGGTATCGGCGTGGGCGTCCCGGCCGTCGTCAGCCGGGACAAACGCCTGGTGCGCTCTGCGCCGAACCTGCCGGGCTTCGACTCGCTTGCCCTTCCCGCGCTTTTGGAAAATCAGCTGTCTTTGCCCGTATTTTTGGACCGCGATGTCAACCTGTTGCTGCGCAGCGATATGCATACGCTGCTTTTAGAGCCGGACAAGACGGTTTTAGGCTTCTATGTCGGCACGGGCTTCGGCAATGCGATTTACCTCGACGGCGGCTTTTATGCCGGGAAAAACGGTGCGGCGGGTGAGCTTGGGCATATCCCGATGCTGGATCTGACCGAAACGTGCCCATGCGGCAACGTCGGCTGCTGTGAGGTGCGCTGTTCCGGAAAACATCTCGAATGGATCGCCAAGCGGATGTTTCCCCAAACGCCGGTGCGGCAGGTATTCGCAAGGCATCACGGGCATCCGGCGCTCGAACGGTATGTACGCGACCTTGCCGTGCCTATCGCCGCAGAGATCAATATATTAGATCCCGATTGCGCCGTGCTTTCCGGAGGGGTGCTCGGTATGCCGGGCTTCCCGCGGGCGATCTTGCTGGAGGCAATCCATGCACATGTGCGCAAGCCGTATCCCGCCGAGGGGCTTGACCTGCGCTTTGCGGCGCAAAGTCCGCAAAACGGCGTACGCGGCGGCGGGATGCTTGCCGCAGAACAACTCAATAAAGCTGCGCCGCGCGCCGCACGACCGGTGCGGACGGCTTCTGGAAAGAGGGAATCTTTATGAAAATAAGTATACGCAAACGTATATGCGCCATTCTGCTTACGACCGTATTGCTTCTGACGGGCGTGCTCGCATCCTGCGGTGACGATACACCGGGCGGCGGCACGGGTACTGCGCAGGCGGAATACGCCGTGATCTTAAAAACACTGTCCAACGATTTCTGGGCGACCATGAAAACGGGTATTGAGGAAGAGGCGGAAAAACAGGGCGTTACGGTGGATATTTTTGCCGCCAACAGCGAAGAGGACACCGAGGGGCAGCTGCGCATTTTGGAAAACTGTATTGCAAAGGGCTACAAAGCCATCGGCGTTGCTCCGCTGTCGCCCACCAATCTGCTGAATGGCGTAGCGCAGGCAAACCAAAAGGGCATTTATGTGATGAATATCGACGAGCAAATGGATATGGAAACGCTGAAAAACGTCGGCGGCAGCGTCATTGCCTTTGCCACGACGGACAACGTCGCGGTCGGGGAACAGGCGGCAAACTATATCGTCAGTAAGCTGACTGCCGGCGGACAGGTCGCGATCATCGAGGGCAAGGCGGGCAATGCCTCGGGTGAGGCGCGCAAGCAGGGCGCGACCGATACGTTCCGCGCGGCGACGGGCGTGGAGCTGGTCGCATCGCAGCCGGCGGATTGGGATCGTCAAAAGGCGCTGGACACCGCCGCAAGCATTTTGCAGCAGTACCCGGATCTGGATGCGTTTTATTGCTGCAACGACACCATGGCGCTCGGCGCGCTGCAGGCCGTGAAAAACGCCGGAAAGCTCGGTCAGGTTCTGGTGGTCGGCACGGATGGCGCTGCAGAGGCGATCGAAAGCATCCGCGCGGGGGAACTGACCGCCACCATCGCGCAGGATTCCGCCGAGATCGGCGCGACCTCCTTGCGCAAAATGATCGAAGCGGTGCAGAACGGTACGCAGATCGACCCCGAAGCCCAGCCCGAAACGATCCCCGTGGAATCCTATATCGTGGAGCAGGACACCGTCGGTTAATGTAAGGGGGAAAACCTATGAAGATCGCGATTGGCTGTGACCATGTGGGCTGGGAGCTCAAGGACTGCATTGTCGAGCATTTGAAAAAACACGGGCACACCGTACAGGACTTCGGTACAAACAGCGGCGAGCGCACGGATTACCCCGTCTACGGCAAGGCGGTCGCCGAAGCGGTAGCGAGCGGCGTGTGTGAAAAGGGCATCGTCCTTTGCGGCACGGGCGTTGGGATTTCCATTGCCGCTAACAAGGTGCGCGGGGTGCGCGCTGTGGTCTGCTCGGAGCCGTATTCCGCGCTGCTCTCGCGCCGTCACAACGACACGAATGTTTTGGCGCTGGGCGCGCGCGTAGTCGGGCGCGCTTTGGCGCTGATGATCGTGGACGCGTGGCTTATGGGCGAATATGAAGGCGGCAGGCACGCAAAACGTGTGGAAATGCTTGCAGAGCTGGATGATATGCGCTGAATACAAGACGTGCAAATACAAAAAGCGGCTTTGTTTTCGAACAAAGCCGCTTTTTTGTTAAAATGTTGTCAAAATCAGTCTGAATGTTGACAACCGCATGTTTTTTATGGTAGACTGCAATCGGTTCTGCTGTACAGAGATACAGCGGGGGAATAGGGTTTCGGAGGTGCGAAAAGATGAATATTTATGATGCCGTGTACCAGGTCAATTGTTCTCACCCTGAAAAACGTGCCATGTCCATCGCTTTGGACAACGGCGAAAATCGCGTTTACACCTACGGCGAGGTGTTTCAAAAAGCCGACCTGTATGCCGAGCGGTTGACTGCGGCGGGTATCCGCGCGGGCGACCGTGTGGCGTTCGTCTGCGAATCGTGCCCCGAGTGGACGATCGCGTTCCTTGCCGTTTGCAAGCTCTGCTGCACGGCGGTGCTTCTTGACGCATCGCTCAGCGGCGAGACGCTTATGGAATGCATTCGCTTTTCCGATGTGCGCGCCGCCTTTTTCTCGGAAAAGGCGAGTGGAAAGCTGCCGGCGCACGCCCTCAAATTCCCCGTGTTCCGTGTGCTCGACGGCACCGTTTTTCCGGATTCCCCCGTGCGCGTGCCCGATTCTATGCCGCAAACGCCCGATCCGGATGAAGAAGTTGCGTGCATCCTCTTTTCTTCAGGGACTACGCGCAAGGCGGCGGGTATTTTGCACACGCATGACGCGCTCATTGAGACCACGCGTATGACGCTCGAGGTGCAGGGGCTCAAGGCCGACGACCGTTATCTCGGCATTTTGCCGAATTCCCATATTTACGGCCTTGTCTGTTTGGTGCTCGGTCCGGCGCTTTCCGGCGCGGCGGTGCATTATATCGAGTCTGTCAGCGCTGAGGCGGTGCTTGGGGCGTTCGCGTCCTATCACCCCACCGTCCTGCCCGCCGTGCCGAAGGTCTATGAGCTGTTTATGACGCAGATCCTGCGCAAAATCAACGCGAACCCTGCAACCAAGCTGCTTTTTAAGACGTTTTTCCCTCTCTGCCTGAAAAAGCGCCGCAAAAGCGGAAGCCTTTTGGGCAAGCGGCTGTTCAAAAGCATCCACGAAGGCTTCGGCGGCAGCCTGCAATACTTATGCTCGGCGGGTGCGCCGCTTTCCAAAGAGGTCGCGGATTTCTACTACGGCACGGGCTTTGACATCCTCATCACGTACGGCGCGACCGAAACGAACATCCCCACCGTCGGCAATATACCCGGCTACATCCGTACAGACTCCTGCGGCAAGCCCTATCCTGCGATCACGCTCAAACGCAGTGAAGCCGGCGAGCTTTTGATCAAATCCCCTTACCGCATGAAGGGGTATTTCCGAGACGAAGCGGCAACGCGCGCGGCGTTCACGGAGGACGGCTTCTTCAAAACAGGTGACCTTTGCGAGATCGACGAGGCGGGCTTCGTGCGCGTCACGGGGCGCAGCAAGGAAAATATCGTCCTGCCCTCCGGCAAAAAGGTCACGCCCGATGATCTGGAAGAGAAATATGCCGCGCTCGAGGGCGTTTCGGAATTTGTAATTTGCGGCGTCCCGCGGGAAAGTGCGGACGGCGACGAGATCCATGCCTTTTTGGTGCTCGAAAACGATACGCCCGAAAACCGTGAAGCGGTCGCGGCACAGGTGCGCGCACGGGGTGCCGGCGTGCACCGCAATATGCGCGTTACAAAGCTGCATTTCGTGCGCGAGATCCAGCGCACGTCCCTGCAAAAGCCGAAGCGTTATCTTTTGCAGCAGCAGGCGCTGAAAGAGCGCCAAGCCGACATGCTTTTGCCCGAAGCTGCCGTTCCCGAAGCGGAATCGGACGTTGCGCTTTTCGTGCAAAACGCCGTAGCGCGCGTCGCGGATGTCGAACCCGAATCCGTGCTGCCCACGACCCGTATTTTTGAAGAACTGTCCGTGGATTCGCTGAGCTCGATCGATCTGGCGCTGACGATCGAGGAACACTACCATGTCAATTTGGAAAACCGTTTTACGGCGAGCATGACCGTCGCCGATCTCGTTGCGGCGCTGCAAGATCCCGCCGCCGCGCCGGGTGCTGCTGAAGGAACGGGGACGGCTTATCCTAAGGAAAAAACAGTCGGCGATTATCTTGTTTATGCTTTCTGCCGCAACCTTGCGCGCACGTGCTACCGCATGCGCTTTTACGGCACGGAAAACGTCCCGCAAAACGGCGGGTTCATCCTTTGCGCCAACCATGTTGCCAAGCTCGATTACCTCTATATTTCCGCCGCGTTTCCGAAAGACCGCTTCATGCACCTTTGCTGTATGGCAAAAAAAGAGCTGTTCCGCAAAGACCCGTTCAGCAAAAAGCTGATCCGCATTGCGGGCATGGTGCCCGTGGACCGCAGCGGTGTCAACATGAAAACCATGGCGGCGCTTAAGGAAAAACTGCAGGCGGGCTGGGGCGTCGTCATCCATCCCGAGGGAACAAGAAGCGAGGACGGTATTTTCCGTGACATGAAAAACGGCGCCGCCGTGCTTGCCGTCGACGTAGGCGTGCCGATCGTACCCGTTTATGTCAACGGCGCGTATGCGATCTTCCCGAAAGGTGCGAAATGGTTCCGCATGTTCGACTGGCGGCATATGCGCAAATTCCCGCTGGATGTCTATTTCGGCGCGCCTATTGTGAGCGAGGGGAAGGATGTGCAGGCGCTGACCGCCGAGGTGCGCGATGCGATCTTGGAGCTGCAATCCGCCGCGCGCGGCAAAAACGAAAAAGAAGCATAAGAAAAACGCCCGTCTTTTGACGGGCGTTCATCATTGCAATACACAATCAAACCGCGCGGGTAACCTTGCCGGAGCGCAGGCAGCGCGTGCAGGCGTAGACCCGTTTAGGAGAGCCGTTTACGATTGCTTTTACTTTTTTGACATTGGGCTTCCAGGTTCTGTTGGAACGTCTGTGCGAGTGCGAAACCTTGATGCCGAACGCGACGCTTTTGCCGCAGAATTCACATTTCGCCATTTCAAAGGCACCTCCCTTTTCTCGTTTAAGCAAAGAAAATAATAGCAGAAACCCATAGGAAATGTCAAGTCTTTTTTTCAAAAGACGCAAAAAAGCCGAAGCGGGCGGTCAAAACATGTGCCGTACCGAGAAATCGGAAAAAAAGGGTTGCTTTTTTTATAAGAATGGTATATAATGCAGAAAACGAACATTTGTACGATTTGGAGGATCGATCCTATGGCGGAAAAGAATAAGGCGCTGGAAACGGCGCTTGTGCAAATCGAAAAGAAATACGGCGCAGGCGCAGTCATGCGCTTGGGCGAAACGCGTGCGCTCCAGATCGAAGCGATCTCCACGGGCTCACTTTCTTTGGACATCGCCACAGGGATCGGGGGCTTACCGCGCGGCAGGATCGTGGAGATCTACGGTCCCGAATCCTCCGGTAAAACCACCCTTGCGCTGCATGTGGTCGCCGAAGCGCAAAAGCAGGGGGGCGAAGCGGCGTTTGTGGATGCCGAGCATGCGCTCGATCCCGTTTATGCCGCGAACCTCGGCGTGGATGTGGACTCGCTTTTGGTCGCCCAGCCCGACAACGGCGAGCAGGCGCTTGAGATCACCGAAGCGCTCGCACGTTCGGGCGCTTTGGATGTCATCGTTGTGGACTCCGTCGCGGCGCTCGTGCCGCGTGCCGAGATCGACGGCGACATGGGCGACAGCCACGTGGGGCTGCACGCGAGACTTATGTCGCAGGCGCTGCGCAAGCTCACGGGCGTTATTGCGAAATCCAACACCGTCGTTATTTTTATCAACCAGCTTCGTGAAAAGGTCGGCGTGGTCTACGGCAACCCGGAGGTAACGACGGGCGGTCGCGCCTTGAAGTTCTATGCCACCATGCGCATCGACGTGCGCCGCGTAGAGGGGCTCAAGGGCGCGGGCGGCGAATTTGTCGGCTCGCGTACCAAGGTCAAAAT